>CANQZA010000045.1 GCA_947628175.1 uncultured Clostridia bacterium | reverse complement strand
TTACATACAACATACTTCTGAGGCGCTTTATTGGGAGCACACAGCGCCCATTTGAATCCGGTAGGGAATCCGCCGCCTCCGCGTCCTCTCAGACCTGAGTCGGATACGCATTTGATAACCTCATCGGGAGACATGGAAGTCAAAGCCTTGTGAAGCGCCTGATAACCGTCTCTTGCTATGTACTCATTAATATTTTCGGGATCAATAACGCCGCAGTTCCTGAGTACAATTCGGTCCTGAGAACGGTAAAATGCAGTTTCCTTTAATGTTACATATTTTGGATTTTTAGGCTTTACGCTGCCTGTGTCATTATAAACAAGCCGTTCAACGATATGTCCTTTTAAAAGATGTGATTCAACAATTTCCTCAACATCCTCCGGCCGTACCTGGCTGTAGAATGTTCCGTCGGGATAGACAATTACAACGGGGCCGAGAGCACAGAGACCAAAGCAGCCTGTTTTTACAATTTGAACTTCATCCTTGAGTCCGTAAGCTTCTATAAGCTTGGCAAACTCCTCTTGGATTTTTTTACTGCCTGAGGAAGTACAGCCTGTACCGCCACAGATCATTACATGTGAACGAATCATACCTTATTCCTCCTCGCTTTTCTTGTCGGTCAAAATATATTCTTCAACAATTTTTCCGCCTTTGATATGTTCATCAACAATACGGTCCACCATATCGGTTGTAACATTTGCATATACGGCTGTTTTAACGCCGTCCTCAACAATTTTTACAACAGGATTATAACCGACTTTGCTTACTCTTGCCTCTTGGGTTACAATGATTTTTCCGCTGAGATCTTCATCCTCAATCCGCTTAACAAAAGACTTGAGAATATCGCGGGCACCGGCAACAAGACCGCTGTTGCCCATACCGACAATTATGCGGGTTTCATAATCGCTTGTGCGTATAGTTACTGCACTTTTATATTCCTGCTTGATAGCATTAAGTTCATCAATTGATTTCATAGTATTTTCCTTTCAGTTATCTTGGCGTTAGTCCTGATATTTTGCGAGAATACCGTCAATATCATCAGCAGTCAGCTTACCATATACCTCATCATTAACGGTCAGTACGGGACCTAAGCCGCAGGCACCGATACAACGGCATGCTGTTATTGAAAACTTTCCGTCAGGAGTACATTCGTCAATTCCTATACCCAATTTTTCGGTAAGCGCGTCAAGAAGAGTCTGTGAGCCTTTTACATAGCAGGCAGTACCCATACATACGGATATGTTATACTTTCCCTTAGGCGCCAGTGAGAACTGGGCATAGAAGGTGGCAACGCCATATACCTTTTCAAGGGGAATGTCCATACCTTCAGCTATCATATTCTGCACTTCTATCGGAAGATATCCGTAGATTTCCTGTGCCTCCTGCATAACAGCCATCAGGCGGCTTTTGTCATGCTTGTTTGCGTCTATAACGGCGTCAAGCTTCTTTTTCTGCTCGTCTGTACCGTTAAAAGGAAGCGTACTTTTTTTCTTTTGCATGAATATTAATCCTCCTTAATGATTTTAATTTTCATCATTAAATTTACAATATTATTAAAACAGGTATATATTACCATATAATTGTCAAAAAATAAACAATTTTTTTGCTTATCATCAAATTAATACTGATATAGACGACAAGCAATATAATAATAAAGTAAAACATACGCAAAGTCAATAAAAAATATTTACCATAATTGGTACTGAATTTTTGTGCCAAATCAACAAAAAAAGCCCGGAAATCAGTTGATACGCGCCCCAAAAGTCAGACAGCTTTAGCGGTGCATATCATGAACGCATCCGGACCTTCCATATATAATGTTTATTAGACTATTTAATAATATATGACTTATGCTAATTTCTTTCAACGGGATTGTAAATATGAATTCGTCCCGCGTCGTTGAAAGCCTTTATTGTCATTACACATATCGGAACAATAAACATTCCCATAAACCCAAACAGTTTGAGACCGAAGTAAAGGCCGGAAAGGGTTATAAGAGGATGAACACCGAGCGAACCGCCTACTATTTTCGGTTCAATATACTGTCTTATAACCGATATTATGGCATAAAGCACCATAAGACCGATTGTTTGTGCAAAGTTGCCGTCGATAAGACTGATTAATGCCCAGGGAATCAGAATTCCGCCCGAACCCGCTACCGGCAGTATATCAAAAATGGCAATACATATGGCAATTATGAAAATATAGCTGTTGTTCATAATTTTAAGAGCGCTCATTATTGTAAAGCCTAAAAACAACTCGCAAAATGTTATAAACATAATGATTCCGTATGCTCTTATCATTTTAAGAATTGTTTTGGAAAAAATCTGTTTAATTTCAGTCAGAAGATTTTTTTTGCTTTCGGGGAGCTGCTTTTTGATAAAATAAACAATAAAGTTATAGTCCTTTGTGAAAAAAATCCATGCGATAATGCTGACAACGATTGCAATTAAGACAGAAGGAATATTTTTAACAACGCTGAAAATTCCGCTTATGCCTGTTGTGACTCCGCCTGTTATTGTACTCATATTTATTCCGAGTGAAGAAATATCAAAATTGTTAATGAGTTTTCCGAAAAATTCGGTCACGGAATCTGAGAGTGAAGTATAAATACCGTCGGGAAGAAATTTGAGAAATTTAAGGATTTCATTTTCAAGTGTCGCAAGAAAGGCGGGCAGGTCATTGAGTTCATTGCCTAAGTAGGTTATAAAACTGCCTATTTCTTTGAAAATCCTTGCCAGAATTAAAATGATAGGCAAAAGAATGATTGCAATTGAAAACAGCACAAGCAGTATGGACCATAATGTATGGCATTTGTTTTTTGTCTTTTTGTCTATCCATCTTAGCGGCTTTTGTAGCAGAACGGCAAAAAGAAACGACAGCAAAAACGGGGCGGCAAAGCTAAAACAGTATTTGAAGAAAAAATATGCAATTGCAAGCAATAATGCAATGTAGGTTATGTTTATCAGGGCGGCCCGCCTTTTTTCGACTTTATTGTTCATCATTTAACTTCCTCTTGATGTACGAAAATATTTATATTACTATTCTAATTCAATATTACATCATAATCAAGTAAAAACAGGTTTATTTAAAAAAAATTCAATTTAGGTCTTGATACTTTTCTTTCTTTTTGATAATATATAAAAAGTGTTTTTCACCGCAAAACACTTGTGCACACACGGAGGACATATTTATGGAAAAGATAAATTATTTTCTTGTTAATTCCAAAATTCTTCCACCGGTTTTTTCAAAAGTGATACAGGCTAAGAATTATATTGCCGCGGGGGAGGCCGCGACTGCTACGCAGGCGGCAAAAATGGCAGGAATATCAAGAAGTGCATATTATAAATACAAGGATGCTGTTTTTGAATATAACGGCGACAGCAGTGATGAAACTCTGACAATCAGCGCCAAGCTCAGGGACAATGCAGGTGTTTTATCGGCTCTTATGAACTGTATATACAAGGCGGGTGCCAATGTGTTGTCTGTTAATCAGAGTGTTCCGGTAAATGCGGTTGCGGATGTTTCGGTTACGGTTAGAATAACCGAAATGACGGTCACTGTTGATAAAATGTTAAATGATATAAAAGCAACAGACGGAGTTAATTCCGTTTTAATAGGAGGTTAATGGATGAAGATAGCAGTTATGGGTTACGGAACAGTAGGTTCCGGTGTGGTTGAGGTTATAGAAGCCCACAGCGATGTTATCCCGAAAAGAACCGGCGGCAAATCACTTGAAGTGGCACATATTCTTGATTTGCGTGATTTTCCCGGAGATTCGCATGCATCATTGTTTACTAAGGATTTTTATGATATTCTCAATGATGATGAGGTTAAAATTGTTGCTGAGACAATGGGCGGTGTCAATCCTGCATTTGATTTTACAATGAAGCTGCTTCAAGCAGGCAAAAGCGTTGTAACTTCAAATAAAGAGCTTGTAGCGCATAAGGGACTTGAGCTTCTTGAAACTGCCGAGAAAAACGGTGTGAATTACTTGTTTGAGGCGTCGGTAGGCGGAGGTATCCCGATAATCAGGCCGATTACCCAATGCCTTGCGGCGAACAATATTGAGGGTATTGCAGGTATCTTAAACGGAACGACTAACTTTATTCTGACTATGATGATTGAAAAGGGAATGTCGTTTGATGAGGCTCTTAAACTCGCTCAGGATAAGGGATATGCCGAAAAGGATCCTACGGCGGATGTGCAGGGACACGATGCCTGCAGAAAGGTATGTATACTGGCGTCGCTTGCATTCGGAAAGCATGTTTACCCGTCACAGGTTGAAACGGAGGGTATAACCAATATTTCCCTTGAGGATGTTTCCTATATCAATTCGGTTGACGGAGTAATAAAACTGCTCGGTCAGATAAAATATATCAGTGAGGATTCCATTGCGGCTTTTGTCAGTCCTGCTGTTGTATACCACGGCTCACAGCTTGCATCTGTCCATGATGTGTTCAACGCGGTGCTTGTGCGCGGTGATGCCGTAGGTGATGTATGTTTTTACGGTCCGGGTGCTGGTAAACTGCCGACTGCGTCCGCGGTAGTTGCAGATATGATTGACTGCGCAAAGCATTCTGACAGAAAAAAGATTTTCGGCTGGGGTGCAGGTGAAGAGGATTATGTAGTCGATTACAAGGCATGTATAAAAATGCCTTTTTATGTCCGCGCAAAGGCTACCTGTACGCAGATTAATTCGGCATTTTCAGAAGTCAAATACCTTTCAAGAAAGGGACAGCCGTCAGATGAGGTTGCGTTTATTACAGATATTATGACGGAAAACGAATTGAAAAAAAGACTTGATGGTATTCCTGTTCTTAATATCATCAAGGTTACAAATTATTAATCGGAGGATTATATGAATATGGGACTTATTGTTCAGAAGTTCGGCGGTTCGTCAGTTGCTGACGCCGAACGAGTGATGAATGTTGCCCGTATCGTAACAGATACTTATAAGCAAGGAAATGATGTGATCGTTGTTGTTTCCGCACAGGGTGACACAACAGATGACCTGATTGCTAAGGCAAACGAGATTAATGAAAAACCGGCTAAAAGGGAGTTGGACCAGCTTCTTGCCGCCGGCGAGCAGATTTCAATTTCACTTCTTGCAATGGCTATTGAAAAGCTCGGATTTCCTGTTATCAGCCTTTTGGGATGGCAGGCGGGCTTTAACACAAACTCGATTTACAATGCGGCAAGAATTAAAAATATCCGCCCCAACAGAATGCAGGCGGAAATTGCACGCCACAATATTGTTGTAGTTGCGGGATTTCAGGGTATAAATCGGTATGATGATCTTACAACTCTCGGCAGGGGCGGCTCCGACACATCCGCAGTCGCAATTGCAGCCGCTCTCAAGGCGGATAAATGCCAGATATTTACAGATGTTGAGGGTGTTTATACGGCAGATCCACGCAAGGTGAAAAGCGCGAGAAAGCTCAAGGAAATTACATATGATGAAATGCTTGAGCTTGCAACACTCGGCGCGCAGGTGCTTAATAACAGAAGCGTTGAAATGGCTAAAAAATACGGAGTAGAGCTTGAAGTTCTCTCGTCACTGAATCCGGTTAAGGGTACAATTGTTAAGGAGGCAGCAAAAATGGAAAAAATGTTAATCAGAGGCGTGACCAAGGACACAGATGTTGCGCTTGTTTCAATCTTAAACTTACAGGATACACCGGGTATCGCGTTTAAAATTTTCTCAAGGCTTTCAGCAAAAAATATCAATGTTGATATTATTCTTCAGTCCTTCGGCAGAGATGGCACAAAGGATATCGTTTTCACAGTAAACAAGGAAAACGGACCGCTTGCAGTGGAGCTTCTTGAGGATATGCTTGATGAATGCAGGATTGTCTGCAACACCGATGTTGCAAAGGTTTCCATCGTTGGTGCGGGTATGGAGTCGCATCCCGGCACAGCTTCCAAAATGTTTGAGGCACTTTATGAGAGCAATATAAACATACAGATGATTTCAACATCGGAAATCAAGATTTCAGTTATTATCAATGCCGATGATGCAGACAGAGCCGTAAGCGCTGTCCACAAGGCTTTTATTCCAAATGACTGATTCAATCTTTTGAAATGAATTATCAGACGCCCGAAAGCTATTGCTTTCGGGCGTTGTGTTTTGATAAAATCGTATTTTTTTATTTGACCTTATTCAGATATCTTTCCAGAGCTTCATTCCACTTACTGTATTCCTCATTTTTTCTGTTGTCGGTAAGGGAGTAATTTTTATCAATATATTTTCCGAGATAGCGCGTCATTTTAACTGCCCCGGAGTGGTTAAGATGATCACCCTTGTCCTTTGTATCCTTTGACCAGTCGATAGCTATTTCAGAGTTGCACAAATTCAAATCTATATATTGGATATCAAGCTCCTGTGCAAGTAGCTCGATTCCGTTGTGATATTTATAATTCCAGTTTTTGCAGCTCGGAGTACTTACAAGCAGAAAATCTGCCCCGTTTTCATGGCAGAAATCAGAAATGCTTTTTACATAGCTCTTATTTATAGAAGGTATTATGCCTACTTCGTCGGTTTTCTTCATATAATTCGGTCGGTTTGCTTTATCTACATTGTCACTGAAATGATATCCCTTAAAATCATCTGTCCATGTGTATTCAACATTGTCCCAGAGATCATTTTCTCTTATATTCTTCCACCTGTCATGGTATTTGAACACCGAAAAGTAATTTTCGATTTTAGTCATAATTGAATTTTCAAATTTCATTTTACGGTAGATGTTATAGGTCTCCAGGATTACGAGCTTGGGCTTCTGCTTTTGAAAAGCCTGCTTTAACAGCGTTTCCGAATAGGAAAGATATTGTGCACTGGTGGCACAGACATAGCTCGTATATCCGAAGTCTTTCCATATCTGCATGGGAGAAACAGAGGAATATGCCTCGCTGTCTCCCAATACCAGAATATCAATGGTGTTCTCCTTTTCACCGAGAATACCGTTGGCAGATACATCATTCATACCGAATTCTTTTAGATTATTTTTGGGCGTGAAAATATAGGATGAAATAATCAGAAGAATTACAAATATCAGCAAAAACGCAATTGATGATGCCGTTTTTTTAAAAAAATTACCAATCATCCGATCCTCCTAAAAATCTGCGTAAATAGGATCCACAGGAACATAGCCTGTTCCGTAGGCGCCGAAAATTATGATATAAAAAATCAAAGCGAAATAAATGGTCCACCTTACAGGCAGTGATTTTTGTGAAATCAGAATTCTCGGTGAGTAACCCTTTTCCTTGATTATGCCTATTGCAAATACAATTGCTACTGTTATTAACACAATAATATAATCCTGCAAATCAAGCCCTAAATCAAGAAAGGTTCCGTCTGAAATTGTTTGTAACGAGAATTCGGTAAATATTTTTTTAAGCATCACAAAACCTGCACGCAGTCCGTTGGCTCTGAAAAACATTTCGCCTATGCAGACAAGAATGGTTGTTCTGACAATCTGCATAAACTTGTAGAGCGGTAATGATGCGTTTATTTTCAGAGCCTGATTTGATTTTTTTACGACAGGCTTAATAAGATTTCCGATGGTTATCAGGGTGAAGTGGTACATTCCGAAGAATATATATCTCCAACCCGAGCCGTGCCACATTCCGTTGCAAAACCATACGCAGAACAGCGCAATGGTACTTACGAGCATGGGACCGTAAAATTTGCCGATTTTTTTTCTTGCTTTTTTTGTCAGTCTCTTTGAAAAAGGAGACAGGGAGACAGGGAAGTATATATAGGTTTTAAACCATATTCCCAAAGTGATATGCCATCTCTGCCAGAACTCGGATATCGTTTTTGAAAAAAACGGCTGACTGAAGTTTTCAGGCAGTTTAACCGCAAATATTTCGGCACTGCCGATAACAATATCCATAGTTCCCGAAAATTCCATATAAAGCTGACAGGTGTAGCACACCGCGGCAAGTGCCGCAACAGTACCGTTATAATTGTTAAAATCAGTAAAAACAAGCTTAACAAGTGTGTTCAGCCTGTCCGCAACAACAAGCTTTTTTAACAAACCGAACAGAATTCTTTGAATGCCCTGTGTAAGGTTTGTATAAGTTATTGTTTCACCTTTAAAAAGCTGCTGTGCGGTATCTGAATATCTGCATATAGGACCTTCCATTATCTGAGGGAAAAAGCTCATATAAAGTGCAACCCTGCCGAAGTTTTTGTCAGCCCTTATTTTTTTTGTGTATACATCCGAAATGTATGAAATGGCCTGAAGAGAATAAAACGAGATACCTATGGGAGCCGCTATCTGCGGCACCGTAACCCTTGACTTTATATGGAGAAGCGAAAATAAATCGTTTATATTTCCCGCAAAAAATTTTGAATATTTCAGCAGCGCCAGAAGAAATATATGTAACAATATAACAAGTGTAATCACAATTTTCTGCTTTTTGATAATTGTATCCGTGATTTTTTTTCTGTTACTGCTGTCACAGCCGCTTATCATCGCGCTGCATTTGTCATTTTGTGATGACAGCCATATTCCGGTAAGATATATGCATACTGTCGTAAACAGCAGATAAGCGATAAGTTGACCGCTGACAAGACAGAAAAACACATACGATGACAAAAGCAGGGACAGCCATCTGTATTTTTTAGGCGTTATACTGTAAATAATTCCGACAATCGGCAGAAAAATGGCACAGTAATCAATGGAACAATAGGATTCAATGCCCATTGTTATACCTCTTTGAGTCTGTTAATCATCAGCATAAGCTGCTGAGCGGAATTGAAATTTTCGGGGATAATTTCAACCGTAGGAATTGTGATATCAAACTCATCTTCAATCTCAGATACAAGCGAAAGGATAGAAAGCGAGTCAAGATAATGGCCGTCAATTAAATTAGTGCAGGTTGTATAATCGATATCCGGCTGAATGTCCTCTAAAATTCTGATAAGTGTTTCCATAATTATTTTTCCTCTCTTTTTACTTTATTTAGTTTATAAGTTGAAACAGGCTGCCGCGCTGATACAATATTGTCTTTTTCATCAATAAGTACTACCTGAGGCAGTGCCCTGCTTAAAAACAGGGAAATGCCTTCAGTCATACAGTAGGCGCCCGTATTTTCAAATATAATCACATCTCCGGCCTTTAAATCCCGAAACGGTGTGTTTTTCATCAGTATGTCGTTTGCCGTACACAGCGAACCGCAAATATTCCAATTTCGCGTCTCACCACCGCTACGGTTCGGATAAATTCCGTGGTACGGATGTTTCATTGCCATTGACTGTCCGAAATATGTAATATGGTTTAATCCGCCGTCTACAATGGCATAATTCTGCTCTTTATTGCTTTTTGTATCAACAACACTTGTGAGATAGTTTCCGCACGGAGCAGCAATGCTTCTGCCTATTTCAAGCGTGATTTTTGCTTTGAAGCGTATTGAGGCGAGCAGCTCTGAGAAGGTGCTGAGATATTCCTCCTCGTCAAAATCGTCCGTATCAAAGTATGAAACGGGGAAGCCGGGACCGTATTCAAACTCCTGCGAAACAAAACCATATTCACTTTTCAGGTCTGAAAGAAATGAATCAATATATTCAATTTCTCTTTTTATCTTTTTTAAAGATGTTTTTTGCGTGGCGGAATAAAATTGAATGCCCGCAACCGATACAAAATCTTTATCATAACCGCTGATAATCTGTTTGATATTCTTTTCGTCCATTCCGAACTGATTGCCTGAAGTAAGCCTTAATAACAGCCTTGCTTTTTTTGAATGTTTGCGTGCCAGCCTTACAAGCATTTCGTATTGAGAAAGTGATTCAACGGTAAAGCAGTTTACCTCGTTGTAAAAATCAATCATTTTTTCAAAGAAACATTCGTCCTTGTATACACCCGAGACTACTATTTTCTTAGGATCTATGCCGTTTTCAATACAGATCATTAATTCTCCCGGGGAGCATACTTCAAATTTGTCGGCGTAATCGCATATATCCTTTACAATAAAGGTATTTGCTTTTATCGCGTAGCAGATTGAAACATCACAAGGCAGTTTGTTTTTTAAATAATTCACTCTGTTTTTTAGAGTCTTTATATCAAATACATATAAAGGAGTCGAATAATGACGGAGTATGGTTTCTATTTGCTTTTCGTTCATAATACATCTCCCAATAAGGCTTTGCGGTCTGTTTTTCCGTTTTTGTTCAATGGCAGCTTATCCATTTGTCTCAATGCGCCGGGAACCATATAGACCGGCAGCACTTCCTTCAGTCTTTTATGAAGCTCTTTTTTGTCAATGCTTCCTACATAAAAAGCATAAAGCTTTTTCTTGTTTTCATCAAAAACGCAGCAGCAGGTTTCAATGTTTTCTATTTTTATAATTGCCTTTTCAATTTCTTCAAGTTCTATACGGTGCCCGAGATATTTTATCTGAAAATCCTTTCTGCCGCAGAAAAAAAGATTGCCGTTTTCATCGTATTTTGCAAGATCGCCTGTTTTATATATTCTCTCAAAATAAACAGTGTTCAGAGGATTCTGAACAAATACTTTTTCTGTTTGCTCCTTGTCATTATAATAGCCCAATGCAATACCCGAACCGCCCACACAGATTTCTCCCGTAACACCGGGACAGGTAATCTCTCTGTTTTCAGCGTCAAGAAGCATAACCTTTTTATTATCAAAAGCCTTTCCTATCGGTATACCGTTTTCATAATCAGCCGAATGATCAATAATATGGTAAGTACAGTTGCAGGTTATTTCAGTAGGGCCGTAAAGATTAACAAATGTGGTGCAAGGCAAATGCTTCTGCCAATCTTTAAGATGCTTTAGAGGCATTACCTCTCCGCTGAATAATACCTTTTTTATTAAATCAGGCGTTTTGTAATCAAGTATGTGGAATGTATTGATAAGACTTAAAGCCGATACTGCCCATATAAGGGTCGTGACTTTATTATCTATTATGTAATCCATAAGATCAGTCGGTTTTGAAAAATACTCTTTTGGGATAATCACCAAAGACGCACCGCTTTTTACAGTTGAATAAATGTCCTTAACGGATACATCAAAGTCAAAGGGCGCCTGATTTCCGATGATTTCTTCTTCCGTAATGCCAAAGGAGTCGCAGAATACATCTATAAAATCAATCACACTTCTGTGGCTTACGGCAACTCCCTTAGGTACTCCGGATGAGCCCGAAGTAAAATTAATATAAAGCGGTACGCTGTCTGTCATACGGTTTCTGATTTCAGACAGCTTGTCATAATCAATCGGGCTGTTGAGCATATCCTCTGTCTTATATATATTCAGTGGGTAAAACAGCGATTTTGCTTTATCGTACAGGCTGCTGTCGGTCAGTACGGTTTTAGAGCCAAGCACTTCCCGCATCTTGGTTATTCTGCCGTCCGGAAGCTGTGGATTTATCAGTGTATAAAAACAGCCCGCATATACTGTGCCGAAAAAACTGCAAAGCGATTCAATTGATTTTTCCATAAAAACAATGACCGGCTCGCCGCTATCTGTTTTATCGCAGAGAAATGAACCGATTTTTTGGCTGTTTTCCATAAGCTGTGCGTAAGTAACAGAGGACTTTTCATCCGTAACTGCAATTTTATCAGAATATCTGCCGGCTGATGTTTCGAGATATTCCAATACATTTTTCATAGGCCTGCCCCTTTCCGTTGTTACATAATCTAACAAATACACCTTTATTTTGACTTAATTTAACCTTAATTTTTGTTAATATTAAAATTCATTTGCTATGTGACACTTTTTTATGTATAATGACAGTATACGCACCGATTCGCAAGTTGTAGTTAACCAAAAATAAAAGTTATATTAAGATTTGTTAAGGATTAATCATAAGAAAAATTAAGGCTTTATTTTTATGTACGGTTCAGGTTTGTACATTGCAATCGGACAGTTAACAAGGGAGACCTGCTATGAAATACAATATACTTATCGCAGAAGACGATATAAGCATTATTGAGCTTCTGACACTTTATCTTGACAATAATGAATATAATATTTTCTGGGCAACAGACGGGGAAGCTGCCTTGGACATTGTAAAAAATGAAGACATTTCCATAACTCTGCTTGATATAATGATGCCTAAAATGAACGGATATGAATTTATCAGGCAGGCGCGCAAAATAAGCAATTTTCCCATCATTATTATTTCTGCAAAAAATCTTGACGAGGATGAGGTCCTCGGGCTTAATCTCGGTGCGGATGCCTATATCAAAAAGCCCTTTAATCCGCTTGTCGTTGTGGCAAATATCAAGGCTGTTCTGAGGAGATCTTATCGTCTGAACAACGCAGATGAGTCGCCGACAGGCAACAAGTATACGGTCGGTGAGCTTGAGTTTAATACGCAGACCTTTGTTCTTACCAAAAATTCAAAACCGCTGTCCCTTACAATGGCAGAGCTTAAAATTATTTCTAAGTTAATGAGTTCTCCTAAACGGGTATTTACAAAAGCGCAGCTTTATGAGTGTATAAACGGCGATTTATATGACGGCGATGAAAACACAATCATGGTTCATATATCCAATATACGCTCAAAGGTTGAAGATAATCCGGATAAGCCGCAGTATATCAAAACGGTCAGGGGGTTAGGATATAAAATTGAATATAAAGAATAGAGTAAAAACAAGACGCAGCTTTGTATGGCTCTGCCTGCGATATTTCATTTTGTACTCATTAAGCCTTGCCATGATATATATAGCATTCAGCTACTGCATCAATGCCAGACTCAATAATGCGCTCCCTTCCATGGATAGTATTCTTAAATATGAGGATGAGCTTAAAAGAGACAGATTTTCCGACATACCGCCTAAAATCAATAAAAACTGCTCGTATATTATCTTTGACTCCGAGGGGAAAAGTCTGTACGCAAGTAGCAAAGAAATAGCAGAAGGCGTAAGCTACGATTCCATCCGCTTTATAAGGGAATATTCAAAAAATTCTTTTTATTCAGTTTCTAAAAACCTGAATTCCAAAAGTGAGCTTTATTATACAATATACCTGATTCATTACGATGACCATTATAAGGAAAAAATTATAGACAGTGCCACGGTTGACGCGCAGTTCAATATTATTGAGGGCGATTTATTTGACGGTAAAGAGCGGCTGACCAAAAAAGAGTTTCATATGTTAAACGGCAGATATTCGCCAAACCAGAAGATTGAAAAATATGAATATGAAACCGTAGACGGTGAAAAAAGAGTTCTTGTCGGTATTTATCCGCTGATTAACGATGAAGAATATTCCATCTTAATGAAAAAAACTGAAAAAATATGGTTTCTTGCCATACCGCTGATTCTGGATATCATCATCATTCAGACTTTCTTTTTTGCAAGAAAAATTAAAAAGTCAATTACCTATATAAATGATGCCATCAATGCATATATGGATAATGAAAAGCTTGAAATTGATAAAAATAAAATACCAAATGAATTTCATTCGACAGTGGACGGCTTTAATGATCTGCTCAATAAACTCAATACTTTGCAGATGCAGCAGGATATTCTGTATAAGGAAAATCAGCAGGTAATAACGGATATCTCGCATGACCTGAAAACACCTCTGACAGTTATTCAGGGATACTCAAAAGCATTCAGGGACGGCAAAGTCCCGGAGGATAAAAAAGACAAGTATCTTGAGACGATTTATGAAAAATCGGTTCTTTCATCAGAGTTGATTGACTCTCTTTTTGAGTATGTAAAAATGGAGCACCCTGATTATAAGATGAGCCTGACACAGGTTGATTTGAGTGAATATATTACAGAAGTGCTTGCCGAAAAATACAGTGAAATAGAAGAAAACGGCTTTAATATTCATGTTGATATTGCAAAAAGCAAAATCCCGTTTTTCGTTGATAAAAAGCTTTTCAAACGGCTTTTTGAAAATCTTATCGGTAACTGTCTTAAACATAACCCGAAAGGAACCACCATTTTTATATCCCTGAAAGAGAATAAAAAGGATATAGTCTTGACGGTCGCGGATGACGGTATAGGAATACCCGGTGAAATAGCTGAAAATATTTTTAAACCGTTTGTAACAAGCAACAATGCCCGTTCATCGGGCAAGGGAACAGGTCTTGGATTGACTATTGCAAAGAAAATTGTCGAGCTTCACAACGGAACAATTTCTCTGTCTGACAGCAAAAACAGCCCGTATAGTACACAATTCCTTATGATATTTCATAAAGACGAGAGCAACTAAAGCAAAATGCCCGGAGCGGAAAACACTCGGACATACATACAGAATAATAAATCCCTCAGACACTTTTTGTCTGAGGGATTTATTTGGCGGAGAGTGAGGGATTCGAACCCTCGTGCCCGAAACGGACAACCGCATTTCGAGTGCGGCTCGTTATGACCACTTCGATAACTCTCCGTATTGATAAATTGCAAATGAGATTTTACCATTTAAGATTCGTTTTGTCAATGATATTGAAAGTAATTTTTGTTTGTGATAAAATAGCTGCATCAGTCAGTTAACAAGGGAGTTAAAAATGGTAGCAATTATTGATTACGGAGCAGGGAATTTATCCAGTGTAAAAAAAGCGGTTGATTTTCTCGGATATGAAAGTGAAATCACACAGGATAAGGATAAAATTCTTGCTGCATCCCATGTCATTCTGCCGGGTGTTGGCTCGTTCGGTGACGCAATGGAATCCATGCGGCAGAGAAATCTTGTTGAAACCGTTAAAATGGCGGCAGTCAGTTCAAAGCCGTTTTTGGGTATTTGTCTGGGTTTGCAGCTTTTATTTGAAAGCAGTGAAGAGAGTCCCGGTGTTGAAGGACTCGGTCTGCTTGAAGGGAAGATCGTCAGAATTCCGCAAAAGGACAACCTTAAAGTGCCTCATATGGGTTGGAATTCCATTTCTCTTACGCAGAAAAACGGCGTTTTTGACGGAATAGAGGATAACGGATATTTTTATTTCGTTCATTCCTTTTATTTAAAAGATGCAAAAGAAACTGTTGTTGCGGCTACAACTGAGTATGGTGTTACAATACAGTGTGCGGTACAGAAGGGAAAACTGTGTGCAACGCAGTTTCACCCCGAAAAAAGCGGCAGACTCGGACTTAGGCTGCTTGAGAACTTCTTGAGGGAGGAATAAAAATGTACGCCAAGAGAATTATTCCGTGCCTCGATGTTAAAAACGGCAGGGTAGTAAAGGGTGTTTCGTTTGTGGCTTTAAAGGATGCAGGCGATCCGGTTGAATGCGCCGCTGCCTATGACAGGCAGGGAGCAGATGAACTTGTGCTTCTGGACATCACTGCCACCCACGAGGGAAGAAGCACGATGATTGACATTGTCAAGCGCGTTGCTCAAACGGTATTTATTCCGTTTACCGTAGGAGGAGGGATTAAAACCGTTGATGATTTTAAAGAACTTCTCAGAGCCGGCGCGGATAAAATTTCGGTTAATTCGGAAGCTGTAAGAAATCCTGATTTAATAAATGAGGCATCCTATAAATTCGGCTCACAGTGCGTGGTTTGTGCCATTGATGCCAAGCGTTGTGATAACGGCTGGGAGGTTTATCTCAACGGAGGAAGGATACCGACGGGAATTGACGCTGTCAAATGGGCCGCTCAAGCCGAGCAGAGAGGAGCGGGAGAAATTCTGCTTACTTCCATGGATTGTGACGGGCAGAAAAGCGGATATGATATTGAGCTCACAAGAGCAGTGAGCGAAAATATCGGTATACCTGTTGTAGCTTCAGGGGGAGCAGGTAAGGCAGAGCATTTTTATGATGCATTTACACGGGGAAAAGCGGACGCGGTTCTTGCTGCAAGTCTGTTTCATTTTAATGAGCTGTCTGTTCCGGAGCTGAAAAAATACCTTAGTGACAATAATATTCCCGTCAGAATATGAATATTGATTCAGTTTGTTTAAATCAGTTTGTTTAAATATGTATTTACACTCTTTTTCTTGACACTGCACCTATTATAATATATAATATGGTGATTAAAATAACAGCAAGGAGATTTTGATATGGCAGCAAAAACTTTTAAAATGACCGCAGCAGGCAAAGAGGAGCTTGAAAGAGAACTTGACAACCTGAAAACCGCAGGTCGTATTGATATAGCAGAGAAGCTGAAGGTTGCTCGTTCATACGGTGACCTCTCAGAAAACAGTGAATATGACGAGGCAAAGTCGGAACAGGCTAAGATTGAGGCACGAATCAATGAGCTTGAATATCAGCTTGAGCATGCGGTGATTATTGATGTATCCGATAAAGATGCAGTAAGCATGGGCTCAAAGGTAACTCTGATCAGAAAAAGCGACAATGCCCGGATCACTTATGAAATTGTAGGCTTTGCTCAGTCCAATCCGTCGGAAGGCAAAATTTCAGACGAAAGCCCTGTCGGCAAGGCTCTTGTAGGTGCGAAGCAGGGAGAAACCGTTGTTGTTGAAGCGCCTATAGGCAATCTTGAATTTGAGATTGTGTCCATTGGCTGATTTACTATTGCTTGAGGAGATGAGGCTATGGCAGGAATATTTGAAATAACAAAGGCTGATGACGGCACTTTTTCCTTTGAACTGATTATTGATGAAAAATCAGTCGGAAAAAGTCCCGTGTTTGACAGTGAGGACAAATGCAGGAGAGGTGTTAAGGCTGTTAAGAAAAACAGTAGAATGAAAATTCAGAACACGCTTGCAGGCGATGCGGAAAAAACAAATCCCAAGTACATTGTTGAGGAATCCGATGGTAAAATCAGATACACGCTTTATCTTCAGACCGGTGCTGTGGCGCTTGAGGGAATTGCGGATACGCAGGAGGCTGCTCTTGACAGTATTGAAAAAATAGCTCAAAACGCGAATGCCGCGCAGATGAAGGTGGCAGAGGTTGTTCTCTCCGAAAATGAACTTAAGCAGATTCGTATTGACAAGCTGAGGGCTCTTCAGAAGACCGGATGTGATCCTTTTGAGATCACTCTTGCCGAGCAAACACATCATTCCAAAGAAATTATTGATAATTTTAATGAGCTCGAAGAAACGGATGTTGCTGTATGCGGCAGAATTATGACATGGCGTGATATGGGCAAGGCAAATTTCATTGATGTGCAGGACCGAGACGGTAAAATTCAGGTTTATGTCCGTATGAATGATATCGGTGAGCAAGAGTATAAGGAATTCAAAAAATGGGATATCGGAGATATTGTTCAGATTAACGGTTTTGTTTTTAAAACCAGAACGGGCGAAGTTAGCATACATGCTAAAAAGCTTACGCTTCTTTCAAAATCACTTCTTCCTCTTCCTGAAAAATTTCATGGTTTGACAGATACGGATACCCGCTACAGAAAGCGTTATCTTGATATGATTATGAATCCGGATGTCAAGGATGTGTTTATTAAGCGCTCAAAAATCATTTCATCAATCAGAAGCTACTTGGACAATCTCGGCTTTATTGAGGTGGAGACTCCTATTCTAAATATAATTCCCGGCGGAGCCGCGGCAAGACCGTTTATTACCCACCACAATACTCTTGATATGGATATGTATCTTCGTATCGCAACGGAGCTTTATCTGAAAAGGCTTATTGTCGGCGGTATGGAGAGAGTATATGAGATAGGACGCAATTTCAGAAATGAGGGTATGGATGTAAGGCATAATCCCGAATTCACCCTGATTGAGCTTTATCAGGCCTATACAGATTATCACGGCATGATGGATATTGCCGAGGATCTGATAAGAAATGCTGCAAAAGAGGTTTGTGACGGCAATCTGCACATTACCTTTAACGGTACTCAAATTGACCTTGAAACACCGTTTAAGAGAATGACAATGATTGACGCAGTCAAAACATTCAGTTTTGTTGATTTTGCCGAATTTATGAGCGACGATGAAAGAGCAGTTGCGATTGCCAAAGAAAAAGGTATTGAAATTGCACCGGGCAAGGCAACATGGGGAGATATTCTTAATTCTTTCTTTGAAGAATTTGTTGAGGACAACCTTATCCAGCCGACTTTTATTATGGACTATCCTGTTGAAGTGAGTCCTCTTACAAAGAGAAAACCCGATTGCCCTGCTCTTACGGAGAGATTTGAGCTGTTTATTCTCGGCGGCGAATACGGCAACGCGTATTCAGAACTCAATGATCCTATTGACCAGATGGAACGGTTCAAAGCGCAGATGAAGCTCCGTGAGGCAGGCGATGATGAGGCAAATATGATAGACAATGATTTTGTTACGGCGCTTGAGTATGGTATGCCTCCTACAGGAGGTTTGGGAATCGGTATTGACAGACTTGTTATGCTCCTTACAGATTCATACAGCATTAGGGATGTCCTTCTCTTCCCGACAATGAAGTCCTTACCGAACGACAAGTAAGAAAAACCCAGTGTTTATGCGGGTTTCGGGACTTTCAAAATCAAATAAATTTACCTCTTTACACCAAATTTACACCAATCGGTGCTAAAAACGGTGCAGAGACTAAAAAATCGCATAATT
>CANQZA010000044.1 GCA_947628175.1 uncultured Clostridia bacterium | reverse complement strand
ATGAGGGTGATCCCGGTGCATTTATGGATCGTTCCGTTCTTGAAGGCGATCCCCACTGCGTTATTGAGGCAATGGCAATTGCCGGTTACGCAATCGGCGCGACAAAAGGCTTTGTGTATGTCCGTGCGGAATATCCTATTGCTGTTAACCGTTTGCAGATAGCGATTGATCAGGCAAGAGAGCAGGGACTTCTCGGCAAAAACATTTTTAATTCAGACTTTGATTTCGATATTGAAATAAGACTCGGTGCAGGTGCATTCGTATGCGGTGAGGAAACAGCTCTTATGACCTCAATTGAGGGCAACAGAGGCGAACCGCGTCCACGCCCTCCTTACCCTGCTGTTAAGGGATTGTATGATTCTCCGACAGTAGAAAACAATGTTGAAACCTTTGCAAACATTCCCCAGATTATTCTCAATGGCGCCGAGTGGTTTTCATCAATCGGTACAGAGAAATCAAAGGGTACAAAGGTATTTGCACTCGGCGGAAAAATCAAGCATACCGGTCTTGTTGAGGTTCCCATGGGAACTACACTCCGCCAGATTATTGAGGACATCGGCGGCGGAATACCAAACGGCAAGAAATTCAAGGCCGCTCAGACAGGCGGACCTTCAGGCGGATGTATTCCCGCATCACTGATTGATACCGAAATTGACTATGACAACCTTACGGCAATCGGCTGTATGATGGGTTCAGGCGGTCTTATCGTTATGGACGAGGACACATGTATGGTTGATATAGCCAAATTCTTTCTTGAATTCACTGTTGACGAATCCTGCGGAAAATGTACTCCTTGCCGTGTAGGAACAAAAAGACTCCTTGAAATGCTTGAGAAAATAACTTCAGGCAAAGGCACTATGGAGGATATAGATAAGCTTGAGGAGCTTTGCTATTATATCAAGGCAAATTCACAATGCGGTCTCGGACAGACAGCTCCCAATCCTGTTCTTGCAACTCTTAAATTTTACCGTGATGAATATATTGCTCATGTTAAGGATAAAAAATGTCCTGCCGGAGTATGTAAGGATCTGCTCACATATGTTATTGATAAAGACAAATGCGTAGGCTGCGGTATGTGTGCAAGGAACTGCCCTGCGGAAACAATCGTTGTTACAGACTACACAGCGCCTAATCACAAGCTTCCGTCCTATGAGATTATTCCCGACAAATGCGTTAAATGCGGAGCTTGTATTGCAAACTGCCGCTTAAAAGCAATAAGCAAGCAATAAGGAGGGCCTTAAAAATGGAAATGGTAAATTTAAAAATTAACGGCATTGCCGTAAGTGCTCCAAAGGGCTCAACTATTCTGGATGCCGCCCGCCGCACAGGTATTGAAATTCCCACACTCTGCTATATGAAAGAAATAAACGAAATCGGCGCATGCCGCATCTGTATAGTTGAGGCTAATGAAGGAAGAGGATTTAAAATCGTTACCTCATGTGTTTACCCTGTATCCGAGGGCATGGAGGTACTTACAAACACTGAAAAAATACAGAATTACAGAAAAACAACACTTGAGCTCATTTTGTCAACCCACGACAAGAGCTGCCTTTCCTGCAGCCGTTCAACCAACTGTGAGTTGCAGAAACTGTGCCGTGACTACGGCGTTGAGCAATCAAGATTTGAAGGTGAAAAGCCGCATTACGAAAAGGACACAAGCACTGCGCATCTTGTGAGAGATAATAACAAATGTATTCTCTGCCGCAGATGTGTTGCGGTATGCAAACAGCAGTATGTAAGCGTAATCGGAGCAAATGACCGCGGTATGGACACTTCAATAGGTCAGCCGTTTGATCTTCCGCTCAATGATACACCTTGTATTTCCTGCGGACAGTGCACCGCTGTATGTCCTACAGGGGCTCTCACCGAAAAAGACGATACGGATAAGGTATGGGAGGCGCTTGCAGATCCCACAAAGCATGTCGTTGTTCAGACTGCTCCTTCCATCCGTGCTACAATCGGCGAATGTTTCGGTATGCCCATCGGCACAAATGTTGAGGGCAAAATGGTCGCCGCGCTTCGCAGGCTCGGCTTTGAAAAGGTATTTGATACCGACTTCGGTGCGGACCTCACAATTGTTGAGGAAGCAAATGAGCTTGTTGAAAGAATTAAGAACAACGGTACACTTCCTATGATTACTTCCTGCTCTCCCGGCTGGGTAAAATTCTGTGAATTTTACTATCCTGATTTGCTCGATCATCTTTCAAGCTGCAAATCACCTCAGCAGATGGCAGGCGCTGTCATTAAGACATATTACGCTCAGAAGATGGGGATTGATCCTAAGGATATAGTTTGTGTATCTGTTATGCCTTGCACCGCAAAGAAATTTGAAATAGGCAGAGATGACCAGTCAGCCGCAGGCGTTGCGGATGTTGATATCGTTCTTACAACAAGAGAAGTCAGCAGGATGTTCAACAGACTCGGAATTCATTTTGCCGCATTGCCTGACGAGGAATTTGACAGTCCTCTCGGTGATGACACGGGAGCTGCCGTTATCTTCGGCGCAACAGGCGGTGTAATGGAGGCAGCAGTAAGAACCGCAAACGCGTGGCTCAACGGCGCAACAGAACCAATTGAGCTTAAAGCCGTACGCGGTACAAAGGGTTTGAAAGAGGCTACCGTTAATCTCAACGGCACTGAGCTTAAACTTGCCGTTGCATCAGGAGCAGCCGCTGCGAAGGTTGTTATGGACAGCCTTAAAGCAGGAAATCCTAAGGGTTGGGGCTTTATAGAGATTATGGGATGTCCCGGCGGATGCGTAAACGGCGGCGGACAGCCGATTCAGCCTCAGTATGTTCGTGATACTGTTGACCTGAAAGCTATAAGAGCAAAGGCTCTTTATGACCAGGATGCGGCAATGCCACTTCGTATGTCACATGAATCTCCTGTTATAAAGAAGCTCTACGAGGAATGGTATGACGGATTCGGCGGACACAAGGCACATCATGATCTGCATACATCATACACGCCGAGAAAGAAATATAAAATATAACATTGATTTAATAAAATTTAATGCTTCTGACGCAAAGCGGGCTGCCGGGCAGTCCGTCTGACCGAAAGAGTGCAAAACAGTTTTACGGCTATAACTGCACTCTTCGGGGTGCAGTTGTTTTTTTGAGGTGATTTTTATGGAAACTCGCGTTGCGGTTATAGGGATAATCGTTGAAAATAAAAAAAGTGTCGTTTTTCTAAACGAAATACTATCTGAATACGGTGACTATATCATAGGAAGAATGGGCGTTCCGTATCATAAAAAGAATATTAATATCATTTCGGTTGCTGTGGATGCACCGCAGGATATTATCAATGCTCTAAGCGGAAAAATAGGAAGACTGGACGGTGTTTATGCAAAAACAGCATACAGCAATCTGTAATTCATTAATCGATAAACTGCGCAAAAATACTTTTTTGTCATATGATGAATATTTATTTTTAATCAAAAACAAAGACTGCTGTGCGGAATATCTTTATCATAACGCATCTCAAGTGCGGAAGAGCGTCTACTCAAATAAAATCTATATCAGAGGGCTGATTGAATTTACAAATTACTGTAAAAACAACTGCTTCTACTGCGGTATACGCCGTGATAATAAAAATGCCGACAGATACAGGCTGTCTGAGGAAGAAATTTTAAGCTGTGCCGATTATGGCTATGACCTCGGATTTCGTACCTTTGTGCTTCAGGGCGGCGAAGATTCATATTATACAGATGAAATCCTTTGCCGCATTGTAAGCAGCTTAAAAGAAAAACATCCTGACTGTGCCGTAACGCTTTCACTCGGCGAGAGAAGCTTTGAAAGCTATAAAGCACTTAAAGAGGCCGGGGCAGACAGGTATCTGCTCCGGCATGAAACGGCAGACGAACAGCATTACGGTATGCTTCATCCGAGTCAAATGAGTTTTAAAAACAGGATTGCTTGCCTTAACAATCTGAAACAACTCGGATATCAGGTCGGAGCAGGCTTTATGGTAGGTTCTCCGTTTCAGACTCAGGAAAATCTTGCATCAGAGCTTATGTTTTTAAAAAAATTCAACCCGCATATGGTGGGTATAGGTCCGTTCATTGCACACAGGGATACTCCGTTTCACGACTATCCTTGTGCAACGGCGCAACTGACTCTGTTTATGCTCGGACTTGTCCGCCTTACGCTGCCAAAAGTTCTTTTACCTGCCACAACGGCTTTGGGAACGGTTGATCCCTTAGGAAGGGAAAAAGGCATCAAAGCAGGTGCTAATGTACTTATGCCGAATTTATCACCTGCCGCCGTAAGAAAAAAATACATGCTTTATGACAATAAAATATGCACCGGCGATGAGGCTGCGCAGTGCATAGAATGTTTAAAAAAAAGAATTACCGCCACAGGCTGTGAAATAGAAATCGGCCGCGGCGACTATAAAGGAGAAAGAAATGGCTGAATATAATCCCAAATCACTTATTGCTGAGGAATTTATAAACGATGAAGAAATCAGAGAAACATTGAAATTCGCTGATGAAAACAAGAATAATCTTGCCCTTATAGACGAAATAATTGCAAAGGCAAAGCTGCGCAAAGGTCTTTCACACAGGGAAGCAAGTGTTCTGCTCGCTTGTGAAAAGGAAGACAAAATCAAGGAAATCTATGATCTTGCGGAGCAGATAAAAAAGGATTTTTACGGCAACAGAATCGTTATGTTTGCTCCACTCTATCTCTCCAACTACTGCGTAAACGGCTGTCTCTATTGCCCATATCATTTAAAGAACAAGCATATCGCACGAAAAAAGCTTACGCAGGAGGAAGTAAAAAAAGAGGTAATCGCGCTTCAGGATATGGGACATAAGCGTCTCGCGATTGAAGCCGGCGAGGATCCTGTAAACAATCCCATTGAATATATACTGGAATGTATAAAAACCATTTATTCCATAAAGCACAAAAACGGCGCAATCAGAAGAGTAAATGTAAACATTGCCGCTACTACTGTCGAAAACTATAAAAAATTGAAGGATGCGGGAATCGGCACATATATCCTCTTTCAGGAAACATATCATAAAAAGAGCTATGAATATCTCCACCCGACCGGTCCTAAGCATAATTACGCCTATCATACCGAAGCGATGGACAGAGCCATGGAAGGCGGAATTGACGATGTGGGCATCGGCGTTCTCTTCGGTCTTGATAAGTACCGCTATGAGTTTGCAGGGCTCCTAATGCACGCGGAGCATCTTGAAGCGGTTCACGGAGTAGGACCCCACACCATCAGCATCCCCCGTGTAAAAAGAGCGGATGATATTGATCCCGATGATTTTGACAACGCACTGAGTGACGAAATATTCTGTAAAATTGCAGCTTGCATAAGAATTGCCGTTCCTTACACCGGGATGATTGTATCCACCCGTGAAACACCTAAAGTGCGCGAACAGATTATACGCCTCGGCGTAAGCCAGATCAGCGGCGGCTCACGCACATCTGTCGGCGGATATTGTGAGGAGGAAAGACCTCACGACACAGAGCAGTTTGATGTTTCTGACAACAGAACGCTTGATGAGGTGGTAAATTGGCTTATGAGAAGCGGATATATTCCTTCATTCTGCACAGCTTGTTACAGGGAGGGCAGAACGGGAGACAGGTTTATGAGTCTGTGCAAATCAGGGCAGATTCAGAATTGCTGTCATCCCAATGCACTTATGACTCTCAAGGAATTTCTTATGGACTATGCAAGCGAAGATACCCGCAAAATAGGTGAAGCCATGATTGAAAAGGAGATTGACAATATCGGCAAGGAAAAGGTCAAGGATATTGTAAGGGAAAGACTTGTTAAAATCGAAAACGGTGACAGAGATTTCCGTTTCTAAATAAAAACAGTTGTAAAGGTGATTTTATGGGACTTAATGATACACCGTCATCGGAAAGAGTGCATATCGGTTTTTTCGGCTGCACAAATTCAGGAAAAAGCAGCCTTGTAAATGCTGTCACGGGGCAGGATTTATCTGTCGTGAGCGACATCAAAGGAACAACGACAGACCCCGTTAAAAAAACTATGGAGCTGCTGCCCATTGGACCTGTTTTGATTATTGACACACCGGGATACGATGATGAAAGCGCCCTCGGAAGCAAAAGGGTGGATTCCACAAAGCGTGTGCTCAGAAGCTGTGATATCGCAGTTCTTGTCTGCGTGGCAGGAAGAGATTATACCAATACGGAGCTTGAGCTGATATCCCTTTTTAAAGAGAGAAATATTCCATGTATAATTGCAAAAAATAAAGCAGATCTTTTAAACTCTCCTGCCGCTGATGAAAAAAATACGGTATATACAAGTGCGCTTGACAAAACAGGTATAGAGCAGCTAAAAAATGCTATCGGAGATTGTGTTAAAAACTCAAGCAAAGAAATAAGTTATGTCGGCGACTTAATCAAACCCGACGATATTGTGGTACTTGTTACACCGATTGATTCGGCAGCGCCAAAGGGAAGAATGATTCTGCCGCAGCAGCAGGCAATCCGTGATATACTTGATCACGGCGCTGTATCAGCAGTAACAAAAGAAACACAGCTTGAAAGGACGCTTCGTGCTCTATCCCAACCTCCTGCACTTGTGATTACCGATTCACAGGCATTCGCATATGTTAGTAAAGTGGTGCCTGAAGAAATACCGTTGACCTCATTTTCCATTTTAATGGCACGCTACAAGGGCTTTCTTAATCAAGCGGTAAAAGGAGTAAAGGTAATTGACAGCTTAAAAGACGGTTCACGCGTTCTGATAAGCGAGGGTTGTACACATCACCGCCAATGCGACGATATCGGAACCGTTAAGCTGCCTAAGCTGCTTAAAAATTACACAGGTGCCGATTTGCACTTTGAATGGAGCAGCGGCGCGGGATTCCCTGAAAATCTCACTGATTATGAAATTGTTATCCACTGCGGCGGCTGCATGCTCAACGACAAAGAGATGAAATTCCGAATGGCACAGGCACAGGAACAGGGTGTTGCGTTTACAAATTACGGAACCGCGCTTGCTTATATGCAGGGTATACTGCGTCGAAGTCTCTCCCCTGTCCCCGATATAGAATTTTAATAGATTAGATAAACAAAAACCGTTCTGCTCGGCAAACTATAATTTTTGTTTTTTCTTATATTGTCACTTCGTCAGGACAAACTACTATCGGGGTGATTTTAAAATGGCAAAGCAGGGTATGAAACGACCTGAGCGAACGCACACTAAGGCAAAAAACAATGTATCGCCTGTTCCTGAAATTCAGGGAAAAGCCAAGAATGGTAAAAAACATGTGCGCGCAATTATCGCAGGTACAAATTCTCAGAATCAGAAGGTCTACCACACGACGACACCGTATTCAAAAAATAAAAATCGCGAAAAACCAATATCAGATGCCTATTCGGTCATAGATAATGACCTTGCCAGGGATAATCTTGAAAATGATATTACCGACGCGGATTTGCAGGATTTGTAATAATAAAAAAAGAACGGTAAGTAAGACCGTTCTTTTTTATTTCAGATAATCTATAGTAAAAATCAGTTGAATGACGGCGGTTTAACATCTGTCTTTGAAAACGGATTGTTTTCCGGTGAAGGCTCCGACATGCTAAAATACATTTTTGCCGCCTTCGTTGTTCCGAAATCACGGTTTGAACCCGTATCCTGCACCTTATTGAACGCTTCTCTGAACATCGCGTTGTGTGCTTCCTCTCGGTTTAGAAGAAAATCAATGGTCTCTTTTACCTTTTTATCGTCAATCTGTCTGTAAAGATATTCATAGACAACCTTCGCCCTTTGTTCCGATGCAATATTTGAAAGCAGATCGGCACATAAGTCTCCCGTAACGGTTACATAATCCCCTGTCCACGAATAGCCTGATGCGTTGATAAGCCCCGGATTCAGACCCAAAAGCACATGTGATTCAATTTCTCCTGCGGGAACCGACATGGCTTCGATATCATGCCCGTTAAGAAGATTGATTGTCTGGGCAACCATTTCCATATGACCAAGTTCTTCGGCAGCTATATCAAGAAACAGGTCTTTTATTTCCTTATCCTTAATGCGAAAGCTCTGCGACATATACTGCATAGCGGCTTTTAATTCACCGTTTGCTCCGCCGAGCTGCTCCTGAAGAAGTGCCGCATACTGTGGATTTGCCCTTTCTACTTCAACAGGATGAAATAATTGTTTTTCATGTTTAAACATAGTAAGCCCTCTCTTTCTGAATATAATATCTGCATTTTTTGTCAAGATATACATAAATAAAATGGCGTTTTTTACTATAAGGAAATGTTGCAATGTCGGAAGTTACATATCAAAATTCTATAGGTACAGAGGTTGGAGCAGCGTACGCAAAAAGTATTACAGATCCTTAGATTAAGAATGAGAATAACCCGATAAGAACACCATCGGGAATTGACGCAATCTATTTTGACAAAAGCAGCAGAATAACTATTTCTGCTCCGACACTAAAAAATGACCATATGACAAAACAGGCAGTGAATCCATCTCACTGCCTGTTTTATAGTTTTTATTACATATTGGCTTTAAAAAACTGCGCCATTTTATCAAACGGAATGATATCAGATCTGTCATATAAATCCGTATGCACCGCATCCGGAATAAGCATAAGTTCCTTGTTATCCGAATAAGGGTTATCCTTTATCATATCCTTGTAGGCATCTCTGCCGAAATAACAGGAATGTGCGTTTTCGCCGTGAAGGATGAGAACCGCGCTGCGTATTTCATTGCTGTATCTTAGAATAGGCATATTCATAAACGACATACAGCCTGTGGTATTCCAGCCGTCATTTGAGTTCAGTGAGCGCTTATGGTAACCGCGGTCTGTCTTATAGTAATCATAATAATCCTTTACGAAAAACGGCGCATCATCAGGCAACGGATCAACAACACCGCCTGCACGCACATACTCACCTGACTTATATTCCTCAGTCCTTTGCGCATTTAATGCTTTTTTCTTCTTATAACGGGCATCACTGCTGTCCTCCGAATCAAAATAGCCGTTTGCGTTTACACGGCTCATATCGTACATTGTTGAGGCAACCGTTGCTTTAATACGGGTATCAAGCGCTGCCGTATTCAAGGCCATACCTCCCCATCCGCAAATGCCGATAATGCCGATTTTTTCGCAATCCACATTTTCCTGAACGGACAAAAAATCCACCGCTGCCTGAAAATCCTCGGTATTAATATCGGGAGAGGCCATATATCTCGGTTCACCGCTGCTTTCACCCGTAAACGACGGATCAAAAGCAATCGTTAAAAAGCCGTATTCAGCCATCGTCTGTGCATAAAGTCCCGATGCTTGCTCTTTTACCGCGCCGAAAGGACCGCATACTGCAATGGCAGGCAGTTTTCCCTGTGCGTTTTTCGGCTCGTACAAATCTGCTGCCAGGGTGATTCCATAGCGGTTGTGAAATGTTACTTTGCGGTGATTTACCTGTTCACTTTTCGGGAAGGTCTTATCCCATTCGGTTGTTAATGTCAATTTTTCCCACATAAAAATTCCTCCGTTATTTATCAGTTATTTATCAAATGTAATGGTTATATCTCCGCTTCCGACCGCATCAGAAAGTTCTTCGGAATGTTCTATACGGCCTATTTGCGTGTAACTGTATGATGTTGAAAAACTGTCATAAAACAGTACAAGACAGTCGCTACCGTAAAGCATAATATCACCGCTTTTTATAGCGCCTGTGTACGAACTTTCCGTCGGCAGAGAATGGCTCAGATTATAATATTTTTCATTATGATGAAGCTCATTCATCTTTACCGTAAGCGGCAGCATATCAGAAAATGCTTTTGCGGTTTCATTGTCATACAACCGTGCGCGAAAGACTTTATCACCAATTTTAATGGTTATAGCATCATCGGACTTTTCAATGGCTTCGGTATAGTGCATTGTGCTTTTCTGAGTATGCGTTGCATTTTTTGAAGAGTTTTCATTGATGCTTTCATGACTGCAGGCACAAAAGGCAAACAGCAGCAAAAAAAGCGATAAAATTCTTAAAATTCTTTTCACACGCTACTCCTCAATATTTTTTATAAATTTTGCGGGAACACCGCCTACTACCGTATTCGGCGCAACATCTTTTGTCACAACACTGCCTGCCGCCACAATAGCACCGTCACCTATTGTGATTCCCGGCAAAATTGTGGAATCAGAGCCTATCCATACATTATCACCTATATGAATTGACCGGGGAATCATGGAGCCCCTGTCCTTAGGTGATTGAATATGATTCAGTGTTGCAAGTGTCACGCAGTGTCCTATGAGCACATTATTGCCAATATATATTCCGCCCTGATCCTGAAAATGGCACGATGAATTAATAAATACATTTTTCCCCAAATGTATATTCTTTCCACAGTCCGTATAAAAAGGCGGGAATAACACAAAACCCTCGGGCACCTTTCTTCCCGTCAGTTGAGAAAACAGCTCTGACAACTCCTGCGGCGTATGATATGCATTGTTTATACAGCAGGTAATTTTAATTGCTTCCTGGCTGAGTCGGTGCATGAGCTGATGCGCAGGGGAATTTGCTTTTATGACCTGCTCTGTTTTAACATGTTCAAGATAATCGCTCCATTCCATAATGAATCCTCCTGTTTGTATTTTATCTCCGTATTTTTGAAATAGCAAATACTTATATTGAATAGTTATCTATAGTTGACAGGAATGTCCGTGCAAATTATAATAATCCTATAAAATGGAGTTGATTATATGGAACTGAGAGTTTTAAACTATTTTTTAGCTGCCGCAAGGGAAGAAAATATCACCAGAGCGGCTCAGACACTGCATATTACTCAGCCTACACTTTCAAAACAGCTCATGGAACTTGAGGATGAAATCGGGAAAAAATTATTTATTCGCTCAAACAGAAAAATAACCCTCACGCAGGAAGGCATACTGTTACAAAAAAGAGCACAGGAAATAATAGAGCTCGTCAGAAAAACAAAAAGCGAGCTTGAACAATCGTCAGACACTGTCTCAGGCGATATTTACATTGGCGCAGGCGAAACGGATTTAATCCGATATGTAGCTAAAATTGCAAAAAAACTTCAAAAAGAATATCCTCTTGTGCGTTTTCATTTAGAAAGCGGTGATTCACAGAATGTGTATGAGAAACTTGACAAAGGACTTTTGGATTTCGGTCTGCTTTTCGGCAGCGTTGATATGAAAAAATACAACAGCATCTCCATTCCCGCAAAGGATACCTGGGGAGTACTGATGCGCAATGACAGTGCGCTTGCACAAAGGGACTTTATAACGGCGAAGGATTTAATGGACAAGCCCCTTATTGTCTCACGCCAGGGAATAAACGGAGAGCTTCGCAACTGGTTTAAATCAGATGCCGACAGACTGAATATTGTTGCTACATACAATCTTGTTTTCAACGCATCTCTGATGGTTGATGAGGGAATAGGCTACGCGCTGTGCCTTGATAAGATAATCAATACAAAAGGCAGCGATTTCTGCTTCAAACCCCTGTACCCACAACTCGGAATATCCATGAATATTCTATGGAAAAAACATCAGGTGTTTTCAAAAGCATCCAATCAATTTTTGGATTATCTTATAAAAAATCAGGCAAATGATATAGTATGATTCAAGGTAAAGACCAAACATCTGACATTGTTTGCTCAAAAAATCACCGATCTCCCTTTTGAAGTGAACCCCAAAGATTAGACAAAAATAAAGATTAAAATTGCAAGAGAATGACAGCTTTCGCAGTGCGAGTTTTACAGCAAGCACCGCAGTGCAGGTCATGTCTGTATTTTATTACTCTTTGCCAATTTCTATAACCATACCTTAACAGATACAGAAATACAGTTCATTGTATCATTATTATTCCGGCTGAACCATAGTCCATATTCTTGGAGAACCTGCTTTTTTTCTTCTTTAAAAATGAAATGTACCGGATCAATATTATTAAAACTTAATGTTTCTGAACTTTAATGGTGAGAGACCTGTTTCTTTTTTAAAAAAATACACGAAATTAGATGAACTGTTAAATCCTGTTTTATAAGCAATACTTTCGATGGAATACTCTGTTTGCTGCAGCATTTCTTTAGCTTTATCCAGACGGACTGTCAGCAGGTAATCATATGGTGAAAAGCCAATGGATTCCTTAAATAATTTTGAAAAATAAGAAACGCTTATATGAGCGGTTTTTGCCATATCACGGATAGAGATATTTTTATCATAGTTTAAAATGATGAATTTTCTTGCTGCTTCAATTTGGCTGACCTTGCGGCTTTCCTGATTTACAGCATGCTCATTGCTTATATTACAAAGCATTGAATACAACTCATTTGAGACAGTGTACTCGCTTTGATTTTGCTGAATAAATTTAATTATATTATAAATACATTCGGCGGTCTGACGCGTACATTTTATTTTTTGACCCTTTTTTGATTTTATTTCATTAAACCACTGTCTTGTATTATTACCGTCAAAATGAACCCATAAGGTATGAGCCGTATGAGCAGTAAAATACTTGTGCTTTTTATAACAGTCAATCAGCAGCAATTCATTTTCCCGGGCGTTATACTCCGTTCCCTCCTGCACCATTGTTATATTTCCGTCAAGGATATATATTGCAAGAATGCTGTCATACCTGTCCCGATTTACATGATAATCCATGTTGCAATAGAATTCTCCGACTGCAATCGGATAATACAATAGTTTTTCAGCGGCTTGCGACGGAGTATAAAAATACATACGCGAGCCTTTGTCGAGTCCGTTTCCTATCAGTTCCATAATTATAAAATAAGATTTCTAAATTTTTTGACAGAATATCAAAACAAATCTTCCTAAAAAAATATTACAATAAAAACAAATCCATGTCAAACAAGAGGACTGATTAAATGAAAAATATTTCTAAAGTTACTGTTTGGGAGGAAAATGTAATTATCCCCACATACGAAACAGGCAAGCCTGACAAAAATCCGCTGTTCCTTGAAAAAAGAGTGTATCAGGGCAGCAGCGGTAAGGTCTATCCCCATTCTGTCATTGACAAAATCAGTGACACCAAGACAGATAAAATTTACAAGGCTGTGTTTTTGGAAAACGATTATCTCAAAATTATGATTTTGCCTGAGCTTGGCGGCAGAGTGCAACGGGCATATGACAAAACCAAAAAATATGATTTTGTTTATTATAACCATGTTATCAAGCCTGCGCTTGTAGGTCTTGCAGGCCCGTGGATTTCAGGCGGCATTGAATTTAACTGGCCCCAGCATCACAGACCAAGCACCTTCGATGAGGTGAACTATATATATCGTCAAAACGGCGACGGCAGTGCAACAATAGTTGTAAGTGAAATTGAAAATATGTTTCATACCAAAGGCGAAACCGAATTTACTCTCTACCCCGACAAGGCTTATTTAGAGCTGAAAAATCACCTTTTTAACAGAACAAATACACGGCAGACATTTCTCTGGTGGGCCAATCCGGCGGTTGCTGTTAACGAAAATTACTGCAGTATTTTTCCGCCCGATGTTACGGCGGTTATGGACCATGGGAAGCGTGATGTATCCACATTTCCCATTGCAACGGGAACATACTATAAGGTTGATTATTCAAAGGGTGTTGACATTTCAAAATATAAAAACCTGCCTGTGCCCACATCATATATGGCAGCAAAAAGCGACTATGATTTTGTTGGCGGATATGATGAAGGTATCGGCGCGGGAATTCTGCATATTGCCGACCATCATATTTCACCCGGTAAAAAACAATGGACCTGGGGCTGCGGCGATTTCGGCAAGGCGTGGGACAGAAACTTAACTGATGATAACGGTCCGTACTTTGAGCTTATGACAGGATGCTTTACTGACAATCAGCCGGATTTCAGCTATATTGCACCTATGGAAAGCCGTGACTTTACGCAATACTTTATGCCATATCACGATTTGGGTACCGTCCACAATGCAAACAGAGATATATCCCTTCATTTGGATGTGGATGATAAAATAACAGTAAAACTATACTGCTCGGGCACGCTTGGTGAATGCGTTATAAAAATCAATGATTTTTACTCAGACAATATAGACTTAATCTGCTCAAAAACCTATGAAATCAGCATAGACAACACAGGATTCAAATTTGAGGATATCGTTATTAAAGTCATCAAAAACGGCAACACCGTGTTAACCTTTGACGGGAATGTAAAAAAACAGGAAATTCCCGAGCCTGCCAAGCCTGCGCCACTGCCCGAGGAATGTGAAACAAACGAGGATTTATATTTATACGGACTGCATATAGAACAGTACCGCCACGCAACACGCAGAGCGGAGAACTATTATCTTGAAGGACTCAAGCGTGATAAAACCGATATCAGACTCAACAACGCTTATGGTATGCTGATTTTCAAAAAAGGATATATAAAGGAAAGTGAATGGTATTTCAGAAATGCAATAGATAAACAAACCCGCTCAAATCCGAATCCGATTCATGGTGAAATGTATTATAATTTAGGTCTTTGCCTGTTTTATCGGGAAAAATACGATGAAGCCTATGATGCATTTTATAAAGCAGTGTGGAATGCAGAAACAAAGAGCAATTCGTATTATTATATGGCGCTCATATGTTCAAAGAAAAAAGAATATAAAACTGCAATAGAATTCACCGAGCAATGCCTTCTTTATAATGCACACAATTTCAATGCGCTTAATCTGAAAACCATGCTTTTAAAGGTGCTTGACAGAGCTTATAAGGCAAATGCCGAGTACGCGTTGTCAATAGACAATCTGAATATTATTGCGCTTTATCAGTCAGGGAAAGATATTTCAAAGCATATCATCAATCCGAATATGCTGATTGACTTATCTCTTGAATATGCCTTTGCAGGCTTTTATAACGACGCCGTAAAACTGCTTGAAATGGCAAAGGACAGCTATCCTATGCTTGATTATTACAAGGCTTATTATTCTTATCAAACAGGAAAAGATTATAAATCATATCTTGATGCAGCATTCAATGACGACCCTTATTGCTGTTTTCCAAACAGAATTGAGGATATTGCTGTGCTTGAATTTGCAATGAGCAGAAATCCGAACGATTATAAAGCACCCTATTATCTCGGCAATCTATATTATGATAAGGAGCGTCACGAGGATGCAATAAAGTGCTTTGCGCGTTCTATTGAGCTTAACTGCGATTTTGCAACTCCGTACCGCAACCTATCACTTCTATATTACAATATAAAAAAGGATTGCGCTAAAGCACTTGAATTGCTTAACACTGCATATTCTATGGATGAAGCAGATGCAAGAGTTCTGTACGAGCTTGATTTACTGAAAAAGAGAATCGGCATACCACCGGCTGAAAGGCTTGCCTTTTTGCAAAAGCGCTTAAATACAGTTTTCAGCCGTGACGACCTTTATCTTGAATACATAACACTGTTGAATTTAACAGAACAATATGACAAGGCGTTAAAGCAGATTATAGCCCACAAATTTCACCCCTGGGAGGGCGGCGAAGGAAAAGTTCCCGAGCAGTATTTATTCTCAAATATTGCGCTGGCGCTTGAAACGCAGAATGAAGATTATCTGCTTTCGACCTTTGAATATCCGCACAGTCTCGGTGAGGGAAAGCTTTACGGCGCGCAGGAAAACAGACAGAACTATTACCTCGGCTGTGCTTATGAAAAAAGCGGCAAAGCAGAGCTTGCAAGGGAGTGCTTTGTCAAAGCGTCAAACGGTATATCCGAGCCTGCGTCCGCTATGTTTTATAATGACCAGCCGCCCGAAACAATCTTTTATCAGGGCATGGCATTACTGAAACTTGGTGATACTGACGCAGCAAAAAGCCGCTTTGACAAGCTGATATCATATGCAGATGCTCATCTTAGTGACAATGTCACAATAGATTATTTTGCGGTTTCGTTACCCGACCTGCTTGTATTTGAAGAGGATTTAAACATAAAAAACAAGCTGCACTGCTTGTTTATGAAAGCACTCGGCTTATACGGCTTGGACAAAAAAGATGAAAGCAGGGCGTTATTTAAACAAGCATTAAAAATAAATTGCAACACCTTTCAGATTGCAACGCACTATCAATTATTATTTAGGAAAAACGCAGTGTGAAAAATCACACTACATTCGATTATATGCCCTCAAAGTTTATCTGTGGAACAATTTTGAGAGGGTTGAATTCCCACTATACACTTATCCGGCTACAGTAAGTTGTATAGGAATGAATAAAATTTTTGTAGCCGGAAAGGCTATGGGAATGAATATGAGATACAACATAACATTAAATAAATGGAATTTCAAAATCAGCGCATTCAATTATTCAGCAAAGGTTACTGTTCCCCACACATGGAATGTGGATGAAAATGTTATGAAACACAGGGGTGAGGCTGAATACGAAACCGCAATATTCATTGATGAATCGTTAAAAAATAAAAAGGTTTTCCTTTCGTTCAACGCGGTTTATCACACCGCAAAGGTTTACATAAACGATGCTTTTGCAGGCGAGCACAGCCGTTCAGGCTACACGCCGTTTACATTTGATGTTACGGACAAAATACTTTTTAAAGCGGAAAATAAAATCAAAGTGATTGTGGACAACACACATATTGATGAAATACTCCCTCATAAGGATGATTTTGACTGGGCGGACGACGGCGGAATAATCAGAAAAGCCGAATTACAATTTGCCGAGCCGAATGCCGTTGCATATCTGCGCGCAGAGGAGATAATCCGCAATATGGATAACGGGCGCGGCAGCGGCACGCTGAAAATAAAAACTGCTTTTCTTAACGGCAAACCGCAGAGCGGAACAGTGCATATTATGGATTATTCAAATAATGAAAAAATCATAAGTAAGCATTTTCCCGTAATTGAAAATGAAATAGAGCTTGATTTCAAAAATGTAAAGCTCTGGAGCTGTTACTCCCCTAACCTTTACAGAATCGCCATTGAAACAGAGAATGACTATTATGAAATTCGCACAGGGTTCAGAACGATTGAGGTAAAAGGCGAAAAAGTATTTTTAAACGGCAAAGAAATATACCTGAAAGGCTGTGAATGGATGCCCGGTTCTCACCCCGATTTTGGTATGGCAGAGCCGCTTGAACACAGCATAAAATGCTTAAAACAGTTAAAAAACGCAGGCTGTGTGTTCACGCGCTTTCACTGGCAGCAGGATGACAGTCTGTTTGATTGGTGCGACGAAAACGGATTACTCGTTCAGGAGGAAATCCCCTATTGGGGCTATCCGAAGCAGGCAACAGAATTGCAGCTTGACATCGCAAAACAGCAGGCAGATGAAATGGTGTATTTTCACTCGAATCATCCGTCAATCATCTGCTGGGGTGTAGGAAATGAGCTCGGAGGCGAAACGGAACCGACTATAAAATATGTTGATGATATGGTCGCATATTTCAAATCGCTTGACTCACGCCGACTTGTAAACTATGTTTCAAACTCAATAAGCCGCAACGAGAATGTCAATAAAGATGATGCAGCCTTACACGGCGACATAGCTATGTGGAACGATTATCTCGGTCTGTGGGAGCCGAGTGACGATATTGAAAATCATATGATACGCACCTGCAAAAAGGCAAAAGGAATGCCTCTGCTTATTTCTGAATTCGGGCTTTGCGAGCCGCATTTTAAGGGCGGAGATAAAGAGCGGGCAAGAATACTCAGAGAACGACTTGCGATGTATGCAAAGATAGAAAACATCTGCGGCTATATGTGGTTTTCTCTCAATGATTACCGCACTCACTGCGGTGAGGCGGGAGAAGATAAAATGCGCCGCCGCGTCCACGGCTCTTCGGATTTATACGGAAACGAAAAACCGTCATACAGATTACTCTGCGAATTGCAGGGATAAAATAAGGGTGTTTTTCCCCCACCGTACCCGCACAGAAGCTTTGAATGCATATATGTCCAAAACGGAAATAGGAATCTCCAAAAAAACTTTTTATGTTATTCCTGCTGATTAGCCATATGATTTTTACTATTTTTAATGCAAAGAAATATTTTGGAAATTAAAAAATGCAACAGATTCTATTAAAAAGGAGAAACCCTTGAAAACAATCGATTCCATTTACAGAAAGCTACCGGATACGCTATTACCCTGGTACAGACAAAATGCACGCGTCCTGCCTTGGCGACAGGATACCGAGCCCTATCATATCTGGCTCTCGGAGATTATGTTGCAGCAAACACGCGTGGAGGCAGTACGGGCATACTATCTTCGCTTTTTGGAACAACTCCCCAACATCCATGCTCTGGCAGAAGCGCCGGAAAGTCAACTGCTCAAACTTTGGGAGGGACTCGGTTATTATAACCGCGCGCGCAATCTGCAAAAGGCGGCACGCGTGATTGAAACACAATACGGCGGACATTTTCCGAATCAATATGAAAACATCCGTTCTTTGCCCGGTGTAGGAGCATATACCGCAGGTGCCATTGCTTCGATTTGTTTTAATCAGCCTTACGCTGCCGTAGACGGCAATGTACT
>CANQZA010000043.1 GCA_947628175.1 uncultured Clostridia bacterium | reverse complement strand
GGCGCCGCACTCGGAACAATCGGCTTTGCCGTGCTATATGCAGTCTTCACATGGATTGCAAAACGGAAAAATACCATTGACACAACGGACAATCAGACTATAATATAGTATATTACATTGTTTTAATTATTTCTGTGATTTTGAGGTGAATACATATGAATGTACTTATATATGATAATGAAGAACAAATCGGAATAGCTGCGGGAAATTATATGTGCGGACAGGTTCTTGCAAAGCCTGACTCAGTTCTCGGACTCGCAACAGGATCAACACCGCTTAAACCGTATAACCATATGATTAAACTGTATAAAAACGGCTCGGTTGATTTCAGCAGGGTAACGACTTTTAATCTTGATGAATACTGTAATCTTGACATAAACGACGCAAACTCATATCATCGGTTTATGTACGACAATCTTTTCAGTCACATAAACATTCCCGAAGAGAATATAAACTTTCTCAACGGAAACGCACAGAACCTTGAACAGGAATGCAGAGATTACGAAGCAAAAATAAAAAAAGCGGGCGGTATCGACATTCAGCTTTTAGGTATAGGCTCTAACGGGCATATTGCATTCAATGAGCCGTCCGACAGCTTTCAGAGATGGAGTCATGTTGTTGCCCTCAAAGAGAGTACGATTAAAGACAACAGCCGATTTTTCAAATCTGTAGATGAAGTCCCTACACATGCCATAACAATGGGAATAGGCTCAATCATGCAGGCAAAGCGAATTCTTATTATCGCTTTGGGAAAGAATAAAGCAAAGGCAATCAAACAGCTTATTGACGGACATGTCACACCGCAGTGCCCTGCATCCGTGCTTCAGTTTCATACAGATGTTACGCTTATGCTTGACAGAGATGCCGCATCTCTGCTTTAATATTTTCGGGAGGAAAAACGATGTCTGAAAAAGAAAAATTCTATATTACTACACCAATATATTATCCGTCCGGCAACCCGCATATCGGTCACTGCTACACAACAGTTGCCTGCGACTCCATCGCCCGTTACAGAAGAATGCAGGGTAAAGATGTTATTTTTCTTACGGGAACAGATGAACACGGATTAAAAATCGAGCAGAAGGCAAAAGAAAAGGGCGTTACTCCAAAGGAATATGTTGATGAAATCGTTGCAGTATTCCAAAAGCTCTGGAGTTATATGAACATCAGCTATGACAGATATATTAGAACAACTGACGATTATCATATAAAAACAGTGCAAAAGATATTCAAGGATTTATATGACAAAGGATATATCTATAAAGGGGAATACAGCGGCAAATACTGTACACCGTGCGAATCATTCTGGACGGAAAGCCAGCTTGTTGACGGCAAATGCCCTGAATGCGGCAGAGAGGTTACGCAGACATCCGAAGAGGCGTATTTTTTTAAAATGTCTCCGTTTGCAGACAGAATTGAAAAGCTTTTGCTTGAAACAGATTATCTTCAGCCAAAATCACGCGCCATTGAACTTGTAAACAATTTCATAAAGCCCGGTCTGGAGGATTTATGCGTGTCGAGAACATCCTTTTCCTGGGGAATACCCGTCACTTTTGACGAAAAGCATGTTGTGTATGTATGGATTGACGCTCTTTCAAACTATATCTCTGCACTCGGCTACCAAAACGAGGCATACAATGATTTTCACAAATTTTGGCCTGCCGATGTCCATATGGTGGCAAAGGATATTATGCGTTTTCACGCCATTATATGGCCTGCAATGCTTATGGCTCTTGAGCTTCCTCTGCCAAAGCATCTCGCAGTTCACGGCTGGATTACCTTCAACGGCCAAAAAATGAGCAAATCCATAGGCAATGTTGTTGATCCGTTTGTTCTTGGTGAACGCTACGGCGCTGATGCCATCAGATATCACATTCTGCGTGAGATGGCGCTGGGTGCCGACAGCTCCTTTTCCAACGAGATAATGATAAACCGCATTAATTCCGATCTTGCAAACGATCTTGGAAATCTTGTTTCCAGAACAGTTGCAATGGTTGAAAAATATTTCGGCGGAACTTTACCTGCCGAAAAAGAGAGCGCAGATGCTGACAAAGAGCTTATCGCAATGGCTGTTGCTCTGAAAGAAAAGGTCGATCAGTATATGGATCAAACACAGCTCAACAATGCACTTGCGGAGATATTCAGGGTTGTTTCAAGAGCAAACAAATATATTGATGAGACAACACCATGGATTCTGGGTAAGGACGAGAGCAAAAAGGCTCGTCTTGCCTGCGTGCTTTACAATCTTCTTGAGGTAATCAGAATAACAACCACGCTCCTCTCATGCTTTATGCCCACAACTATGCCTGAGGTCTTTAAACAGATAGGAGCAAACGAAAGTCTTATAACATATGAAAACGCAGCGAAATTCAATGTTTTGCCGCAGAATGTATCGGTAAAAAGAGGAGCTCCCCTTTTCCCGAGAATTGATGTAGACAAGGAAATTGAAGAACTCAACGCCCTTATAAAAAATCAAACGCGGCCAGATGCGCAGGACCAGAAAAAGGATATTGAAGGACTTGCCCAAATAAACTTCGACGATTTTTCAAAAATAGAACTCAGAGTCGCAAAGATAACGGCATGCGAGCCTGTTAAAAGAGCGAAAAAGCTTCTTAAAATAACTGTTGATGACGGTACACCCGAGCCGAGGCAGATTGTATCCGGCATTGCTCCGTGGTACAAATGTGAGGAGCTTGTCGGCAAAAGCGTTGTTATTGTTGCCAATCTCAAGCCTGCTAAGCTTTGCGGAGAAATAAGCAACGGAATGCTTCTCGCAGGAGATGTAAACGACAGTGATGTCAAGGTCCTTTTTGCAGACGGTATGCCGGCAGGAACTAAAATCAGATAGCGAGGAAGCATAATGTATCATCATATTTTTGATACACATTCCCACTATGACGACTGCAAATTTAACCCTGACCGAAGCCAGCTTATAGAAAGCCTCAGAGGTCAGGGTATTTCTTATATCGTCAGTTGCGGATGTGATATTGACTCAACACAATTTAATTTTGATCTTGCGCAGGAATATGATTTTATATACTTTTCAGCAGGCTTTCACCCTGAAAATCTTGAGGGAGCGGTCCTTGAAGATATTGCAATCATACGCAGATTTGCAAATAATGACAAATGCATTGCGATAGGTGAAATCGGACTTGACTATCACTGGATGAATTCAAAAAAGGAGATTCAGAAAAGCTTTTTTGAGGCACAGATAGCGCTTGCTAAGGAGCTTGATTTGCCTGTCATTGTTCACGACAGGGAAGCGCACGGAGATACACTTGAATTATTGAAAAAGACAAAACCAAAGGGTGTTCTTCACTCCTTTTCAGGCTCAAAGGAAATGGCGGCGGAAATAATAAAGCTCGGAATGTATATCGGCTTAAACGGTATTGTTACCTTCAAAAACGCGCGAAAAAGCCTTGAGGTTGTCAGAACCATTCCCCTTGAGCGCCTCGTGCTTGAAACGGACTGCCCGTACCTTGCCCCGGTACCAGTACGGGGCAAAAGAAACAATTCGTCCTATATCCCCTTTATCGCTGAGAGAATAGGCGAAATACTGGATATGGACACACAGGAAATACTAAATATCACTAATAACAATGCCAAAAGATTATATGGTATAAAATAATATATTTTTTAATTTAGATAGAGCCATTGAATTTTGAATATAATTTAGTATTATGATAATATAATCACTGAATGTTTGAAGGGAGAGAAAAAATTTGGAGGAACTGCAAAAAATAATTAATGCCTTAAGTAATTTCGTATGGGGACCCGTAATGCTTGTTTTCCTTGTCGGAACAGGCATATTTCTCACGATTAGGCTTCGCTTTCTGCCGTGGCGAAATCTCGGCTCCTCGCTAAAAAGACTTTTCAGTAAGGAATCACGAAGAACGGACAACGGCGAAGGAGACATATCCCCTTTTTCGGCTTTGATGACAGCTCTTGCAGCCACTGTCGGAACAGGAAATATTGTCGGAGTTGCCACTGCAATGGTGACCGGCGGTCCGGGCGCTTTAGTATGGATGTGGATTTCAGCCGCATTTGGCATATCGACAAAATATGCGGAGTGTACTCTCGCCCTTAAATACCGGGAAAAAAATGACAGGGGTGAAATGGCGGGCGGTCCTATGTACACGCTTAAAAAGGCATTTAAAAACAAAAAGCTCGGCGCATTGCTCGCAGGGGCGTTTGCACTTTTCACGGTTATCGCATCCTTCGGAATAGGAAATGCAACGCAGGCAAACTCCATTTCAAGCGCTGTCGATTCCACCTTCAGCGTACCGAAATGGCTTACGGGAGCTGTTCTTGCTGCCCTTACGGCTATCATCGTACTTGGCGGCATAAAATCCATATCAAAGGTTTCCTCGGTTCTTGTACCCGCAATGGCTGTGTTTTATATCCTCGCAGGAATAATTGTTATAGCTGTCAATTATAAAAATATTCCCGCAGGTCTCACAGCAATATTTTCAATGGCATTCGGAGGTAAGGCAATCGCGGGAGGCATTGCGGGAACAATAACGGCAAGCATTATGCAGTCTATGAGATATGGTATTGCAAGGGGCGTTTTCTCAAATGAGGCAGGACTCGGCAGCGCAGCAATATCCGCCGCCAGTGCTACTTCGGATCATCATGTTAAGCAGGGTTACATAAATATGTGCGGCACTTTTATTGACACAATCGTCGTCTGCACAATTACAGGTCTTGCCATTGCGTCAAGCGGAATGCTCGGAAGCATGGATCCTTCAACAGGAAAAATGTATGAGGGCGCGGCGCTCACAATTGTTGCTTTTGAATCCGCACTCGGCAAAACAGGCGGAATACTTGTAACCGTCGGAATTATTCTTTTTGCGTTTTCCACCATTCTCGGGTGGGAGTACAACGGCGAAAAGGCACTTGAATATCTCCTTAAAAAGCCTGTATTCTGCTATATTTACAGAGTTTTCTTTTCATTCCTCGTATTTATCGGGGCAACACTTTCTCTTGATATAGTCTGGTCGTTTTCGGATATCGCAAACGGTCTTATGTCCATACCCAATCTCATATCCTTAATTGCTCTTTCAGGTGTACTCGCCAGAGATACGATCGAATTTCAGAAAACGCGTAATGCGGAAAAAGAAAAACAAAAAAGCAGGTAAGCACCTTTTCCCTCCTATACAGCAAAACAGCCCGTTCAAGCAACGGGCTGTTTAATTCATTCATTATTTATTTATTCAGATATCTGGAAAGCGCTTCCTTTTCATGCATGGACATTTTTCTCACCTTACAGATAACTGATTTTTCAAAATTTGTAAGCTGATTGAAGGTATCGTCAATATCCCATTCAGGAACAAGCTCTGGTTCTCTCTGAGCCAGATCATAAACATCGTTGTTGTCCTCCAAAAAATCATCGACGGACAAATCATAAAACTGCGCAATTTTTTTTAAAATAGAGAGCTTTGGCTTTGTTTTTCCAATTTCATAATAGGCATACGCGCTTCTTGTAATACCTATCTGACTTGCAAACTGTTCCTGTGTAAGACCCGTTCTGTTTCTGTAATTTTTAAGTTTTTGTGACAATATATCTTTTTCCATCTTCAACACCCCCCACGACAAGAATATACAAATCAAAACAATTTGTCAATAATTATCACAAAATTTTACAGATTACAAAAATTAAAAAAAATTGACATAAATATTACAAAATGATACAATGTTTTTGTATCCATTCTTTGAAAGGAGACTGAAATGAAGAAGATATTATCAGTAATAGCATCTGTTGTCATAGCGATAACCGGCATACTTCAGGCAGGCGCTCTGTCCGTACAAGCGGCCGATTATGCCGCACAGTTGAGAAACAAGGGTTTCCCGGACAGCTATGTTGATTCGCTTGTCAAACTGCATTCAAAATATCCCAACTGGATATTTGAGCCTCTTTTTACAGGAATAGACTGGAAAACAGCGGTAAAGGGAGAACGCTCAAATCATTCCAATCAGCTTATAGAAAAAATATCATCCTATGACAGTTCCATGTTCTGCAAATGCTCAAAATGCTATACCAACAACCATTATGTTATTCAGGAGGCAGACAATTGGGTATCCGCCTCCGAATCAGCGGTTGAATACTATATGGATCCGAGAAACTGGCTCAGTGAAAAATACATATTTCAGTTTGAGTCAACAAAATATGACGGTACGCAGAGCAAGCTTGGCGTAGAATCTATTTTAAACGGAACATGGATGCACGACTCACTTATAACATATAAAACCACCTCCGGCTCAACAAAAACATACAATAGTACAACAAAATATTCGGATGTCATTATGAAGGCTGCAAATGACAGCGGTATGAGCGCATATTATCTCGCATCAAAAATAAGACAGGAAAACGGCGGTGCCAAGGCGACGGCTTCCGCGGTATGCGGTACCGTAAGTCCTTTCCAAGGTATTTATAATTATTATAATATAGGCGCCTATACAGGAGCAAAAGACGGTCTTTCATGGGCAGCCGGATATCTTAAAACAAACAAAAGCACCACGCTTTATGCAAAGTATAATTCAAAAACGAAAAAGGGCGAGGGTACAAAAACCACAATAAGCGCAGACCAGTATATGACTTGGCGCGCAAACAAGGGTAATTATTATTATGTAAGACTCTATGACGAATACGGCGGATATACTGAAGGAAAAAGCGGCTATGTTCTCGTAAACGACTGCAGGACAACCTATCTCGGCGACAAAAGCACCGGCTGGGGCAGGCCATGGACAAACCCTTATAAAGCTATATACTACGGAGCGAAATACATTGCAAAAAACTTCACATCACAGCCTTCAGGCTATCTCCAGAAATTTAATGTAAGTCCTTCATCTTATTATCTGTATACAAATGAATATATGGCGAATGTAGCCGCGGCTACCGCCGAATCGGCAACAACATACAATGCGTATGACAAAGCCGGAATACTGAAAATAACAAAGAAATTTTCAATTCCTGTATTTGAAAATATGCCCGGCAACGAGGAAAATACCGTCACTTCTCTTTCAAAGGTCAGCGGACTGAAAATTAAATCATATAATACATCATCGGTATCCTTATCGTGGAACAAGGTTTCCGACGCAAGCAGATATCAGGTGCAGGTCTACAGAAATCATAAATGGACAAACTATGCAACTACCCCTTCAACAAACATCACGGTAAAAGGGCTTGGCAATTTCGCGTCCTATATTTTCAGAGTACGGGCATATACCAAATCAGGCTCAAATACAATTTACGGTGCATATTCAGCAAAAGTAAAACAGCTCACAAAGTCAAACACGATACAAAAATTTAAAGGTGAGAGTACAAATAATTCCATTACGCTCAAATGGTCAAAGCATTCAAGGGCAGTCGGTTACAGGATATACAAATACGACAGCAAATCGAAATCATATAAAAAGTATAAGGATGTTAAGGCAACCTCACTTAAAATATCAAATTTAAAGGGCAATACAAAATACAAATTCAAAATTGCGCCTTACAGGAATTATAACGGTTCCAAAGTCATAGGAACAAAAAGCGGCGTTCTGTCTGTCAGCACAAAGAACAAACAGACTGCAATAAAAAGCGCAAAATCAAACAGCGTGAAGAGGATAAAGGTTAAATGGAATAAGATGTCAGGCGTAAGCGGTTATGAGGTTATGTGGTCCACCACAAGCAACTTCAAAAGCAACTTTCTGTCAAATTATGTTAAACCGGCTTCAAAGACCTCTACAACACTCAAAACAGCACAAAGCAAAAAAACCTATTATGTAAAAGTGAGAGCCTATAAAAAATCAGGAGGCAAAACAAAATATTACTCCTGGAGCAAAACACTGAAGCTGAAAACAAAATAAGCAATTGATTGGCTTAAACGAGTACAGACAAAAACGGCGGTCCGGATTAATGATCCGAACCGCCGTTTTAATTTTCCTTACTCTATAATATCATTCATAATCATTTCGCGTTTCCAGGTAGGCTGAGGATGAATACAGTTAAAATTTGTTATCTTCAAATTCTTTACATGTCTTGCCCAGAGCGCGTAAGCCGGAAGATTTCTGAATCTCCACCCCTCAGGATACTCCCTTGAATATTCCGGAATAAATAATCGTCTGTCCATTGTTTCAGGTATATCGGCATATGTTATATTAATATCGCGCAGCGTTATATTCTCCACTCTTTTGACCTTTCCCTTTTGCTTAAAGCCCGCAATGATAACAGGTATTTCCGCTTGCTTTGCGGAAATATTTTCTATTGCTATATCCCGTATCTGACTGAGCATATCAAATCGGTTTTTCTCTGACGAAGCACCTTTTTCCGCTTTTTTGCTAAATTCAATTGCATTTGCACTCTGTGCATTCACTGTCCCTGCCCTGTTTCGGTTTGCCATGCGTATAAAAATCGGACAGGTACATCTGTCCATTTCAATATTCCTTATTTTCACATTGCTCAAAACAGAGCCGTCGCATGCTTCCAGTGATATTCCGGAAACACTTCCGGGGTAAAGGTCAGTCATAAACAATTTACAGTTGCTGATGTTTATATTTTTTATATCAAAAGTAGTTTCGGTTCCTACTTTAACAGCATTTGTCCTGCTGATAATTTCACAATCAGAAATGTTTATATTTTCCATAGGTTTAATATTGCCGAGCCAGATTGCATTTTTCAAAACAATACCGTCATCCGCTGTTGATATAAAGCAATGACGGATGCTGATATCACTGCTTCCCGAAAGATCAATGCCGTCCGCATTCGCGACATTTCTGTTATTATTGATTATAAGGTTTTTTACACTTACATTACTGCTGTTTGACACCTTAAAGCTCCAATAGGCGCTGTTTTCAATTATAAAATTATCAACGGCAACATATTTACAGTTTTTTATAATTACGGGAGAACCGTACTTGCTCTCATGCGCAAAGCGTATCTGTGAGCGATAATCACGGCGCATTTCAATTACATCAATATAATCGGCAGGCGAGGTATTGTTGCTTAAAGCAACAGGTTTTCTGCCGAAAAGATGACCGTTGCCCTTTATTTTTCCGCCGCCGGTGAGCGTTATGTTTTTCTCGTTTTCCGCAAAAAGTACGGCGCCGAATTCTTCATATCCGATACCGCTTGTATTTGCGCACAGGGCAGAGCCTCTTTCTATAAACAAGGTTACGCCTGATTTCAGAATAACCGTTGTTGTGACAAAATCGCCGCCGCTTACCAATACAACGGCACCTGTTTTCTGTGCGTCTGCTATTGCTTTATTAATAAAAACAGCATTATCGCTGTTATGTACATCTGCGCCGTAATCTCTTATGTCAATCACTTTGTCTGCGTTAATAGGCTGATTATATATATATTTATCCTCGGGATAATAGGATGAAAAATCAAACTCCCTTATTTCAGTATAAGGCTCGCCTGTTGTGACACGCAAATCCCTACCGAATAAGAGAGTTTTCAGCTTATCATAATGTGTTCTTTTTTTCTTTGCCATAATGAGTTCACCTCAAATAACAATTACTGAATAATTATACCAAAAAAACATAGGAAAGTAAATACTGTTTATTGGATAAAAATGGGTGTATAATCTAAGTAAAGGGAAACCCTAAAATAATGTTTACAGGAGGTAATTTTATGATTAATATTACGGCAAGAGGCTTTGATCTTCGACAGGGGGCAAAGGACGGAATAGAAAAAGAACTCAGGAGAATAGAAAAAATGCTCCCCTCTTCAGCCAGCTTTGATGTGACGCTTGCCAAGGTCAAGAAGGGTTACAAATGCGATATAACTGTTATTAATGTCGGCTCGTTTATAAGAGGCGAAGCCACTGCTGACAGAATAGAGCCGGTTATTGATATGGCTGTTGACGATTTAAAGAGAAAAATCAGGAAGCTTAAAACATATCTTGTTGACAAAAAGAGAAAAGGCGCAATTGATGAGATTGCGGACGCCTTTTCCGATTTTGAACAGGAAGTAAAAATGGAGGATTTTGAGCAGTTTGACTCTTCCTCCGCTGAAATAAAAAGAAAAAAAACAATCCCACTTCAGATGATGACTGACGACGAGGCAATTGTTCAGATGGAAATGCTCGGACACAGCTTTTTCGTTTATCTCGGATCGGACGGAGAAACAAAAATTATATATCAGCGCCAAAAGGGCTACGGTCTTTTGATTTGTGAATAAATACTGTATTGACATACCTGCCTTAAATGATAAAATAGCACTGGGGATGATGTCATATGGAAAACCGTTTTGAAAGAACACAGCTTCTGCTTGGCGAAGAGGCGATGAAAATACTCAAAAAAAGCCGTGTCGCCGTATTCGGCATAGGAGGCGTCGGAGGATATACCGTTGAGGCGCTTGCAAGAAGCGGTATAGGAGAAATTGATATTATTGACAGCGATACCGTTTCTCTCTCAAACATAAACCGCCAGATTATTGCAACCTCGCAGACGATAGGAATGGCCAAAGTAGATGCCTTTGAAAGCAGAATTAAGGCAATATCCCCGGATATTGCCGTTAATCGGCACAATTGTTTTTATCTGCCGGAAAACGCCGACAGATTTGACTTTACGCAATACGATTATGTTGTTGACGCGGTTGATACAGTTAAAGCAAAGTTGCAGCTTGTCCTTCAGGCAAAAGCGGCAGATGTCCCGATTATTTCCTCTATGGGAGCAGGCAACAAGCTCGACGCGACAGCATTTTCAGTAGACGATATTTACAATACAAGCGTCTGCCCTCTTGCAAGAGTAATGCGCAGAGAGCTGAAAAAACTCGGTGTTAAAAGGCTGAAGGTCGTCTATTCAAAAGAGCCGCCGGCAAAACCCGTATACGATGAAGGCAAAAGAATAAAAACAGTCGGTTCTGCCGCATTTGTCACAGGCGTTGCCGGAATGATACTTTCGGGCGAGGTCATTAAGGATTTAATTACAAAGTAGTATAAACCTATAAAAAGGGTCTGTCCCACAAAAAAGTGAGACAGACCCTTTTGCCGTTTGATATTGTTTATTCCTTACCGTTCCAACAGTAAGTGCAAAGACATTCCTCAGGCAGACCGATTGATTCTATCATATCGTCAAGCCTGTGATAGCGAAGTGTTGTAAAGTTCAGTTCCTTTCTGATTTCTTCAAGAAGCTCCTCATATTTCTTGGAATCGGGATTTGAATATTCCTCAAGAAGCTCAGGAGTACATTTTCCTTCTCTTCTCAAAATAATACGGCGTGTTATCAAATCGAGCTCTGACTTTGAACGGGAAAAATTCAGATATTTACAGCCGAAAAGAAGCGGCGGACACGCAGGGCGGATATGAACCTCCTTAGCTCCGCTCTGATACAAAAATTCAGTTGTTTCACCAAGCTGAGTACCTCTTACGATTGAATCGTCAATCAGAAGCATGCTCTTGTTTCTTATAAGCGCATCAACCGGAATCAGCTTCATCTTTGCAATAAGATTTCTCTGACTCTGATGAACGGGCATAAATGAGCGCGGCCAAGTGGGCGTATATTTAATAAAAGGTCTTGCGAAAGGAATTCCCGAGCGATTTGCATATCCGATCGCATGAGCAATACCCGAATCAGGCACGCCTGCAACAATATCCGTCTCCACATTATCTCTTCGGGCGAGCATATCGCCGCACTTATAACGCATCTGCTCTACATTAATACCCTCATATGTTGATGTGGGGTAACCATAATAAATCCACAGAAACGAGCATATTTTCATCTTATCCGACGGCTTTTGAATCACTTCATATTTATCCGCAGTAATAAAATCTATTTCGGCAGGTCCGAGTTCATGCTCATCCTTATAGCCAAGGTTAAGATATGAAAAGCTCTCAAACGCTACACACTGGGCATTATCCTTTTTGCCTATTATAAGCGGCGTTCTGCCGAGCTTATCTCTGGCGGCGTAAATTCCCTCATCCGTGAGGATAAGCATTGTCATTGAACCATCAACAAGCTCCTGAACATACTTTATACCCTCAACAATAGAATCCTTCTGATTGATAAGCGATGCAATGAGTTCTGTGGGATTGAGCTTTCCCCCGCTCATTTCAAGAAAATGCGTAAAACCGTTTTTAAAAGAAAGCTCCGCAAGTTCATCTATATTATTGATAATCCCAACAGTTGTAATGGCAAAACTACCTATATGCGATTTAACTATCAGAGGCTGAGGCTCATTATCAGAAATACAGCCTATACCCATATTCCCCTGAAGCTCATCCAGCTCCCTTTCAAACTTAGTACGAAACGGCGCATTCTCAATATTATGTATTGAACGGTGAAACCCTGTTTCGTTATGAACCACCATTCCTCCGCGTCGTGTACCGAGATGCGAATGATAATCGATACCGAAAAACAAATCATTTGTACAGTTGTCTTTTGAAACTGCCCCGAAAACTCCGCCCATATATAAACCTCCCTTATGACAGATAAATATATTATACAAAAATATATAATAATTTCAACACAAAATCGACAAACAAAGTATGATTTTTTAAATTATTTTTATCCGCACATAAATTTTGAAAAGCAGGAATAACTCCCCCTTTTATTTTTACAGAAGGCGCAATAAATTTTTGTTGACTTTTGTTGACTGCCGAACATAAATCTGCTATTATATAATTAGATAAATAGTTTTTGCTTTGCAAATCAAGAAATACACCGTCTGTTCAAAAACGAAAAATCTTTAATTATTAATTATTGAAAGGATAGTAGTTATGAAAAAGTTTTTATCAGCCATACTTTGTGCGACTTTGATTTTTGCAGTATTTGCAGGATGCACAAAAGAATCTGACAGCAAAACCGAAAAGGAAACACCACAGACATCTTCAAAAATTGAAAAGGAAGTTGAAAAGTTTGACGGAGAAATCAAAATTCTCTGGAATGATGTTGTAACCGAGTTTACCGTTATTGAAACACAGGCGGAAAATGAAATTGCCAAAGATGAAAAAATAACCGAAGAGGATATTAAAAAGCTTGTTGACACAATTGAAAAAGACGCTCAGGAAATTGAAAACGGTGTAAATGAAAAAACACATCAGACAGCAAAGGAACTATATAAGGCTGCTCATAAGCTCGAGGTAATAAGCAGAATGACCGAAGATGATACCGTTAAAAAGATTATGGAGCTTGCAGGTGACGCAAAATCACTTGTCAAGCATTATTACGGCGAAGCAGAATCTGATTACGATACGGTAAAATCAAATGTAAAATCAAATATAGAAAAAATAAAGGCTTTCAGTAAAAGTGAATGGGAAAAAGTGGAAAACGAAGTAAACTAATCCCTTTTGCGTTACGGTGAGAAAGCATATGCCTCCTCAATAGAGCTTGAAAACAGTAAAAATATTGTGTATTCAGGTCATTTGAATCGGGTTATAAAACTTGATTTTCGGGGCAAATACAAGGCACGCAAGCCCGGCTCTGCAACCATTACAGCAGAAGTTGCCGGCTAAAACAGTATGAATCTGTTTGTAAAAAGATAAAGCCTTCCCAAAACTTTATGTTTTCGGGAAGGCTTTTCGTGTTTAAATAAAGCTATTTATTTTCATTGCTGCTTTGTCCTATATTTAATCGTCCGCATATTTTATCTTCAGCGGCTTTGTATATTGCGGTTACTTTGTCAAGATGCTTATTTAAAAACACAAAAAACGGTTTTTCGACAAATCGGATTCTGAGATAATCAATAGCTATACATACTGAAAAAACTGCAATCACGCTCCCTGCCGCATGCAGAATAACCATAGGCAACCTTTGAGAATACGCACCCGTATTGTCAAGCAGGCTTCTCCACAGCCACTGCCGCATCGTATCGCTGTTTGCGTGTATAAGCAAAACACCAAATACGGATGCGGCAACAGTATTAATAAACTTGTTGTATCTTATATTCAGATTTTTAAATACCATAAAGGCACAGACAGATGTTGTAAAAGCAAGCGCTTTATTGGAATCGGATATGAAATAAAAGGATGTCCTGACAAGCTCTTTGTCAACATAGGTATAAATCTTTGTCATAACAACTATACTGCAAACGGAAACGAAAAGAGAGCATAGCATTGAACATATCCAGAATTTTTTATTGGCAAATATCTTTTTAGGATAAAGGCGAAAATATGAGGAAACAAAATATATAACTGAAAACCATGAAACATAATTAAGCGTTACGCTTACGGACGGAATTGTTCCAAGTATGGTATATGCAAAAAGGAGCAGTGCCGTCAGACGAAGATGCTGTTTTTCATCAATATTGCTTATCAGTATATTTAAAAACGGAATCAAAAGAAAAAACAAAAGATAACAGCTTACAAAGCCGCTTGAAACAGAAGTTACAGGCAGCAATGCTTTAATCAATTCAATAAACGAAAAGTTCTCAACTCCTGCTATCAGAAAAATAATATAGATAACTATATTGTAAAATTCCACCTCAAGAAGCAGCTTTAAAAATTTTTTCAAAGTAATATGCGATTTACACATAAAATAACCCGTAATCATAAGAAAGCAGTTGATTCCCGTCTTTCCCCAAGCTCCGAAAATTAAAAGAAAAAGTGACTTTGCCGTAAACGGCTGCAAGCCGATTGGTCCTCCCGGCTCGGTAAGTCCCGAATTTACTACATAATGATGAGCTACTATTAAAAGCATTGTAATGATTCTGAATAATTCCAGACCGGAGTCCCTGTGCCTATTTTTCAAAGTTGATGTTTCCAAAGCCTTTTTTCACTCCTGTTTTCGCAGAATATCCACATAAGTGAACAGATAAAATCATCATTTTTTATCCAATATGTGTATTTTCAAAGAAATTATATCAAATATTCATATTCATTTCAATGTATTTTGTTCATATTTACGCTTGTCTTTCATTAAATTTATTCTATTTATGGTCAAATTTATGGTCAAAAATTTGGCATTCACCTTAAAATATATCTGTGCTTAGCACAGAAAGGGTGATGATATGCCAAGACGAGGCGAAAATATTTACAAGCGGAAAGACGGCAGATGGGAAGCAAGATATATTAAAGAGGTTTTACCTGACGGCAGAAAGAAATACGGTTCTGTTTATGCTGATAACTATAAAAATGTTAAAGCCAAGCAGCAGCAATGCCTGCTTCATCCTGCAAAAACAGTTTGCAATTCAACCAATTTAACCGTAAATGTTCTTATTACAGAGTGGCTTGACAGCATAAAAATTCATGTCAAACCTAACACTTATCAGAAGTATGAGAGTGTCTGTAAAAATCATATTATTGGTGAATTCGGATCAGTGTTAGTAAAACTGATTTCTAACTATACAATAATAAATTTCACTAACCACTTAAAAGAAAAAAATTTGTCTGCCAAAAGCATTAATGATATTTTAACTGTGTTGGGTTTGGCATTTCACTATGCAGAGGAAGAATATGTGATAACCACACCGAGAATTCGTTATCTTAAAGAAGAAAAGAAAGAGATGAGGGTGTTATCTGTAGACGAACAATTACAATTAACAACTTATTTGAACAGTGATATGGATATTTATAAATTTGGAATTCTGCTTACTCTATATACGGGCATCAGAGTCGGTGAGCTTTGCGCCCTACAGTGGGACGATATAAATGATCATTACATTCAAATTCATAAAACAATGGTAAGGGTAAAAACAGATAATAAAACAGAAATTAAAATCGGCTCTCCAAAAAGTGACAGTTCAAAAAGATTAATACCTACTCCGCAATGCTTACTGCCTTTGATGGCACAATTCAGGGATACAGGTTATGTATTATCAACAGAAAAGTTAAAATATACAGAGCCACGGTTAATGCAGATGAAATTTGAAAAGATGATTTCTGAATGCGGATTGGAAAAAACCAATTTTCATGCGCTTAGGCACACCTTCGCAACAAGATGCGTTGAGGCAGGAGTTGATGTTAAAACATTATCGGAAATACTCGGTCATTCAGATGTTAAAACCACACTCAACAGATATGTTCACTCGTCTTTTGAATTAAAGCAAAAGAGTATGAAGCAGTTTGAAATGAGCTTAATTTCATAACTATAAATAAATCAATAACCGTCAGAATTATGGTCATAAAGCGCCGTAATCCCTGACGGTTATTATTTTTTTATTTCTTTTTCACTTATGTGGATAATATAGGAAATGCAGTTTCTCAGGGCGCGATTCCTTTTCGCACACCGGTCAGTAATAAATTGCTATCAATTATTAGTGTAATTTCTCACTATCTGTTCCATTTTGGGCATTTTTCTTTCCATATCTGCTACAAGCGCAAGCTGATTTTTGGCTCTTACAAGGTTATGCTGCGGATACGCAGTTTTAAAATATGTATCACCGTTGAGATAGTCTGTTAAAAATCGCATTGCACATTCAAGAGTCATAAGCTTTGCTGAAAACGCAAGATTTTCAAGCTCACACTGATTCAGGCTATCCCCTGCCTGACTTAAAAATCCGCAGGTATACGCCTCAAAATATTCAAGACTCAGTGAAATTTTGCTCAAATCTTTTTCATCTTCGGCAGCAGTATTGGCCCCGAATCTTATAGAATCACCAAAATCATACAGTGCAAGCCCCGGCATTACCGTATCAAGGTCGATAACACATATTGCTTCATTTGTGTCATTATCAAAAATAACATTGTTGAGCTTAGTGTCGTTATGTGTAACTCTGAGCGGCAGCTTATTCGCTTTTATGAGATTGACAAGCTTTGAGCAGTCATCTTTTCTCTGTTTAATGAATTCTATTTCATCTGAACATGATGACGCCCTGGAGCAGACATCAGAACGGACGGCAGGAATAAACTCATTGTTATAACGACTGATTGTATTATGGAAATCCGGTATTGTTTCATAAAGCGTATGAGCCGGAAAATCCGAAAGATATTTTTGAAATTTACCAAAAGCAATACCGCTTTTTTTAAATACCCGGGCGCTTTCAACACTGTCATAGCTTTTGCTGTTGTCAACAAATCTGTATGCGCGGTAGCATGAACCGTCAGGCAATTTTAAATACTTTTGGTCATTTTTTGTCTTGATAAAATGCAATGTTTCACGGCTTTTATCCCCGCCGTTTTTATCAATAACATCGCGAAGATATGAGGTGACAGAAAAGACATTATCCATCAACCCATCAACATTTTTAAAAACATTTGTATTTATTTTTTGCAGAATATAATGTTTTGTTACATTTCCGTTATTGAAGGTAAGCATATATGTAGTGTTAATATGACCGGAACCAAAAGTCTCATAACGCACGAGCTCTCCGTCAAATTTAAAACTATTGATTACAGATTTAATACTTTCCATAATGATACTCCTTTTGTATGGATTTTATCACAAATGAACGATATATGCAATAAAAAAGAAGCACTGCATGGTAAATTGCAGTGCTTTAAAATATCATTTAACTGGTTATTCGCTTCTGAGTGCGTCTATAGGACTCATCTGTGCCGCTTTTCTGGCAGGGTAAATACCGAAGAATAGTCCGACACCGCTTGAAAACAAAAGCGCAATAAAAATAAGCCATACAGTTATATTAGGCATAATGTCTATGATGGAGCATGCGGCAAACGCACCTGCAACCCCGATTGTGACCCCTATTATACCGCCGATAAGGCAAAGGATTACAGATTCTGTAAGAAACTGCATTGTAATAACCCGTGTTTTTGCGCCGAGTGATTTTCGTATACCGATTTCGCGCGTTCGTTCGGTAACGGAAACGAGCATTATATTCATTACGCCTATTCCGCCTACTATAAGCGATATTGCGCCGACACAGGCAATAAAAGCGGTAAGCACCGACATAATGATATCAACAATCTGGACATATGTTGCCATATTCTGTGCGGTGTACATATTATTTGCATAATTGCCGTGGGTAGCTTTAAGATAGTTCACGGTCGCATTTCCGAGTGCGTCGTAATCGTAACCCTCCTCAGCAATTACAAAAACACTGCCGAGATTTGCGTTTGCACCGGTAATCTGTGTGAGCGTCGTACATGGCATAAACAATGCTACAATAACATTATCTGAACCGTTTGAAAACATGGAGCTCATCATGCTTGAGCCTCCCAGAGATGACGCCATCGAATCTATATTCGCAACACCGCAGATTTTAACCTTCATTGACTTGCCGCTTGAGCTTACCGTAACATATTCATTTGTAACATCGCGGTAACCGAATGCCATATCGGCAGAATTTGTACCTATAACGGCAATAGGAGCATTCGCATCATATTCCTCATCCGTAAAAAATCTGCCGTATTCACAGGCATCGGTAAGCGCAAACTGCACATCACTGTTGACACCTATCATCATTGCCGTTGCTTCGGTAGCCGTTTTATCGATAGTAGCTTTGCCGAAACCCATCAGCATTGGTGAGCAGCGTTCAACACCCTTGACCTTATTTTTAATATTTTCAACATCATCAAGCGTTATATAATCAGCTTCGCTTGCCTGTGTTGCGTCAACACTTACAAGAACTGCGTTTGAACCCATATCTTCAATAAGGCCTACAATATAATCTCTTACACCTGTACCGGCACCTATAATCATAATTACGGAACTGATACCGATTATAATTCCAAGCATTGTAAGAAGACTTCTCATCCAGTTTGCTTTTATACATTTTATTGCAATTTTCAGACTTTCTGATATATTCACGATAAGGTCTCCTTATTTTCCGTTTACAACTTTGACCTTAAAGGTATCTTCTTCATATTCTGACGACGGAGTGGCAATAATTCTGTCGCCCACTTTAACACCGGATTTTACCTCATAGGATGTAACAGAAATAGCACCTGTTTCTATAGGCGTCTTTGTAGCAGTTTTTTCTTCATCGTTATAGAGATAGACATAAGCGCCTGTCTTTTCAAAAGAAATGGACTCTGTAGGTACTACGATAACACCGTTATATTCAC
>CANQZA010000042.1 GCA_947628175.1 uncultured Clostridia bacterium | reverse complement strand
GCGCTGCGTGTTCTCTGCTGTGCAATGAAAAGCCATAAATCAATTCCCGAATCACAGGAGTCTTCTTTTCTTGAAAACGAGCTTTGCTATATAGGACTTACAGGTATGATTGATCCTGTACGGCCTGAAGTAATAGACGCAATCCGACAATGCCGCGATGCCGGAATAAGACCTGTTATGATTACGGGTGATCATAAGGATACCGCCGTAGCAATTGCAAAGGATTTAGGCATCATCAATGATGAGTCAGGGGCGATTACCGGCGCCGAGCTCAACAAAATCAGCGATGAAGAGTTTGACGGAAAAATTGAAAAGTATTCAGTATATGCGCGTGTTCAGCCTGAGCATAAGGTCAGAATTGTAAAGGCGTGGAAGGCTAAGGGCATGATAACGGCTATGACGGGTGACGGTGTAAATGACGCTCCATCTATCAAAAATGCCGATATCGGAGTCGGTATGGGAATAACAGGTACAGATGTCACAAAAAATGTTGCCGACATGGTGCTTGCCGATGATAACTTCGCAACAATTGTTTCAGCGGTTGAAGAGGGCAGGCGTATCTATGATAATATCAGAAATTCTATTCAGTTCCTGCTCTCTTCCAATCTTTCTGAGGTTGTGTCCATTTTTGTTGCGACACTTATGGGCTTTACGCTCTTTGAGCCTGTTCATCTTCTTTGGGTAAATCTGATAACGGACTGTTTCCCCGCTCTCGCACTCGGTCTTGAAAAAGGCGAGAGGAATATCATGAAGCGCCTTCCGAGAAATTCTAAAGATGGTATTTTTGCAGGGGGCATGGGCTTTGATGTGCTCTATCAGGGTGTTATGGTTACTGTTCTCACACTGCTTGCGTATTTCTTCGGTACAAATCAGCTCGGAATCCATATGGCTGCCGGCACACCGGAGCTGATACATCAAAACGGTATGACAATGGCATTTCTTACCCTGTCCATGTCTGAAATATTCCACTCGTTTAATATGCGTTCCCGAAGGCAGTCAATAGTCTCTATGCGCTCGGTTAACTGGTATCTGACAGGCGCTATGGTACTCAGTCTGTTGCTTTCAACAGTTGTTATATATGTGCCTTTCCTTGCAAAAGCGTTTGATTTTGCGCATATAAGCCTTGTTGAGTATTTCACCTCTCTTGCACTTGCGGTATGCGTAATTCCGATTGTTGAATTTGTCAAGGCGGTTCAGAGAAAGCTCGGTAAATAGTTCGGCATAATCGGTTCGATATAAAAAACATCACCTCATAGGATTATACCTAAGAGGTGATGTTTTTATTTGACTGTTGGCAGGTTTTAAAAATTAAAACCGTTATATCCCCAGTGCTCAATTTCAGAATATTTAATATATGTTCTGTCGGGAGCTACGGACATCCATTCCTGTGATATTTTGCAGAGTCTCTTCGTTAGATCATCATAGGCGTTGTCTTTTGCACTGCCGAAAACAGAAACCTCAAACATTGCACAGGGCGCGTCACTTCCCTTAAACCACATCTCTTTGTTGTCATTGATTTCTACCATAAGCCAGCTCTCGCTTTTTCCGGGTATGGCTGTAATCGCAGTGCCCAGCTCTTTTTTGATTAACTCCTTTGACTGTGCAAGATCCTGATTTGTTTTAATACTGATAAACGGCATTTGCTATGTCTCCTTTATAAATATTTATCAATAAATTCATCAAGCTTTTTGTGGTAGCCGATTTCATTATATCTGATACTTTCAGCGTGAGGTGCGTCCTCAACGAGCATGAGCTCCTTTTTATTTCTGCAAAGCTCATAAAGTTCAATTCCCATTCTGGTCGGAACAAATGTGTCTGCCGCTCCGTGTACAAAAAGCATAGGGATTTTTGCATTTTTGACAGACTCTCTTACATCCGTCTCTTTAAGATCATATCCTGCAAATCGTTTATTCATTTCATTAAATATTTTAAGAAATGTGCCTGTATGCCTGAATCCGGTGCCTTTTATCACGGCGTCAAATTCTTCAAGCGCACTTGTATAAGGGCAGTCAGCAACGGCAAACTTAACCTGTTCTGGAACCTTGTCGGCCATTTTGCAGACGGTTGCTCCTCCCATGGAAACGCCGTGAAGAATTATTTTTATGTCATTACCAAAGCGGGATATAAGATAGTCTATCCAATCAAGGCAGTCTTTGGACTCAAAATAATCAAAGCCTATGTATTTTCCACCGCTTTTGCCGTGTGAGACATGGTCAACACTGAGAAAATTGCACCCTTTTTCAAGATAATAGCGCATAAAATTCGCCGGATCACCATTGTGGTCAGACCTATAGCCGTGCGCAAACAACACAAAAACATTGCTCGGTGACTCATTTACTGTAAGATATCCCTTTAATAAGTCACCCCTTTGAGAGGTAATGGATATGTTTTGAATGTTTTGCTCTTCAATCCACATCAGTTTGCTGGTATTGAATTTGAGCATATCCTGATTTTCGTGTTTGTTTATGCTTTCGCCGATTATAGAGGCTATCGATTTTACTTTTGATTCCCGTGCCATTATATCCATATAGGCGTGTATGGCTGCCTCGGCAGCAACAGATACGGCGACACCTGCCAGAATAATACCTTTTTTCATGATTGAATCACGATTCCTTTTTCTTTTCTCTGCTGCTCAAGCTCTCTTTCCATGTTCTCTTTATATTCACCTGTGAGATTATAGAAAAACAGCGGAATGATACATGCGATAAGCGATATTGCCGGAATTATGGATACAACGCTGAACATTCCTCTTCTTACACTGGGGTCCATTTCAAGAGGATTTGCCGTGATCTTTGCGCTGAAGGATGAAACATCAAGATCGACAATGATATACATGAGAATGATAAAGGATGTGCTCAGCGCATTACCGAGTTTTGATACGAAGCTTTGTATTGCAGAACCCATTCCCGTGAGCCTTCTGCCTGTTTTCCACTCCATATAGTCAAGACAGTCCCCAATCATGGCAAAAGCGCATACATTAATAGCTCCGCACGGGATTGTGCATAATGCAAGACATGGCACGCATGCCCAGAAGTTTTCATATCCGATAAACCACATGGCAAGACTTGCTGCGGCTCCGATTAGAGATGTGCCTATAATAATCTGTTTGTAGCTGAATTTTTTTATCAGCGGAGTAACAGCAAGCATTGTTGCCATCATACCTACTGCTGTCGAGACGGAAAAAACGGTTGAAACGGTTGAAATATTTGATTGCAGCGCATTTTCAATCTCAGCAGGGGAAAGGCCTGTTAAATCTTTTCCTATATAAAAGGAATATCTTGCAACATGAACAGCTCCTGCCTGATACATATATCTTGCGGCCGACAGTATTCCCATAAGGGCAGTAAGCATAAGCGGTTTGCAGGTCAAAATAAGCTTCAAGGCAGACGGCTCATTTTTGTCTTTTTTAGGCGGATTCGGAATAATGACTCTTTCATTTGCCTTGAAATATACCATTATAAATAAAATGTTTCCGAGAATAGAGCTTACAAGAGCCATAACCGTATATTTTGTCTGTTCCAGTTCTGTTCCGGCAAGATTCATTTTCGGCAGAATAAAGCCGAGAGCCATGAAAATAGCTATAGGTATTGCGGAGCCTACACCGTTTGCGGTTCTCGCCTTTGATATAATGGAGCCTCTCTCATCAGCGTCAGGCGTCATTGCGTTTGGAAGGCTCCAAAACGGAACATCTGACGAGGTGTAAAGCATTCCCCACAATACATATGTAATGCCCGCGTATATCATTTTGCCCGTACTGCTCAGATTCGGTGCGTAAAAAAGGAGCATTGTCAAAATGGCAACAGGTACAGGCGTGTAAAGTATGTACGGTTTCATTTTGCCCTTTTTGGGATTTAAGCGATCCATTATTGAGCCCATAATAGGGTCATTGATTGCGTCCCATACTCTTGCAATAAACATCAAGAGAAGCACAAACAGGGGTGTTACTTTAAGCACATTAAGATAGAAGTCCGATATGTATGAACTCATTATGGCATAAACCATACCCTGTCCCACTGCACCGATGCAATAGGCGACCCATTCTTTTGCCGGAACATATTTAACAGCCTGACTCATAAATTATACCTCTCTGTTATTATTCTATTTTTTCTATGCGCGGGTAATATTTAAACATTACTTTGCCGAGAATTTTATTTCTCTTTACATACTTGTTTTTCCAGTAGCGTGAATCCCAGCTTGTGTTTCTGTTGTCACCCATCATAAAATAGCTGTCTTCTGGCACCTTGTACGGACCGAAATTACCTGTCGGAACACAGTTTGTTACAAAGCTGTCATCAAGCTGTATTGTTTTTCCGTTTTCCTGTGTTACATAAACAATTCCCTCGACAATTTCAACTGTTTCTCCCGGAAGTCCGATTATACGCTTAACAAAGTATTGCTTTTCATTGTCCGGATAGAGAAAAATTACGATGTCATATCTTTGAGGATCACTGTTTTTGTAAGTAAGTCTGCTGGCGATAATTCTGTCTTTTTCCTGAATGGTATTAATCATTGAGCCTGTGGGAACCACAGCGTTGGCAAAGACACAGGATTTCAGAAGAATGGCAATAACTACCGCAACAACAATAGGAATACAGAAATCAATTATGTCACGAATCTTGCTTTTCGGTTTTTCATTGTCCTTATTCTTTCTTTTCTTTTTGCCGTTGTGCGAAGAATTGTTATTGACTGTGGCAGCTTCTTCCATTTCCTCCATCTGCTTTGTAGGGCTTGTTACATCATTTATTCGGACATCGGTGTCAAACATCACCGCTCCGCATTCAGGGCATTTGTACCAGTCGTCGGTCTTTATAAGTGCGTCACAGCCGCATTTTTTACATTTCATACTCTTAGCTTCTTTCTTTACCTGTTATTTTGAAATTTGTATTTTTTTGATTTCATCATAAGGCGTAGCCTTCGTAATCACCTTAAAGCCGTTTGCCGCGCTTGAAATAGCAGTGGAAATTTTTGTTTTTGCTCTCCTGTCAAATCCCGAGGAATCAAGATGGGAGTCAATATAAATTTTAAGCATTCTGTTTTTCTCACGCACAATGGTGATGCTGTGTTTGTTTGATGTGATTATGCTCTTTGAACGCAGATGACATTTTCCGCATTTTACATATACATAGCCCTTTTCCACAGCAATTTTTATATCCTCATTCTGTGCTATTTCAATGTTCTCCTCACCGTTGTAGCTAAAAGATATTGTAAATTCTGTCGCACCGCTGACATAATCGTATCGTCTGTCCTCTTTGCCGAACTGAAAGATTTTTACTTCAAACGGCTTGAGCGTCATTTCAATTTTGTCACCGTATGAAAAACTGTCAAAATTTTCGGATGCTCCTTCATTGTAGACATTGTAACGCCTTACATCCGACAAATCCTCAGGACATCCCATAAGCTTGTTAAGAGTCAGAGTAAGCGATGTTTTTTCATCCGTCGGATTCCTCAGGGCAATAATTCCGTCGCCCTTTTCATTCCAGCCGAAATAGCCGTATATGTTGTTTTCATCCGGTTTTCCTCCGAGGAAGGAGACATTTTGCAGTATATCATAGTTGCTCTTTTGCCATTTGAGGACATTGGCAAGTATACGCCACTTTGATTTATTCATCATGGTATAACTCAGATGAAGTTCATTGAGCGCACTGCCGCGGCATGCATTGAAATAAAGATATTTTTCAAATTCCTCATCCGTGTATTTCACCTTTGCGTGGTTGCCGTAAATCGGCTCGTGGTTATATATGTTTTTGACAGGAAATTGCTGTGCCCGCGTGCAGAGAAAGTCATAATACCTTGAATCACGGTAGGTGATTTCTCTTTCGAGTTGCGGTTGGTGGTCAATGTTGTCAGCGAAGCCTATGTCGTTGCTCTTCTGAAGCCATATGCTGTTTACATACTGAAGCCACCACGGTGACGGATTGACATAGCAGGTCATATTAATCCATACATCCTTGCCTTGTTTTTTTCTTGATAACCGCAGCTTTTTGAATAGTTCAATCCATCTCTCCCACATCTGCGTTACGAAGTACATATCATTTTCGCCGCCCACGATATGATCGTGCTTGCTGTTCTGACACGGGGACAGGCAGAAACCATCAAATTTCCAGTAATTGATGTCAAATTCCTTTGAGACCTTTAATAAAAATGACTCAAGATTTTGGAGATATATTTTGTCTGCAACGCATATATCCTGTGACTGGGCATTATATGCGCCGTTACCTTTTTTCTCTATTCTCTTCGCGAATTTCTTTGTTTGAAAATTATATCCGCCTCTCGGACCGAGCCACATACCAAATGAAGAGCCGAGCCGATTTGCAAGTTCAGATGAATCATAAAAACGATTTGGAAATTTTTTGTTAAAGCTCCAGAAGGAGGATTTGTAATCGTTCCAGCCGTCGTCAACAACATATGCGTCAATCGGTTCAATACCATTTGAAGAAAGATACTTTTCAATTTCCATAAAGGATTTTTCAATGTTGTCCGCGTCAATGCCGAGCATATGATCGTACCAACTGTTAAACTGTATGCGAAAATGGCTTGGCGTTGCAATACTGTCTATATAGTTAAAAAACGCTTTTTGAACATCAACCATCTGATTGCTCTTCGCGCCGCCGACAATGGTTACGGGGCATTCAAATTTTCCGTCAATATGGTGTCCTATAAAATATTTTACCTGCCCTATTCCAAAAAGAATAGTATTTTGTGTCGCGGGAAATTCACAGCCGAAAAACAGGCTGTCAATATAAAACGGTTGCCCGAGCGAGGAATGAAGGGCGTTTAACTCAATCCCCTCCACCTCAGGGACGGAAAAATGCGTTTTTGAATTTATAATACCTATATGCTCAAGCAGAACATAGTCGACAACCTTGTCACCGTTTTGTATAAATGAAATCTGTTTTTTCAGCGTGTTGCCGTCGTCGCCTGTCCAGAAGGATAATGTAACCGTAATCCCTTGTGTTTGGGCAAAGGTAAATGAAAGCTTTGACGCCTCCTGCTTCTGCTCGGTTACCTTCAGCCCCTTGGAGGTAAATTCACTTCCGTCTGTAAAATGAAAAAGAAATTCAACGCTGTTTCCGTCAGGTACAAAATCCATACCCGAAACCACATTCCTTATCTGAGACGCGAAAAGATTTTCTTCGTACACTTTGAATTCACGCTGCAAAACTCTGCTTTGAAGCCGTAACATATAATTCCTCCGATAATTTAAAATCTCTCGTTTGTAAAAGCCTCCGTGAGCGCAGGCAAAACACATATTCCTATACTGATATATTCTTATTATACATATATTTTGTTTTTATTGCAACTTTATTAGCATTGTAAACAAAAAATATTACTAATATTTGTTATTTTAGAGTGTTGAATTGTAAAGACCGTTGTGTTATCATTATCGTGACAGAGTGCGAAACACTGTACATTTTTTCAGAGAGGTAAAACTTATGCAAAAACTTAAAGTAGGCATTATAGGTGCCGGTCGTATTGGTCAGGTACACGCAAAATCAATTACATACCATATTCCTCAGGCAGAAATTGTAGCCGTTTCGGATATTTATGTCGAGGGCGCAAAAAAGCTTGCAGAGACGCTTGGTATTCCCAATTATTATAAGGATTATCACGAAATTCTCAATAATCCCGCAATTGAGGCAGTTCTTGTGTGCTCGTCAACAGACACGCACGCAGATATCACAATTGAGGCCGCCAAGGCGGGCAAGCATATTTTCTGTGAAAAGCCGGTTGATTTGACTGTCGATAAAATCAAAGCGGTTATTGACGCGGTTAACGAGGCGGGAGTGAAGCTTCAGATAGGCTTTAACCGCCGTTATGACCATAACTTTTCCTATATTAAAGATCTTGCAAACAAGGGCAAAATCGGCGAGCTTCAGACTATTAAAATCACTTCAAGAGATCCCGAACCGCCTCCGATTTCATATGTGGCAGTATCAGGCGGCATCTTTCTTGATATGACAGTTCACGATTTTGATATGGCGCGTTTTATAGGCGGTGAGGTTGAAGAGGTGTATGCAAACGCCGCAGTTACGGTTGATCCTGCAATAGGCGAGGCAGGAGATGTTGACACTGCCCTTGTTGCGCTGAAATTCAAGAGCGGCGCAATCGGCGTTATTGATAACTGCCGCAAGGCCGCTTACGGGTATGATCAGAGGCTCGAGGTGTTCGGTAAGAAGGGCCAGGCAAGCGCTGCAAACGATACCCCTACTCAGGTTGAGTTTATTGATGAAAACGGTGCCGTAACCGATAAACCGCTTTATTTTTTCCTGGAAAGATATATGCAGTCGTTTACAGACGAAATGACAGAGTTTATAGACTGTGTTCTGAATGATAAAGAGACAAAGACAACGGTTTACGACGGACTTGAGGCGCTTCGTCTCGGTCTTGCAGCTAAAAAATCTGTTGCTGAAAACAGGCCGGTTAAGCTTTCGGAAATTGAGGGTTGATGATGAAAAGAACAAGACTTACCATGTCACAGGCTCTTGTGAAATTTCTTGATAATCAGTACATAGAGTGTGACGGAATTGAAACTAAATTCGTTAACGGAATATTCGGCATATTTGGTCACGGATGTGTTGTAGGTGTCGGTCAGGCGCTCGAGCAGGGAGGACACAGCCTGAAATTCTATCAGGGAAAGAATGAGCAGAATATGGCTCTTGCTGCCGTTGCCTATGCAAAGCAGATGGACAGAAAGGCAATTATCCCATGCGTTTCCTCCATCGGTCCGGGGGCTACAAATATGGTGACTGCATGCGGCTGTGCTACGGCAAACAGAATCCCTTTGCTTGTGCTTCCCGGTGATACATTTGCCTGCCGTCAGCCTGATCCTGTTTTGCAGCAGGCTGAGTTTTTTGACGGCTACGGAAAAACAGTAAACGACGCTTTTAAGGGAGTATGCCATTATTTTGACCGTATTATAAGACCGGAGCAGCTTATGACGGCATGCCTTAATGCTATGCGGGTTCTTACCGATCCCGCCGATACAGGCGCGGTCTGTCTTGCAATGCCGCAGGATGTTGAGGGCGAGGCCTATGACTATCCCGATCATTTTCTGGCGAAGAGAGTATGGCATATGGACAGACGCCCGGTTTCCGCCTCTCAGCTTGAAAGAGCAACCCGGATGATAATGCAATCAAAAAAGCCTTTGATTGTATGCGGCGGCGGAGTGAGGTACAGCGGTGCTGAAAAAGAACTGCTTGAATTTGCGCAAAAATATAACATTCCCATTGCCGAAACACAGGCGGGCAAGGGACTGATTGACTGGAAAAATCCGCTCAACCTCGGTGGTATCGGAGTCACAGGCGGAAAAGCTGCAAATGTAATCGGCAGAGATGCTGACCTCATCATAGGTGTCGGCACCCGTTTCTCTGATTTCACCACCTCTTCAAAGTGGCTCTTTCATGAAAACAGAAAGGTTCTGGGTATTAATATATGTCCGTTTGACGCCTATAAAATGGACGCCGAGGCAGTTGTTGCCGACGCTAAAGAGACTATGTCCGCGCTTATCACATCGTGTGACGGATATAAAACGGTATATAAGAACGAAATTGCCGATGCAAAGGCTGAGTGGGATGCTATTGTCGATTCGTATTATACAACGGAGCTTGAAGGCGGTTTGAATCAGACGCTTGCGCTCGGTATCATCAATGAATTTATGGAAGACGAGGATATAGCCTTGGGCTCTGCCGGTTCACTTCCCGGTGATATGCAAAGATTGTTCAGACCTAAGGCAAGGGGCACATATCATATGGAATACGGTTATTCCAATATGGGATATGAGGTCAATGGCGCTCTCGGCGCAAAACTTGCGAAGCCTGATGCGCAAGTGTATACTTTCTGCGGTGACGGCTCCTTTCTTATGGGACACAGTGAGCTTTATACCGCGCTTCAGGAGGGACTGAAAATTAATGTCTGCCTGTTTGACAATATGGGATGGGGCTGTATTGAAAACCTCCAGAACAATCAGGGAACAGATACATTCGGTACTGTCTTCCGCGCAAGAAATCCGGTAACAGGTATGCTTGACGGAGCAGAAATTGATCCCGACTTTGCCAAAATTGCAGAAGGCTACGGCGCAAAGGCATATACATGCCGTACATCTGACGAGCTTCGGGCAGCGCTTGAGGACGCAAAAAAGCAGAGCGTATCCTGCCTGTTTGATATCAAGGTCCTTCCAAAAACCATGACCCCCGGCTTTGAGTCATGGTGGAGAGTAGGTGTTGCAGAGGTTTCAAAATCGGAGACAGTCGCAGCAGCCTATGAGGATATGCAAAAGAATATTGCAAAGACATTTGACTATTAATATTTTTGAAAGGTAATATAAAAATGCTTGATTCCAATAAAATAAAACTTGCCATTGCCCCTATCGGCTGGACAAACGACGATATGCCTGATTTGGGAGCGCAAAATACATTTGAGCAGTGCATAAGCGAAATGGCTCTTGCCGGATTTAAGGGTTCTGAAATCGGAAATAAATATCCATCCGATCCCGATGTCCTCAAATCGTATCTTGATATAAGAGGGCTTCAGATATGCAATGCGTGGTTTTCTTCATACCTTACCTCAAAGCCGTATGAGGAAACAATTGAGGCTTTCAAGGTTCACTGTGATAAGCTCTGCAAACTCGGTGCAAAGGTCATAGGCGCTTCAGAGCAGGGTAATTCCATACAGGGCTGTCTTGATAAATCCATTCTTGACGAGAAACCGTATTATACTGATGAAGAATGGGAAACTGTAGTCAGAGGATTTAACGAAATGGGTGCATACGCAAAGACAAAGGGTATGTATTTTACAGTTCATCACCATATGGGTACAGGTGTTCAGACTGTTGAGGAAATTGATAAACTTATGGAGATGACCGATCCCGAGCTTGTTTATCTTCTTTTTGACTCAGGTCATCTCACCTTTGCAGGTATTGATCCCGTTCCTGTTCTTAAAAAATATGCAGACAGAGTAAAACATGTGCATCTCAAGGATGTAAGGCTCGATGTTTACAACAATCAGGTTGTACCTAACCATATGTCCTTCCTTGACGCAGTAAGAGCGGGCGTATTCACTGTTCCCGGTGACGGAGATGTTGATTTTAAGCCTATTTTTGATATCCTTGCGGACAGCGGATATGAAGGCTGGGTAGTCGTTGAAGCGGAGCAGGATCCTGCCAAGGCAAATCCATTTGAATATGCCGTAAAGGCGAGAAAATATATCGCAGAGAATACAGGGCTGTGATACCCTGATAAAGGAGCTGCCTGAGCTGAAAACTCGGCTCAGGCAGCTCCTTTTTTAATATTCAATTTGGCGGAACATTTTTGTTATCTGCTCGCAAAGATGCCGATTTTCAGGCAAATCGAGAGTAAAGTCTTTTTTCAGTATCTTTTGTGCGCAGTCACGGGTGAGGTGCAGCGTTTCAATATCCTCCACCATATCCGCAATTTTAAGCTGCGGCAGTCCGTGTTGGCGTTCGCCGAAAAAGTCGCCCGGACCGCGTGCCTTTAAATCCTCGTCGGCAATCTCAAAACCGTTGCTGCTTCTTTTCATAACAGCAAGACGCTTTACGGAAGATTCGCTTTTGCTGTCGGAAACAAGAATACAAAAACTCTTTTTATTTCCCCGTCCTATTCTGCCTCGAAGCTGGTGAAGCTGTGAAAGTCCGAATCTTTCGGCATTTTCAATGACCATGATCGTGGCATTCGGTACATCTACTCCGACCTCTATTACTGTTGTTGCTACAAGAATTTGAATGTATCCCTCCGAAAAGGATTGCATAACCGCTTCCTTTTCCTTTGCTTTCATTTTTCCATGAAGCAGTCCGAGATTGTAACCCTTGAACGGTCCGTTCGATAGCTCCTGAACAAACTGTTTTGCGGATTTTATATCGTTTTCATTTTCATCAACAGTGGGGCAGACTATGTAGCATTGCTCGTTTCTGCCGACTGCGTCACGAATAAATTTATATATACGGCTGTTGTAGCCTGAGTTTACGATATCCGTGCGTACCTTCTGTCTTGACGGGGGTAGCTCGTCTATAACGCTTATATCAAGATCGCCGTAGATTATCAGTCCCAGAGTCCTCGGAATCGGTGTCGCACTCATAACAAGAGTATGCACGCCGGTTCCCTTATTAACAAGGTCCGCTCTCTGCTTCACACCGAATCGGTGCTGTTCGTCCGTTACAACAAGACCGAGATTTTTAAATTCCACATCATTTTGCAGTATTGCGTGTGTTCCGATTAAAAAATCGATTTTTCCGTCAATCAAAAGGGATTTTATTTCCCTCTTTTCCTTAACGGTTACAGAACCTGTAAGAAGTCTTATGTTTAATCCGCATTTTGAAAAAAGCGAGCAAATACTTTTAAAATGCTGGTCGGCAAGTATTTCTGTCGGTGCCATCAGAGCAGCCTGAAAACCGTTTTTTATAACTGTATAAATTACACTTGCGGCAACGGCGGTTTTTCCTGAGCCCACATCTCCCTGAATAAGTCGGTTCATTGTGTAATTTCCTTTTATATCGGAAATACATTCACTTATTGCTCTTTTTTGCGCGCCTGTCAATTTAAATGGGAGCAGATTTTCAAACGCATCGCTGTAATCCGTTTCAATCCTGACAACGGATTTGCTTTTTTTATTTCCCCTGAGTTTCATTAAGCCTAACTGAAGGATTAAGAGTTCCTCAAAGATCAGCCTCTTTTTTGAGACTTCAATGTCCATTTTATTCTTTGGAAAATGTATGTTTCTTATCGCCTTGTCAAGCGGAATAAGTCCATATTCCTCCCGTATGCTTGTACAGATGGTTTCAGGTATGTCATCCATGCTGTCCAGTGCGGTTTTTATCACCTTTGATATTGCATTTGATGTCAGCTTTCCTGTTGAAGGATATATCGGATGAATGGTCGCGCCTGTCTGTGCCCTTTCAATTTTTGGAGAGGACATGGAGGATACGGTAAGATTTTTTTCAATTTTGCCGAAAAGCACATACTCCTCATAAACCCTCAGTGACTGCGCCAGATACTTATTGTTGAAAACAGTTACATGAACAATATCGCTCCCGTCCGAGAATTTGCATTTGTAAAGAGTCATACCGCGCCTTACTTGGTGTTCCTTTACGGGTGTAATCATAGTGGCCCTTATACAGACCGTCTCTCCGTTTTGTGCCAGTCTTATTTTTTTTGTGTCGGACCAGTCCTCATATTTTCTCGGATAAAAGTGAATAAGGGAATCGACATCAAAAATTCCCAGACTGTTAAACAGCCTTGCTTTTTTTTCGCCGACACCCTTTATAAACTGTATGTTACTTTCAATGCTGAGCATATTTTATTCCACCGAAATAATATAATAGTAAATCGGCTGCCCGCCGTTTACGATGCTGATTTCAATATCTGAACCGTATTTTTTGTTCAATGCTTTTTCAACCCTTGCGGCATCTTCCTCACCGGCTCCTTCACCGTAAATGATGGTTACAAGTGAATGTTCGTTTTTTCTGAACAACTTTTCGGTTGCCTTAACAGCTATATCATTGATATCTTTTCCGATATATTTAATTTTTCCGTTGCACAGGCCCATAATTTCGCCTTCTTTGACCTTTTTGCCATCAACCTCGCTGTCGCGTGCCGCAAAGGTTACCTGCGCCGTTTCAACAGCCTCCGCGGCATCCATCATATTCATCTGATTTTCCTGAGGCTGTGCTGTCTCGTCAAAAGCAAGCATGGCGGAAATTCCCTGAGGAATGGTTTTTGTAGGAAGGACTCTTACCTGCCTGTCTGCCGCAAGCACAACAGCCTGTTCGGCCGCCATGATGATATTTTTGTTGTTGGGCAGAACAAAAACGGTTTTAGCAGGCGTATTCATTACTGCGTTAAGAATATCGTCTGTGGACGGATTCATCGTCTGTCCTCCGCTTACAACGACATCGGCGCCTATGTCCGAAAACAGCTCGCTCAATCCGTCGCCGGCGCATACTGCCACAAATCCGTAATTATTTTCCGGCTCTGCGGTCTGAGGTGTGATCACCTCGTCATTGCTCTGTGTGCCAAGCTCGGCATTAGCGTGCTGATAACGCATATTATCTATTTTTATATTAATCAGTTGGCCGTATTTCAGCGCGGACTGAATAACATTTCCGGGTTCATTTGAATGAACATGCACTTTGATAATATCGCTGTCGTCAACAACTACGACGCAATCTCCTATCGATTCAAGGTATGCACGCAATTTGATGGAATCCTTATCCTTTGTTGACGCTGATTTTTCAATCAGAAATTCAGAGCAGTAACCGAATTTAATATCATCTGAAGCATTTGCAACGGTTGATTTTGACGCAGTTGAAACCGGTGTTACACCACTGCCCTCAAGCGGTTGTACAATAACTCCGTTGTGCCATACGCTCTCCATTCCCTCAAAAACAAGAACAAGCCCTTGCCCGCCTGCGTCAACTACACCTGCCTGCTTTAATACCGGTAGCTGCTCCGGAGTTTTTGCAAGAGCCTCCTTTGCAGCCTGCAGTGCCGCAAAGCCTACCTCAAGCGGGTCATTTAAAATGTCCGCCATCTCCTGAGCCGCTTTGCTTGCTTCGCGCACGACTGTAAGAATTGTGCCCTCAGTCGGTTTCATTACGGCTTTGTAGGAGGCATCAACACCCTCCTTGAAGGCGTTTGCAATCGCTCTTCCGTCCGCCTGCTCAAGCCCTTTGAACCCCTTTGAAAAGCCACGGAAAATCAGCGACAGAATTACTCCTGAATTTCCGCGTGCGCCTCTGAGAAGCGCAGAGGCGCATCTTGACGCCGCCTCATCAATTGTGCAGTTGTCCGGCAGTGAAGCCATTTCCTTTGCGGCGGCAGTTATTGTCATACTCATATTTGTTCCTGTATCTCCGTCGGGAACGGGGAAAATATTAAGCGCGTCCACTGCCTGACGGCTGTTTGCTATATTGTTTGCTGCAGAAATAATCGAATCGCGAAACATTAACCCTGTTATCATATTTTATCTCCAATCAGTTTAATGCGTCAACATAGACATTTACTTTTGATACGGAAAGGTCGGTTGCCTCTTCCACAGTGTAACGCACCTTATTTACTATACTTTCAACAATTGCGCTGATATTTACGCCGTATGAAACGGAAATGTGAAGATCTATCGTAAGATTACCGTTTATGCTTTTAACGGTAACTCCCTGATCGGAATTATCACGGGCCGCTTTTGATTTTATGGCCGATCTGAGACTCTGGTAAGCATTTGAGTTGACCATTCCCGTAACGCCGAAACAGCTTTGCGCAGCTCTGCCTACCAGATTTGTGAAATAATTATTGGTTATTTCTATATATCCGTTAGGATTTTCAATTTTAATCATATATGTCCCTCCGTTTAATATCTGATTTATTAAATTTTCTTAATCAGGAGTTGAAATTCCAGCTTTCAATATTTGAGAAAAAGTTACCGTAATATCCCTGCATATCTCCTTTCAGTGCTTTTGTGTAGCAGATCATTCCTTTTTTATATAACAAAGGAACAAACGGCATTTCCTCATTGAATGCAAGAATAAATTTACCTATATTTTTATTGCCTTCCATATATTTTATATATTCATTTTCCACGGTGAGCTTTTCGCTGTTTATACCATATCTCGCATCTGCATTTTTGTCGAAAAACGGATACAGGCTCATATCGTCCGAAAGCTTGATTTCACCTATATAAAGATCGAATTCCGTATTTTCAATCTTTCTTTTGTAGCTTTTGTAATCCTGCTTATCTATTGTTACTTTAAAACCTGCTGCTTCAAGCTGCCCTTTAAGCAGATTTGCCGCCGCAAGCCGATTTGCGTTTTTATTGACAAGGATGGAAAGCTTAAGTTTATCCGGCTCCGTTTTACTTTGGGCAACTGCCTGTTTCGCAGTTGAAATGTCAGCCGTTGCGGAGAACATTTTTGTTTCGTCAGAGAGGGGCCACGCCGGATTAAAAATCGAGTGTGCGGCCGTTGCGTAGCCTGAGTATGCGCTCTGAGCAAGAACACTTCTGTCCGCCGCAAGTGAAATGGCCTTTCTGATATTTGCGTCTGCCGTTATTCCCGCATAAGAATTAACGCCTAAAAAAACAAGATTATTCATATCGACAGACTTTTTTGCGCAGGACATTCGTTTTGATACCGACGAGCTCAGATCTCGGAACGCATAGGATATATTTCCTATGTTTACCGCATTGTCAATGGAGTCTGCCGCAGCTATGTTCACAAGATTGATTGTAGTGATATACGGCTCAAAGTCTTTGCTTGTATTCGCTTTTAAAACAGTTTTTGTTCCTGATGATTTATAATAGTATCTTCCGTTTCCCACAGGATAGCCGTCTTTATCATTTTTAATACCGGTTATCGGAAAGGTGAGAAGATTTACCGCATACGGATCTGGTTTTTTTAAATGAAGGATGACATTGCTCTTATCGGATGATACATAGCTGATAATTGAAAGCGCACTGCCATAGGCAGGGGAATCCATTGCCCTTTCAATCGAATATACAACATCCTCAATATCAAGCGCGGAGCCGTCTGTAAATGTAAGCTGGGGATTGATTGCTATCTTTATGGTGCTTGCATCTGTGTATTGATATCCCGTTGCTATATTTGCTACAGGCTGATAGCTTTCGTCAAGGTCAAACAATGACTCAAAAACAAGCGAAGCCAAAACCTGATTGTTCTGCGTTTTTGCTTTAAAAGGATCAAGACTGTCCGACTGGGTATAGCTCAGTTTAAAAGTGGTGTCATCGGTTATTTTTGCGGTGGCAGGAGTGCTTGTTGTGATCTGCTGCGTTTTTCTGCGGGAGGAGCAGGCTGTAAATCCCGTAATGAGTATGACAATTGCAAGAAAAGCGGCAATATATCTTTTTTTCATTGCTACCTCCTTAAAAGTGTGACACCCGTAGTCTTTTTTGTGTCATTATCAATATCAAACAGGCAGCCTTCCAACACACATATTCCGTCCTCGCATGTAAAACGCGTCGGAAGCCCCGTCCGCAGCTTTTCAATCGCACATTCGGGTTTGACGCCGAGCACACTGTAATAAGGTCCCGTCATTCCGATATCGGTGACATATCCCGTCCCAAGCGGCAAAATCTGATTATCGCTTGTCTGTACATGAGTATGTGTTCCGTAAAGAGCGGATATTTTTCCGTCAAGATAAAATCCAAGCGCTCTTTTTTCAGAGGTTGCCTCCGCGTGAAAGTCAATGATAATGATTTGCGCATCCTGCTTTTTTGCCTCCTCAATAAGCCTGTCAGCAGCAGAAAAAGGATTTTCAATACTATCAAGGTAAACCTGACCTTGAAGATTAATTACCGCCACCCGGCAATAACCTTTGTCAATTATTGCCATTCCTCTTCCCGGAGCGCTGCTGTGATAATTGGCAGGCCTTATTATAAATTCGTTTTCGTCAAGATAATTGTAAATTTCTCTGTGTTTCAGACTGTGATTGCCAAGCGTTATCACATCAACACCGCTGTTAAAAATAAAATCTGCACTTTGCGGAATGACTCCGTTTCCGACAGCTGAATTTTCTCCGTTGGCAATAACAATATCCGCACCTGTTTCTTTTTTCAAAGATGTAAGAATTTTCCGCAGGTACAGACACCCCTGCTTTGAAACAATATCTCCTATAGCAAGTATTTTCAAAATTACACCGCTTTTGTATCTTATAATTTATGCTATTATACTATAAATACGGACTAAAAACAAGAAATTGACATAAATTTAATACTGTGTTAAGATTATTTAAATAAATTTTGACAAAACCTTAGGGATTGCATATATTATAAGTATAATGATTTTTTGGGAGTTAATATGAATATTTGTGTTTTTGGGGCCGCAAGTGACGAAATTGATGGCAAATATATTGAGACTGTTGAGAAAATGGGAGAAAAGCTTGCCCACAGGGGGCATAACCTTATTTTCGGTGCCGGAAAATGCGGACTTATGGGCGCTGCTGCCCGTGGCTTTCAAAAAGGCGGAGCAAGAGTGACGGGAATCATTCCTACCTTTTTCAAGGAGTCCGAAATAGAAGCGATATATGAGCAATGCGACGATATCATTTTTACCGAAACCATGCACGAAAGAAAGGCAAAAATGGAGGATTTGGCGGACTCTTTTGTTATTGTTCCCGGAGGTGTGGGAACATTTGAGGAAATGTTTGAGGTAATAACTCTCAAGCAGTTGGGCAGGCATAAAAAACCGATTGCCGTCTATAATATCATGGGCTATTATGATGCGCTTGATAAAATGATGAACCATGCGATAAAAGAAAATTATATCCGTGAAACCTGTAGGATGCTCTATATGAATTTTACCCAGTTTGAAAGCCTTGCAGATTATATTGAAGCAAATATTGCTCTTGATTTTTCAGTAAAGCAGCTTAAGGACGGTTAAAAATTTATTGGTTTTTGGGAAATACCTCTGTTGTTTATTCGTGGGGCAGAAATTTTCAGAATAATTCTGTATTTATCTTATTGACATAATGATAAATTTGTGCTAATATTATTCAGCAATATAGATACAGAGGTATAGTGTAACGGTAACACTCCGGACTCTGACTCCGTCATTTAAGGTTCGAATCCTTATACCTCTGCCAAATAAACACCGCGATTTTGATACAAAGTTGCGGTGTTTATTTTTGAAAACAAGGAGTATACCAGATGGAACGATGTAATGAACCGGTTGAACAAAGCAGAATCTTGTGGGAACAGTTGGCAGATGACTGGGATGAAAGAATGGGCGACACAGATAATCAATATCACAGAGAAATCATTCGCCCCGCCACGCTGAAACTTCTAAATCCGCATTCTGGGGAGTATATTTTGGATATAGTTTTGCAGAGTTTGATACAAAGCCGAGGAAAAATTGAAAAGTGCGCCTTTGCGGTGTATGCTGCCGCTTGGGGTGTAAAATGAGTGCTGGAAGTGGATTTATTCACAATTTTTTGATGAGATGAATTGGAAATCGGAGCGCGTCCGTTCCACAAGCAGTTATTTGGAGGGATAGAATGGT
>CANQZA010000041.1 GCA_947628175.1 uncultured Clostridia bacterium | reverse complement strand
GCTCCTGCGGTTGATTTCAATGTATTTGAACTCTCACCGGAGGAACTTGAGGAAAGAGGAATTGACTGTCTTCCCGGCTCGCTTGAGGAGGCAATTAAGGCAGCAAAGGCAGATCCGTTTATCAAGGAAACTGTGGGCGATCATGTATTCAACGCTTATATTGAAGGCAAGACCGCTGAGTGGGATGATTACCGTACAAAGGTTTCACAGTGGGAGATTGATGAGTATATCATCAGATATTAATTAACCCTCTCTTATGGCATATGCCATTTATTGAACCGGCGTCTGTATGACGCAGATGCCGGTTTGATACTTTTATTCAGACACAATGGGGTGTCCGTTTTCATAAACGGATACCCTGTTTTTTATTTCTATTTGTCATACAAACATAATTTAAAAGGAGGAGAAAAAATGACATTGGAAAGTATCAGCAATGATGTATGGGGCGTTTGGTTTCTCATCGGTGCGGCGTTGGTGTTCTTTATGCAGTGCGGCTTTGCAATGGTAGAAACAGGATTTACCAGAGCAAAAAATGCAGGTAACATCATCATGAAAAATCTTATGGACTTCTGTATTGGAACGGTTATGTTTATGCTTCTGGGCGGTGCCCTGATGCTTGCAGAAGATTATGTAATGGGAGTAATCGGTGTCCCCAATCTAAAAATCTTTACGGATTTTTCAAATTTTGACGCAAAAAGTTTTGTGTTCAATCTCGTTTTCTGTGCCACTGCGGCAACAATCGTTTCAGGTGCAATGGCAGAAAGAACAAAATTCATCACATACTGCATATACTCGGGATTAATAAGCGCGGTAGTTTATCCGATAGAAGCAGGCTGGGTTTGGAACAGCCAGGGCTGGCTTAACAAAATTGGATTTATTGATTTTGCCGGCTCAACAGTAATTCATATGGTAGGTGGTATAACCGCGTTTATAGGAGCGGCGCTTCTCGGCCCGCGTATCGGCAAATATAACCGTGATAAAAACGGCAAGGTTATAAAGGTAAACGCTATTCCCGGTCATTCACTGACACTCGGCGCCTTGGGATGCTTTATTCTTTGGTTTGGCTGGTATGGATTCAACGGTGCAGCCTGTGTTTCACTTGCAGACGGTGTCGGTTCGCTCGCATCGGTATTTCTTACCACCACCATTTCGCCTGCAATTGCATCCTGTGTAACAATGATTTTTACCTGGATTAAGGATGGCAAGCCTGATGTGTCCATGACACTCAATGCCTCTCTTGCAGGTCTTGTCGCAATAACCGCGCCTTGCGCGTCGGTAGACGCTCTGGGTGCTTCGGTTATAGGTATTGTAGCAGGTATTCTTGTAGTTCTTGCGGTCGAATTTATTGACAAAAAGCTTCATGTTGACGATCCTGTCGGTGCTGTAGCAGTACACGCTGTCAACGGTATGTGGGGTACAATTGCAACAGGTCTTTTCGCAACAGACGGTGGTCTTTTTTACGGAGGAGGTTTTCATCAGATAGGCGTACAGCTCCTCGGTCTTATTTCGATCGCAGGCTATACCATTGTTGTAATGACAATTGCATTCGTAATTCTTAAAAAGACAATAGGTCTCAGAGTAAGCAGGGAAGAGGAAATCGGAGGACTTGATTCTTATGAGCATGGACTTGACAGCGCTTATGCAGGCTTTAATATGATGGAAAGCGCAGTCTCGTCTCCTGTCACCGTTACAACGCAGGTTCAGCCTCTTGAAATTTATTCTGCTTCCGAGCATAAACTGTCAAAAGTGCAGATTATTTGCAGGGAGGAAAAGTTCAATGCCCTTAAGGATGAAATGAACAAGATAGGCGTTACGGGTATGACTGTAACAAAGGTTATGGGTTGCGGTGTTCAGAAGGGCAAAGACAAGTATTACAGAGGTGTAAAGGTTGATATGGATCTCAAACCCAAGGTTCAGGTCGATATTGTCGTTGCCGCCGTTCCTGTTAACGATGTGGTCAATGCTGCCAGAAAAGCGCTCTATACAGGTGAAATCGGTGACGGTAAAATCTTTGTATATGATTGTGAAAATGCAGTCAAGGTTCGTACGGGAGAAGTCGGATTTGACGCAATGCAGGGTGAACAAGAGTAATATAAAAGTCGCTTACTTGCTCCGGTTTTATTGCCGGAGCTTTTGCGTTTTTATAAAAGCGCACGGGTACTGTTTATTTATAAACATACAGTGAACTCAAAAATATGCGTATAAATATACGGATATTTGAATTAATTTAAAAATCTTATGTGAAATTATACATAATTTATTCTAAATTTACGATTATTTTCTATACTCATAATTATTGACTGAAAGCCTTAAATAGGTGTAAAATTTATGCATAGGTTTTTATCATTCACCTTAAAGGAGAGATGAATATGTTGCGAGAGGGAGATATCAGAATTCCTTCAGGCTGCGCGATTGCTGCCATTATTGACAGGAAAGGTAATCTCATTAACGGCTCGGAGATTATCAAATCAATCGCCCTGATGCACGATCGTTCAAACGGTCTCGGCGGCGGTTTTGCTGCTTATGGTATTTATCCTGAACACAAGGATGAATATGCGATTCATGTATTTTTTGAAACAAGCGACGCCAGAAAGTCCTGTGAGGATTATCTTTTCAGGCATTTCAACATTGATGTTGCGGAGAGAATTCCGACAAAGAAAATTTCCGCTATTGAAAAAGGACCTGATATATGGAGATATTTCGGCAAGGCAAACCGAGTCAGAATGAAAAACGCCCGCCTTGACGAGCAGGAATATGTTGCCCAGTGCGTTACAAGAGTCAATAACGAAATAGAGGGTGCATATATTTTTTCAAGCGGTAAAAATATGGGTTGCTTTAAGGCAGTCGGCTTTCCGGAGGATGTTGGTGAATTTTATATGCTCGATCAATATGATGCGTATATATGGACTGCTCATGGCAGATTTCCGACAAATACACCCGGCTGGTGGGGAGGAGCTCATCCGTTTAATATACTTGACTGGTCCATTGTTCATAACGGTGAAATATCATCGTATGACGCAAACAGGAGATATATTGAACAGTTCGGCTACATATGCACAATGCAGACGGATACGGAGGTAATAACATATCTTTTTGATCATTTGATCAGGCATCATAACCTTCCGATTGAGGTGGCTGCCGATGTTCTCACAGCACCCGAATGGGATGAGATTGACAAAATGGACAGCGAAAGAAAAGAGTATTTTACAAATCTTCGCTCTATATATAACGGTGCGCTGGTTAACGGACCGTTTTCCGTTATTCTTGGTTCAAACAAGGGACTTCTTGCTATAAATGACAGATTAAAGCTGCGCTCTTTAACTGCGGCAACTAAGGGCAACAGGGCATATTTTGCCTCTGAGGAGTCGGCTATCAGAATAATCTGTCCGGATCCAGAGCAGGTATGGTCTGTATCGGGTGCGGAGCCCGTGTTTGTTCCTCTTGAAATTGATGATGAGGAGGACGAGGACTGATGATTCGTTTTATTCCGCGAAAATTTACCATCGTTCGTGATAAGGAGCGTTGCATTAACTGCGGATGCTGTGTACGCCAGTGTTCAAACGAATGTCATTATTTTGATGACGACGGCAAAACAGTTCTTGCAGATTCCAATTCGTGTGTTGCCTGCCACCGTTGTGTTGATCTGTGCCCTACGGGCGCTCTTCGTATAGAAAAATATGTCTGTGATTATCGCGATAACGCTAACTGGACTCCTATGTATCAGCAGGAAATATGCCGTCAGGCAGAAACGGGTTCGGTTCTGCTTTCGGCAATGGGTAATCCTAAGCCGTATCCTATTTACTGGGACAAAATTCTTTTAAATGCTTCACAGGTCACAAACCCTTCCATAGATCCGCTGCGTGAGCCTATGGAAATACGCACCATTCTCGGAAGAAAGCCTGAAAAGCTTAAAGTGGAAAAGAAGGGCAAATCAATAACAAAAATGCCGCCGCAGGTTATGCTCGAAACGCCGATAATGTTTTCTGCTATGAGCTTTGGCTCCATTTCAATGAATGCTCAGAAATCTCTTGCCATGGCGGCAAAAGAGCTCGGAACGCTTTTTAATACGGGCGAGGGAGGACTTCATCCCGAATTAACAGAGTTCGGAGACTGTGCTGTTGTTCAGGTGGCATCTGGACGATTTGGTGTTCATAAAGGATATCTTAATAATTCTAAATTTGTTGAAATTAAAATAGGACAGGGCGCAAAACCGGGTATAGGAGGACATCTGCCGGGTGAAAAGGTAAATGTTGAGGTGTCAAATGCCCGTATGATTCCCGAAGGCTCGGATGCAATTTCTCCCGCGCCTCACCACGATATTTATTCCATCGAGGATTTGCGGCAGCTCATCTGGTCATTAAAGCAGGCAACTGAGGGCAAAAAACCTGTTTCGGTTAAAATTGCAGCAGTTCACAATGTGGCTGCGATTGCATCGGGATGTGCCCGTGCCGGCGCGGATATAGTTGTAATTGACGGTTTCCGGGGCGGTACAGGTGCCGCTCCTACAAGAATACGCGACAATGTCGGAATACCGATCGAGCTCGCGCTTGCCGCCGCAGATCAGAGACTGCGTGACGAGGGTATCCGTTCAACAGTTTCACTTGTAGCAGCCGGCTCTTTCCGTTGCTCATCTGATATTGTTAAAGCCATTGCACTCGGTGCGGATGCGTGCTATATTGCTTCGGCCGCGCTCATTGCCATGGGATGTCATATGTGTCAGACCTGCAATACAGGCAAGTGCAACTGGGGTATCGCAACACAGCGGGAAGATCTTACAAGAAGATTAAACCCTGAAATCGCACATAAAAGAGTAGTAAATCTCATTAACGCCTGGAATCGTGAAATTAAAGAAATTATGGGTGGTATGGGTATTAATTCCGTTGATTCGCTCAGAGGAAACAGGCTTATGCTCCGCGGTATCGGACTTAGCGATAAAGAGCTTGAAATACTCGGCATCAAGCATGCCGGTGAATAGGGAGGTAGTTTTTATGAAAAAAGTATTCGCAAGAGAAGAGCTTTGCATTAACTGCCGCCTTTGTGAGGTTTATTGCAAAACGGCTCATTCAAAATCAAAGGATATTATAAAGGCATATAAGTCAGAGAATCCCGAGCCTGTAAGCAGGATTTCGGTGTACGGCGGAAAAACTGCATCCGTAGCTGTCAACTGCCGTCATTGTGATGATCCTGCGTGTGTAAAGGCCTGTATAACAGGCGCGATGACAAAGGATAAAAAGACAGGTATTGTTTCCGTAGACGAAAATAAATGTATAGGCTGTATGACATGTCTTGCCGTATGTCCTATAGGATGTATAAAAACAGGAAATATAGCGTATAAATGCGATCTTTGCAAAGGCGATGAACCTGCGTGTGTTAAAAATTGTCCCAATAAAGCGTTGCTTTGGCTTGAAGCGGGAGGTGCAAAGTGATGAAATATGTTATTATCGGTGCATCTGCTGCGGGGCTTGCCGCTGCGGAATCAATCAGAAAGCATGACAGAAACGGTGAAATTACAGTTCTTACAGATGAAGTGTATCTGCCGTATTCACGCCCGTCAATCAGCTATTACCTTAAGGGAAAGGTGAAAGAGGGGGATATGTATCTGCGCAGGACGCATTATTATAAGGAAAAGAAAATCGACATTGTTTCATCATCAAAAGTAACTGCCATTGATGCGGACAAAAAGAATGTGAAGGTGGGAAGAAAAAACTACCCTTATGATAAACTTTGTATATGTACAGGTTCAAAACCGTTTGTACCGCCTATGGAAAATGTTGCAGGAAAGGCAAATGCGTATACCTTTTTGACACTTGACAGTGCAAAACAGATAAAAAAAGCCGCAGATGAGAAAACCAGGGCAGTTGTTATCGGCGCAGGTCTTATAGGTATGAAGGCTGCCGAGGGACTCTCAAAAATCTGTAAAAGCGTTGATGTCGTTGAGCTTGCACCGAGAGTTCTGCCGTCAATTCTTGACGCGAATTCCGCAAAGCAGGTCAAAAGGCATCTTGAAAATAACGCAATTAAATTTCATCTTGAAAATACTGTTGTAAAGGCGGTATCAAAGGGGAAACAGATTACGGGAGTCATTCTTAAAGACGGCAAAAAGCTTGCTTGTGATTTGCTTGTCGTCGCCGTCGGTGTAAGACCTGAGACACTTCTGGCTGAAAAGGCGGGGCTTGAGGTGAATCGGGGTATCGTCACCGATGTCGGCACAATGCAGACAAGTAATCCTGATATTTATGCGGCAGGTGATTGCTGTGTATCTGTTGATATGCTTGATGGTTCAAATAAAATCATTGCTCTTTGGCCCAATGCCGTGCAGCAGGGAACTGTTGCGGGGGCTCAAATGGCAGGCGCAGATGAAGTTATAGACGGTACATATTCCGTAAATGCCATTGATTTCTTTGGACTCAGGATATGTACCTGCGGTCTTATAAATGCTTCCGGTGAGCAGTATTCAGACAGGATAAAAAAAGACGGTGATGTCTATAAGCGCCTGATATTTGAGGGTGACAGGCTTGTCGGCTATGTTCTTATTAATGCAAGCATAAATGCGGGATTGTATACAAATCTTATTTCAAACAGGGTAAGTCTTGACACGCTCGAGGGCGATATTATGGATGATCCGTCAATATTTATGTTTGACAGGCAGACGAGAATCAGTAAGCTGAGAGGAGGCGTTCATATATGATTATTGAAGCCGGGCTTACCCATTATGAAAAGGTAAACAGTCAGATTAAAGAGGAGCTTAAAAAGCGTAATAAAGTCGTTGTCAAGAATGTAAACGGACAGCGTTATATCGGTTGCGCCCTTGATGAAAATAAGACAGTTGAGATATACGGAACTCCCGGAAACGATATGGCGTGCTACCTCAACGGCGGAAAGGTGATTGTTTACGGTAACTGTCAAGATGCTGTGGGCAATACAATGAATGGCGGTGAAATCATTGTTCACGGTCATTCAGGAGACGCTATGGGCTACGGTATGCGCGACGGTCAGATTTATATTAAAACAGGCGTTGCATGCCGCGGTGGAATTCATATGAAAGAATTTCGCCGGATGAGACCGGTTCTTGTCATCGGTAAAAATGCGGGTTCCTTTTTAGGGGAATATATGGCAGGTGGAACTATTGTTCTTCTCGGACTCGGAATGAAACGGGGGGAAAGGCTGTTCGGCACGCACTGCGCTTCCGGTATGCACGGAGGCAAGATTTTTGTAAGAGGTTCATTTCCAAAGGAAAATCTGAGCCCCAATATCAAGGTGACAAACCTTGATGAGCAGGATAAAAAAGAACTGGAAAGCTATGTGAAAAAGTACTGCAAATATTTTGATACCGATTATGATAAAGTGATGTCAAAGCAGTTTAAAAAGCTTGTTCCGGCAACATCAAGACCATACGCTAATTTGTATACGCCTAACTAAAATAACGGGAGAATAAAATGTTTGATAATCTTCACGAGGAATGCGGAGTTTTCGGTATTTTTGAGAATACAACGACTTATGTTGCAAGATCAACATATCTTGCGCTTTATGCCCTTCAACACAGGGGACAGGAGAGCTGCGGCATAGCTGTCAATGATGACGGAATATTCAGGCATAAAAGAGGGGACGGGCTTGTTCCCGATGTGTTCGGCAATCAGCAGCTTGATGACCTTGGTATGGGAAATATGGCGATAGGTCATGTCCGTTACTCAACAACAGGAGGAAAAAATGCCAATAATATACAGCCGCTTGTCATACGGCATATAAAGGGTAATCTCGCAATTGCGCATAACGGCAATCTCGTTAATGCTCCCGAGCTGAGGAAAAAGTTTGAGCTTAGAGGAGGCATTTTTCACGGCACCTCCGACACGGAATCCATAGCGTACTCAATCGTTTCCCAACGCCTGACAAGTAAAAATACGGAGGAAGCCATTGAAAAGGTTATGTCTACACTCAGGGGAGCGTATTCCTGTGTCGTTATGACTGCCACTAAGCTGATTGCTTTTCGTGATCCCAACGGTTTCAGACCGCTTTGTATGGGCAAAACAGATGACGGGGCATGGGTTGTTTCTTCGGAATCGTGTGCGCTTGATACGGTGGGAGCAAAATTTATTCGCGATATAAAGCCGGGAGAGATTGTTGTAATAGGAACAGACGGCGTAAAATCTATTGAGACGCATTGCACCGGCAAAAGCTCAATGTGTGTTTTTGAATATATATATTTTGCACGCCCTGATTCGGTTATTGAACATTCATCCGTTCAGCACGCAAGAATGAGGGCAGGTGCCTTTCTTGCAAAGGAACATCCCGTTGACGCCGATATTGTAATAGGTGTTCCGGATTCGGGACTGGACGCGGCTCTCGGATATTCAAAAGAGAGCGGAATTCCATACGGTGTAGGATTTATAAAGAATAAATATATAGGCAGAAGTTTTATTCAGCCGACCCAGGGGCAAAGAGAAGATGCCGTAAGAATAAAGCTGAATGTCGTAAAAGAAAATATCAAGGGTAAAAGAGTCATTATGATAGATGATTCCATTGTCCGCGGAACAACCTCGGCACGGATTGTAAAGCTCCTGCGTGAGGCGGGCGCGACAGAGGTACACATGCGTATATCCTCGCCGCCGTTTAAGTATCCTTGTTTTTTTGGCACCGATATTGACTCAAAGGATAATCTCATTGCCAGCAAATATGATACAGTTGATGAAATTGCCAATATAATCGGTGTTGACAGTCTGGGTTATCTTTCTGTAGAGGCTACCAACAACCTTGCGCAAAATTCCGTGTGCGGTTTTTGCAACGGCTGTTTTACGGGAAAATATCCGATTGAAGTACCAAAGGAACAGCCAAAGGATAAATTTGAGGAAAAGCTGAATCATTTTTCCAGCTATTATCAGGTTCTTGATTGAAAAAACCCCGGAATCCGATTTGTTCGGATATCCGGGGTTTTGGAATTCTTTTTTCATAATCAGCCTTGACAAATAGATTCTTTCTTTTTTATTCCTGAGCCTGCGGTTTAATTTATTAATATGTCTTTTGAAGAATAAAATACACCGCTGATGAAGTGCGTTCATCAGCGGTGTTCATAAATAAAATTATAACGGTCTGTATTTCTAATGATGAACAGCACAAATAATTTCTGTGTACACTCTGTACGCAGAAAGCTTCTGCCTGTTTCCATCTGAAATAAGCAGGTGATTTATTGTAATAAGATTTGTATTAGAGTTTAAAGTCTGTTAATCATACTAAACAAATCAGTATAATATTCCTTAACATCATTTTTCTTGAATAATCCGCCCTGAAGCGACATATGATCCCCATTATAAACAGGCATAATATTCCATTCGCCTGTTGAAACATGATCCGCCTCATATTCCTTTTGCTTTGCGCCAAACGGTGCTTTGGCGGAAATTGTGTTAACAAGCCCGTCATTTTGCTGCCAGCTCTCATCAATTTCAAATCCGCTTTCGGTTACACCTTTATATTTTCCCATAAGCTTTGCGCTGTTGATAAATAAAGATTCGGTTTTGCTCTCATCAGGAGAATATGTTCCGTCATCATTCTGAATGCTTGAAGTACATGCGATGGAAAAGTAGTACACATTTTCAAGAGTTTCTATACTGCTGTTAAGTTTTAGCGCATTGTCAATGTACATATCGTACGACGCATTGTCTTCCTTAATTCTTCCGTCGTTATTATCTTTGCTCGCAACAGAAACAAGGCTGGACAAAAATGAATGAACTTTATCCTTGATTGTATCGGATTCACTATCGGATGAATCAACATTATATGCGGTTGTGCCGTTGTGAGGAGCGGCAAGCGTAGTTATGCTGTAAATCCAGTCAGCTTTTGATCCCTTGAATAGGTTCGAAAGCTCTTTTTCATCAGTTGTGGCTTTTTCCTGCTCGCTTCCGTTTGCCATAAGCTCGCTGAGCAGTCGTACAGTCGCTCCGCCGAAGGAGTGACCGATAAGATTGATTTTGTTGTCGCTGTCCCATTTGTCTATAAGCGGGTTTTTACTGTAATCAGTGCCGAAACGCTCGTGATTGCACTGCTCACTGTGCGCTTTGCCGTAATCAACAACACTGCCTGTCAGCTGTGCATATAACTCGCATGCTCTGTCCCATGCGCTGCCCTGGGGTGAAACAGATGCGGCATAGCAGTCAAATCCCTGCTTGTTGAGATATTTTATTAAATCTCCGCCGAACATTCCCCAGTAAGGCATAAACTTGTATCGAATGTCATAACTGCCCCAGCCTGAAAGACCGTGAACAAGAACATACTTATAATTTGTATTCCATTTATTCGTTTCAATTTTTGCGGCAGGTTGGTTTGCGCACGAGCAAAACAACATTATAACACAAAGAATAACAGCTGAAATTTTTATTCTTTTCATTCTTAATTCCTCCGAATATTTATTAAAACTTTTGTGCCATATTTGGTTGATAAACGGCATAATGCAAATTATGGCGGGACAAAATGATACGGTATAAAATATGGTTATTGTCTTTTTTATATGGGTTATGTTAAATTCATATAGTTTTTTTCAAATTTTTCTTTCCAAGTTTTTTCTATTTTTTCTCTCCATTTCAGCGCTTTGCTTTTCATCTCGCTGCATAATTCGGGTAATTCATCGGCGAGATTGTGTTTTTCAGACGGGTCTGTTTCCAGATCGGATAAGAAGACAGCCGCTCTGGGTTTCTCTCCCTCAATAAGCTGACCGTTTAGCACAAGCTTATACTTTCCTTTTCGGACCGCTGTCTGGTTTTCCATTTCCCAAAACAGATAGTCGTGGGTACACTCCTCCTTATTTTCAATAAGGGGAACAAGACTTTTGCCGTCAAGCACATAGTCAGCGCAGTCGCCGCCGCAAAGCTCAAGTATTGTGGGAAAAATGTCGGTTGCAATGTGAGGAGAGTCAACAACTCTTTGCTTGATATGACCATGCCAGCTAAGGATTGCCGGAACTCTTATTCCGCCTTCAAACAAACTGAATTTGTGACCTGTAAACTTGCCCGCAGTTCCTCCGTAATAGTAATCTTCCGTTGAATCAAGCCAGTTTCTTGATTCCCGTGACGGACCGTTATCGCTTTGAAAATAGAGGATTGTGTTATCTAAGATACCCTGTCTTTCAAGCTCCGCTCTTATTTCTCCGACTCCGTCATCTACCGCGCTTATCATGGCGGCCATGATCTGTCTGTCTTTAGGCAGGTGCGCAAATCGTTTTATGTATTTTTCAGGTGCGTGCATGGGGTAATGAGGAGCGTTATATGAAACATAGAGAAAAAAGGGCTCATTATGATGCCTTTGAATAAAATCAATGCTTTTTCTTGTTATTCTTTCTGTCATGTATTCGCCGTTTTCATATACTTCTTTTTCGTTTTCCCAAAGGTCGTGTGTGGGATTTGTGTTTCCGTCCGCCATTCCCCAGTAGAAAATGTGCGAGTAATAGTCAACACATCCTGCAAGAAATCCCGAAAACTCATCAAATCCGTTGCTGTTTGGTCGGCATTCGTCTTTGAGTCCAAGATGCCATTTGCCCGATATCCCTGTGCAGTATCCAAGCTTTTTGAGAACGGTGGCAATTGTGGGAACTTCAGGAGTAAGTCCGGATGCTCTTCGGTGGCCCGCGAGAATTGCTCTTACACCTGCGTTTGCGGGGTATCTGCCTGTAAGCAGAGCTGCTCTTGACGGCGAACAGACGGGAGATGCGGAGTACATTGCGGAAAAGCGGATGCCGTCGTTTGCCATTGCGTCTATGTTAGGTGTTCTGAAATCAGTGGTACCCATACAGCTTAAATCGCCGTATCCCTGATCGTCTGTAAGAAAAACGATGATGTTTGGCCTGTTCATATTTTCATCCTCCTGCCTTATTTATAACACTGACTTTTTCAACTTGTCAATATAAAGTTACCGCATCGGCGGAATTCGTGAGAAATCCCCAAATGCCTTTGCGAAACATCCGGGGATTGTGTACAACAATAAAGTTTATGACTCTTTTTTCGCAATCAGAAAAAATCGGTGTATTTTTCCCTCTATTACACCGTTTCTTTCCAATAAATTCTGAGCCTTCAGCAGATTATCAAGACAACGATTTACGGTGAAACCGGGAAATTCCCACTCAATGATATGAGCAAACCATACAAGTGCTCCAATATCATAGAATTTTATTGGTCTGAATGCCTCCTGTGCATCAACGATTGACAATCCGCATTCTTTAAATCTTTGGACTGCAATATTAAGATACTGATGAGGAAAAGGGCTATCTTTTATATCCGGCAGGAGCAATTGAACGATTTCTCTGTCGTTTTCGGCACCGACCTGCTCTGTGATAAAAAATCCACCGTTTTTTAGTGTGCGGTGAATTTCCACCGGATTATAAGCTCCGTGGCGATTTATTATCAAATCAAATTTTTCATCCTCAAACGGCAATGTACGGCTTGCATCTGCCTGTCTGAAATCTATTCCGAGCGGCAATAAAATTTCTCTGCACAGTTTCACATTAGGCGGGTAAAATTCCGTTGCACTCGTTTTGTTATACGGGTGCTTGAGAGATAAAAGAAATTCACCTGCGGCAGTATCTGTATCAAGCAGTGAAAGTTCGGGATTCAAGTGATTTTTCACCGCTTCAGTGTAGTTCCAAGGCAAATCCTGTTCCGACTCAAATTTACCGCTTATGTGCGAAAAATCCCAGCCGTGAATCGGAGCAAGATTTTCCTCCTTCAACCAGTTTGAAATTAATTCTTTTTTATTCATATTATAACTACTCCTTTTCGTATTTTATGATATTTTACGATACGGTGCAGTCAACGGATAACTTTTCTACTCGATGCATCGTTATCAGATTTATTACTGCACCGAGCAGTTACCTCAAACATGACTCATGAATCATTCTCCTTAATATTTAATAAAATATAGATTGTTATATGTTTTTTGACGCATTGGTCCTTTTCTTACAAATCATGAATGAATTTTTATAACGAAAGATTACGCTTTTCATTTGCCAGAATTTTTAAGATTTCATCTTTCGCAAAATCCATAGACGGACTTGCGGAAAAGCTTTTGTCTCTGGAGATTATTTCGACTTTTCCCTGTTTGATATTCCTCGGGCTGACAATAACCCTGAACGGAACGCCGAGCAAATCCGCATCTGAAAACATAACGCCTGCACTGACCCTGCGGTCATCGTAAATGACCTCAATGCCGCTGTTGCGCAAATCGTCGTAAAGCTTGTCGGCATAAGCCTTAACCTCAGAATCATCACAACGGACAGCGCAAAGATGAATATGCCACGGTGCAACCGAAATAGGCCATATCGGTCCGTAATCGTCATGGTGCGCTTCGCATATGGCGGCGGCAAGCCTACCGACTCCGATACCGTAGCAACCCATAACAGGATATTTTGTTTCACCGTTGCTGTTTGTGTAGGTCATATTCATGGATTTTGTATATTTTGTTCCGAGTTGAAAAATATTGCCGACTTCGATTCCTCGTGAAACAGTAATTGACGGTTTCAAGCAATGAGGACAGATGCCGCCCTCCTGTATTTTTGCAAAATCGTGATACTCCGCATCCTTGATATCACGCTGCATATCAAGACCCGTATAGTGGTATTCACATCTGTTTGCACCGCAGGAGAGATTGTTTGCACCTTCAAGAGAACGGTCAAATAATACAGTAAAATCACCTTTTAAATCAACAGGACCGATATATCCCGTCTTCAGTCCGCATTCCTCGGTGATAATCGCAGGATGAATGTCACAGCCTAAATAATTTGTCAGTTTTGTTTCATTTACCTCAAGATCGCCGCGAATAAATAAAACCACATAGCTGTCATCCGAATTGCGCTGATAGACTACTGCCTTGCAGGAGGTTTTTATATCACAGTGCAGATAATCGCACACCTCTTTAATTGTATGAATATCGGGGGTATAAACTAAAGTCAGTTTTTCTGAAATGCTGTCTCTGTGACAGGAAACTATACATTCGGCTGCTTCCATATTCGCGCGATAATCACATTCGGTGCATATGGCTATTGAATCCTCTCCGACAGGTGTGAGCAGCATAAATTCGTGTGAGAGATTGCCGCCCATCATTCCCGAATCAGAGGCAACGGAGATAACCTGAGGTAATCCGACTCTTTTATATATTTTCTCGTAAGCCTTATGGCATTTTTCATAGTATTTTTCCAAATCCTCCTGATTTGTGTGGAAGGAGTAGGCGTCCTTCATTGTGAATTCACGCACGCGTATAAGTCCCGCTCTCGGTCGTGCCTCGTCACGAAATTTGGTTTGAATCTGATAGACCATAAAAGGATATTTCGTGTAACTCTGTCCATAATCACGCACAAGCTCAACCGCTGCCTCCTCGTGTGTCATTCCGAGTACAAGAGGGCTGCCGCCACGGTCATTAAAGCGTACCATTTCTTTGCCTATGCTCTCATATCTGCCGGACTCCTGCCAAAGTGATGCAGGCATTACAACGGGAAACTGCACCTCCTGCCCGTCTATGGAATCCATTTCTTCTCGGAGAATCTGCTCAATTTTTTTTGTTATTCTTTTTAGCGGCATATAGGATGAAAAAATGCCGTTTGCCACATTTTTCATATATCCTCCACGCAGCATAAGAGCATGGCTGTCGATGATGCAGTCTGACGGCCTTTCACGAAAACGCTCACCGACAAGTTTTTCCAATTTCATAAATCATACCTCTCTTTTCTATATATTCTTTTAAAATAAAAAGCCCTAAACCGATATTCAAATCAGTTTAGGGCGAACTTATATATGTCCGCGGTACCACCTATATTCGGATAAAATCCGCACTTTTCGGCACAGAATCCATTTTCGATGCCACAGCTCTGTAACGGGAGCACCCGATGAAGCTTACTTAAATTTCGGTCCACAGCTCCAAGACAGGTTGGGTATCTGTTCAATAAGAGCTCGCACCGACCGCCCTCTCTCTGAAAATCCGAGACACTTACTATTTCTTGTCACAGCTTTTATATATTGTAAAAATTATAGCCTAAACGCGTTATTCTGTCAAGTTATTCTGTTAGAAATAAATGTATGTGTAAATGACAGTAAAAAATATGCACCTAAAAGCGGTCGGCTTTCAGATGCATATTATGTGAATTTTTTACGGAGTATTATTCTTTTTCACCTTCATCGGCAAGGAATTTATAAACAAGTGCTGCAATAATTCCACCTACCAGAGGTGCAAGAATGAACACCCAAACATTGGAAAGCGCATCTCCGCCCACAAACAGAGCGGGGCCGAAGCTTCGTGCCGGATTTACGGATGTACCTGTGAAAGAAATACCGAGAATATGAACCAGCGTAAGCGTGAGACCAATTACAATTCCTGATACACCTGAATTACTTGCTTTGGAAGTTACACCCAGAATGGCAAGTACAAATACAAATGTAAGAATAACCTCAATAATGAATGAAATGCCTATTTTACCATTATAAAGGGCGTTTGCACCGAGACCGCTTTCCTTGCCTACAAGTGCCATAAGAACTGCCGCACCTGCGGTAGCGCCGAGAAACTGTGCTATTACATAGCCGATAAAATCCACAAATGACATTTTTTTGCTGATGAGCATAGCGATTGATACAGCAGGATTGATGTGGCAGCCGGAAATATTGCCGATTGAATAGGCCATAGCTACGATAACGAGACCGAAAGCAAGCGCCGTTAGCAGATAACCTGTTCCGTTTTCAGCAGAACAGCCTACTACGGCGGCAGTTCCGCAAGCGAAAAGTACCAGTACAAAAGTACCGATAAATTCCGCAATATACTTTTTAATGCTTTTCATTTTTTCTCTCCTTTTTAAAATATATTTCAAAACTATATCATAATCATAACATAATTTGATTGTGAAATCAATCTTGTATATCCTCAATATCCTCAAAACATGAAAATATGGAAGGTTCAGTATTGGATTATAAACTGAATATAGAAAAAGAAAATCCCAAGACCGTTGATATAACACGGTTTTGGGATTTTTTCTGGCGCAGGGCAAGGGATTCGAACCCTCGAATACTCGTTGAAGCATTACACGATTTCCAATCGTGCTCCTTCGGCCAGCTCGGACAACCCTGCATACTGTTTCGTATTATACAGTATTGAAGAAAAAAAAGCAATACAAAATTTTATTTATTATTTTTATTTCTTAAATAATTTTGTGTATGCAGAAAAGCCGGATGAATTTTTATTTGAATCAGCTCATTCGTTATTTTCACGGTTTTTGAGAACCTGCTCGTGAATGTCATCTTTTGTTTTGCCCGTAAGTTTATACAGGAAGAAAGGGGCACCCGCCAAAAACATCATAAGACCGTGGAAAACCGTATAGAAAAACAGAAGACGGATTTTTGTTTCCGTGGACTGGGCAGTGCCGTCTATCAACCCCTGTTGATAACCGATAATGGATTTCCAGCCTTTTGAAGGATCATCATATAAAATAAGCGGGGAGAGCGCACTTGCGATTGTACCGCTTATCATTGTGCCGATGCTGATAACAAACGGCAGAGAAGCATCAAGTCTTTTGCCTGTTTTAAGCTCAATAACCTCAAGAACATCAGCCTGAAACATTGTAGGAAGAAGGTTTGAGGCGCCAAACTGCAGACCGATAAGAAACAGGAACAAAATGAATACGATTTGAAGTGCTTTATCCTTTTCGCCGCCGGAGAAATAAACATACCCGACGACAAAAGCCGCTGTGTTTACCAAAACGGAATAAATGCCGCTTGCAATATAGAGAATTTTTGAATTGAATTTTTTAAGCAGAAAATTGATTATGAGCATACCCACGGCGGTTCCTATTCCCGTCGGCAGACCGAAGAGCAGAAACTTGTCTGTACTGCCGAGAAGTGCTGCGGCAAGGAACGGGCCCATAAATGTTGCGATATTTCTGAAGCTTTTGAGAAACTCGGAAACGATGATAACCCATGCGTATTTATTTGTTAATATATCTTTGAAGCCGACAAGCGGATTTTTCTTTTCTGCGGTGTATGCAACGCGTTCTTTTACGGTGCGCATACCGATACGGACTGCTATAATGCCAACAACACCGCAAAGCGCGGAACCGATAATGTATTGTGTTCCGGTATCCTTAACAAATATACCTAAAACAAAAATAACAACAAGCGGTGCGGAGTTTCCTATTGCAGAGGAAATACTTCTGAACGAAATAACGGTGTCGCGTTCTTTAAGATTGGGAGACATAACTACCGATACCATATTTACAGTGTTGCCCAAGGTGTTGCATATTGCCCACGAAACGGCAACTGTTACAAGATAAATCATCAATAATGTTCCGGTAAGCGCCTTAGGAGTCCAGAAACTGAGAACAAGAAGAATTCCCATGGGAATGGCAACCAAAAGAGCTATGGGTCTGAATTTACCGCTTTTTCCCATTTTTCTTCCGTCTATGTACATAACAATAAAAAAGTTGAGCACAAACGGAATAATGCTTGTAAGTACATTGAAAAGCGAGGTTTGATTTGATGGGAGTTTCAGAATATCAACAAGATATGCGCTTCTGTAAGAGCCGACCATGCCTGTCATATTTGTGTAGAAAAATACAGCTACGATGTATGCTATGAATTCAGATACTTTAACATGCTTTTGGCTGCTGCTTTGAAGTGTGCTTTCCATATAAAACATCTCCTTAATATCATCGGTTTCGCAAGCGATTAAAGAAAGTACTTGCTACATCCCTTTTTATAATATATCACCTGTTTTTTTTAAAAGTAAGGGAATATATCACATAATATGTTAAAAAAATCATAGTATTGCTCGACTCTAAAACAGTCGCGGTTTCAAATTGAGTATAAAAAAACATCCCGCGTTGAAAAAACGCAGGATGCTGTGATTCCGTGGTATAAAGACTTTACTTATTTTAAAATAGCAAATCCAAGGTCAATGGCACCGCCTATGATTTTGCTCGTCTTTGTCATTCCGAGCGTTTCCGTAATCCAAAGAATAATCAAAGCAACCAAAATGGCAATTATCAATGTTTTCTCCGTCATAGTTTTATCCCCCTTAACTATATCCATTATATATTATTTCAAAAATAAATCAAGCCGTTTTAAGATATTTTATTCACTTTGACATATTTGAAAAAAAAATAATTTTTCGTTGAAATATCGTATCATATGATTTATAATAACACTATCATTTACAAAATGGGGGGATTTGTGTTGCGTCCAATTACAATGATAGTTCCGAGCGCAGATACCGAATTCACAGCCACAGTTATTATTTCAGGTGTGGTTATTGTATTGGGGATGCTTTTGCTTTTAATAGCAATATTTTATGCTTTCGGTCTTATAGTTTCCAATACCGAAAAGGCCGCAAAGAAAAAGTCAATTAAGAAAACGGAGAACAAAATGGTGGCAGATAAAATGGTACAACCCGTTCCTAAATCGGCAGCTCCTGTTCGTTGCGCTGCACCTGCTCCTGTTGTGGAAACAGGTATAAGTCCGGAGATTGTTGTTGCAATTGCGGCGGCTATTGCAATGCAGGAGGGACCTGCGGCAGTAGTCAGAAGTATAAGAAGAAAACAGGTGAGCAGCAGAAATCCTTGGGCTGCTGCCGCAATTGCGGATAATACAAGACCGTTTTAGGAGGTAGGTAGATTATGGAGGTACTTCAAGGCGTATGGCAGGCCATTGTTGATATATTTTCCAATTCCGGCTATGCCTACTTTTTTACGGCAGACGGCGGCTGGAAGAATGCGGTAATGCTTTTGGTGTCGTTTGTATTTCTCTATCTCGGAATTAAAAGAGGCTTTGAGCCGCTTCTTATGGTGCCGATTGCTTTCGGTATGCTTCTTGCCAATATCCCGGGTGCAAACCTTGATGTGGGATATCACAATATAGGCGAGTTTATTACATTGGTAAAAGCGGGTGATGCAGGACTTCTTGATTATCTGTATTTCGGAGTCAAGGCCGGCATTTATCCTCCTCTCATATTCCTCGGAATCGGTGCTATGACGGATTTCGGTCCGCTCATTGCAAATCCTAAGAGCTTTATTCTCGGTGCCGCGGCACAGTTCGGTATATTTCTGACCTATGCGGGAGCTATTCTTTTGAAGTTCAACCCTCAGGAGGCAGGCTCAATTGCTATCATCGGCGTACCAGTCATTGAAGATATTTTTGAACGCAAGCAGTTCGTTCTCAGA
>CANQZA010000040.1 GCA_947628175.1 uncultured Clostridia bacterium | reverse complement strand
GTGTCCTCGGTGTTATCGGAGGCACAGGTAAAAAAGACAAAGCACTTGCCCTGAACCGCGCAACACAGTCAAAAAGACCTCCCGGTTCTACAATAAAGCCCCTTTCCGTTTACGGTCCGGCGCTTGAAAAGAGCAGAAGAGAGGACGACACCCAGATTTACTGGTCAACCATCCTTCAGGATAAGCCGTTTAGAATGGTTGATGGAGAGCCTTGGCCTGTCAACCAGGGAGGTGGTTACTCCTCCAATTATGTAACGCTGCAATACGGTCTTGCGCAGTCCCTTAACACAATCGCAGGCAGAACGGTTGATAAAATAGGCGTTGACTATTCTTACGATTTCATTAGCGAAAATTTCCATATCTCAACACTTGACAGTGTCAGGGATCCTGATTACGGTCCGATGGCAATAGGCTCTTTAACAAACGGAGCCACTGTTCTTGAAATGACTGCTGCCTACGCTGCTTTCGGAAACGGTGGATATTACTATGAGCCGTATTGTTATTATAAAATAGAGGACAGTCAGGGGAATGTGATCATTGAAAGGAAGCCTGAAAGCACAAGAGAAGAAGCGCTGCATGAAAATACCGCTTGGGTAATGAACAAACTTCTTCAGACTGTTATGACGCAGGGTACGGGTACTTCTTATAAACTTTCGGGTATTGAGTGCTTTGGTAAAACAGGTACTACCAATGATGATAAGGACCGCTGGTTTGTCGGGGGAACTCCCGATTATATTGCGGCAGTTTGGTACGGATATGATATTCCCAAGGAAATCTTTTATAATCTTTCCGGAAATCCGAGCGGTACTATATGGAAAACCGTTATGTCACAGGTTTATGAAAAGCTTGATGAAAACGGCAGTGAATATGAGACCAAATTCCCTGAATGTGACGGTATAGTAAGCCGTTCCTATTGCCCTTCCTGTGGTAAATTAAGATCGGGAACAGGGCGATATGGCTGGTATGATGTTGATAATCTTCCGGGATACTGCAGCGGAGGTCATTACAGTGAAAGTTATGACAGCTCTAATGATAACAGCAGTAATTCAGAGACTACCGAGAAGAAAAGCAGCACTACCTCCGGGAATGAAAAAACAACTGCCGCTCCGAACGAGAGCAAACCAACAACTGATGCTCGGCAGGATAGCACCGCCGCACCTGACACAACTGAGCAAACTGAGGCAAAGCAGGATAATGAAAAAACATCAGAGCAGGAATAATTATATTTCGGGAACGGCTCAAAACCGTTCCCGAATCGGTCGGTTAATATGAAGATAATGGCTGTTGACTATGGTGATTCAAGAACGGGAATTGCCTTTTGTGATAAGAATGAAATACTCGCAAGCGCATACGGTGTTATTTTTGAGAGCTATTTTCCAAAGCTTGTTGATAAGATAATTGAAGTGGCTGAAAAGGAAAAACCTGAAAAAATTATAATCGGCATGCCGCGTAATATGGACGGCTCCTATGGCTTTCGCGCTCATGCCTGTGCCGAACTTGGCGAGATGATTAAAAAAAGGATAAGCCTTCCTGTTGAATATGAGGACGAGAGACTTACAACTGTTATTGCAAACGATATTCTCACATCAAATCATATTCGGGGAAATAAGAGAAGAAAAACAATTGATGCAGTTTCCGCGGTCGTAATTCTTCAAAGCTATATAGACAAAAGAAAATAACAGCATAAGAAAAAAGCTGTTATTTTTATTTTTATAAAGCAGTATTATTTAATCGGTGATACTGTGAGCTTTAACATTGGCAAATGTAAAATAATCATAGAATATTCATTTATTATAATGCTCAGCTTTGCCGCAATGCTGAACGCGCGCGAGCTTATATATATTTTGCTTTTCTCGTCACTTCACGAAACAGGTCATTTGCTTGCGCTTATATTGGTGAAGGGTTATCCTGATATACTAAGATTTTCTTTTTACGGCTTTGCGCTTAAATATTCCTGTCCGCTTTCAAAACACAAAGAGCTTGCCGTATTGTTGTCAGGTCCGCTTATAAATCTGATATTGTATTTGTTAATCGGAGATGCCGGTAATTTCATCCTGTTTTTTCTTAATATTCTGCCTGCTTATCCGCTTGACGGAGGAAGAATAGTATATCTTTATTCGCAAAAGGCAGCTAAAATTCTCAGTCTTGTGACACTGGCAGTTGTTTTTGCACTGTCGTTGTATCTTATTATAATGTATAGATCATTCACACTATTTTTGATATGTATATACTTATTTGCATTTTATATTAATAATTGAGGTCGGTATGAAAAAGGAAGTCGAAAAAATACTCCAGTATGTTCAAAAGCCCGCAAGGTATATCGGCGGTGAATTAAATGCCGTAATGAAAGATAAGGATCAAGTAGATATAAGATATGCCTTTTGCTTTCCCGATACATATGAAATAGGCATGAGTCATTTGGGAATGAAGATTCTCTATGCCCTTGTCAATGAAAGGGATGATAGCTGGTGCGAGAGAGTGTTTGCTCCCGATAATGATATGGAAGAGCAGCTCAGAAAAAATAATATTCCTCTTTTTGCACTTGAAAGCGGTGATTCCCTTGATGAATTTGATCTGATTGGTTTTACACTTCAGTACGAGCTTTCGTATACAAATATGCTCAATATGCTTGATCTTGCCAATATAGAGCTTAAAGCGATAGACAGGGAACCTCTTACCCCGATTATCTGTGTCGGCGGGCCATGCTGTTGTAATCCCGAGCCGATAGCCGATTTTGTGGATATTGTTTTTCTCGGCGAGGGGGAGGACAGCACAAATGAACTTATTAACCTTTTAAAGCAATGCAAAAAAAATAATTCCTCAAAACAGGAATTCCTTTTAAAAGCAAAGGAGATTACGGGTGTTTATGTTCCGTCATTTTATAAGGATAAGTACAATGATGACGGTACTCTTAAAGAGCTTGTCCCCATGCACGGCGCGCCCGAAAAGATAAAAAAAGCCATTGTGCATGATATGGACAAGGTCTTTTATCCAAAGAGATTTGTTGTTCCGTTTATCAATATTGTTCACGACAGAGCAGTTGAGGAAATTTTCAGAGGCTGTATAAGAGGGTGCCGTTTCTGTCAGGCGGGATTTATATACAGACCGATAAGAGAAAAAAGCGTTGAAACCATTAACAGGCAATGCAGAGAGTTGATTGACTCTACCGGTTATGATGAAATTTCTCTTTGTTCGCTTTCCACCTCGGACCACAGCAGAGTAAACGAGATGCTGACAACGCTTATTGACTGGACTGTCAAAGAAAATATCAATCTGTCGCTTCCGAGTCTGCGAGTGGATAATTTTTCCGATGAATTGGTAGATAAACTCAATAAGGTCAGAAGAAGCGGTCTCACTTTCGCGCCTGAGGCAGGAACGCAGAGGCTTCGTGATGTCATTAATAAGAATGTTACACAAAATGAGGTACTCAATACCTGTACAAAGGCATTTGAGAACGGGTGGACATCTGTTAAGCTGTACTTTATGATGGGACTTCCGACTGAAACCATGGAGGATATCGAAGGAATAGCCAACCTGGCCATGGAGGTAGTGCATGCGTTTTACAATAATCCGAACAGACAAAAGGGGACAGGGGTTCAGGTGTCTGTTTCATGCGCATCATTTATCCCGAAGCCGTTTACGCCTTTTCAATGGGAGCCTGAAGACAGTATGGAGTCACTGAAGCGCAAGCAAAAGCATCTGCTTGAATCCATACCGTCAAAAAAAATTAAAGTCTCCTATCACGAAACGCCGACATCTCTTCTTGAGGGTGTTCTTGCACGCGGTGACAGGCGTCTTGGAAAAGTTATTCTCCGCGCGTTTGAACTCGGGTGTAAATTTGATTCGTGGGATGATCAGTTTAAATTTGATAAATGGATGCAGGCGTTTGAGGAAAACGGTATTGATCCGTTTTTTTATACGCACAGACGAAGAGCGTTTTCGGAGCTTTTGCCATGGGATCATCTTGACTTCGGAGTAAGTCGAAAATTTCTTGAAAATGAGAACAGAAAAGCTCATATGAATCAGGTGACTGAGCACTGCCGCGTAAAATGCGCAGGTTGCGGCGCAAATAAGTTAAACGGAGGTAAGTGTGATGCGAGAGGTTAGACTTCGTTTTTCTAAAGAGGGCAGAGCAAAATATATCAGTCATCTCGATATAAACCGTGCTATGGCAAGAGCCTTAAAAAGAGCGGATATACCGCTGTGGTATACAGAGGGTTTTAATCCTCATCCGTATATGAGCTTCTCACTTCCGCTTTCATTGGGAGTCGAGAGTATGTGCGAAAGCGTGGATATAAGAGTAGTCGGACAGATTTCCAATGAGGAAATAAAAAATAGATTGAACAGCGTCTTGCCCGAAGGAATAAAAATAGCAGAGGTTTATGACGATTTTCGTGACTGCGCTGAAATCGCCTATTCCGATTATGTATATAAGTTTCTCTTCAGTGATAACAATTCCGCTCTTGAAAAAATAAAAGGCGTTCTTGAATCAGAGCAAATTTTTGCGTTGAAAAAGGGAAAAAAAGGTAAAAAGAGGATATTCAAAGAGACGGATATAAAGCCGTTTATTGACAGATATTCAATTTCTTTGCGGGACGGATTTATCGTTTTGAATATAAGATTACTTGCCGGCGGTGACAAAAATCTCAACCCTTCACTTCTGTTTGATACAATTATAAGGCTTATTAATACGGATTTTGAATGGAAAAGTATAAGCAGAATTTCCCTGCTTGATAAAAATTATAGGAATTTCAGGTAAAAAATACTTGCTTTTTAATATGTTATGTGATAATATAATACAGCATTTGTTCCGTTGTATCTCTTGCAACGCGTTATAATGCCTGCGTTTGAGCATTTAAGAGGATGGTCCGCTTTCAGTTTCCTGTTAAGAACATCCGATAAATAATTAGGAGGAAGAAAAATGGACGCACTTAAATTAATTGAAAAAGATAACACAAAAGCAGAGTTACCTAAGTTTAATATCGGTGATACAGTTAAGGTATCTGTTAACATCCGTGAGGGTTCCCGTGAGAGAATTCAGATGTTTGAGGGTACAGTTATCGCAATCAAAGGCTCAGGTATTTCAAAGACCTTTACTGTACGCCGTCTTTCATACGGTGTAGGCGTTGAAAGAGTTTTCCCGGTTCATTCACCTAATGTTGTTGATGTACAGGTTATTCGTTCAGGTAAGGTTCGCCGCGCAAAACTTTATTATCTGCGTGACCGTGTCGGTAAGGCTGCAAAGGTAAAAGAGAATATTCAGTAAAAATACTCCTGAAAGCCGCATTTGTATGCGGCTTTTTTTATAAGTCGTGCAATTTTATCAAATTTATGTTAGGATATAAATGTGAAAATCATCATAATCGGCAGTTAGGCTCGTATGATTCGCGCAGGCAATATGATTGATTTTACAGATGAAAGGATATAGATATGGCTGATTTTCAGAAACAGACTGTTCAGTGGTTTCCCGGTCATATGGCTAAAACAAGACGCATAATCGGTGAAAGTCTCAAATTGGTTGACGGCGCTGTTGAAATTCTTGACGCTCGTATTCCTTACAGTTCTTCAAATCCGGAGCTTGGTACGATGATAAAAAATAAACCGAGAATTGTTCTGCTGAATAAATGTGACATTGCAGATTCAGACGCAACACGGTTATGGATTGATTATTATAAATCAATCGGTATAACAGCTCTTGCCGTTGACTGCCGGACAGGAAAGGGAATAGGTGCCTTTTTCCCCGCAGTTAAAAAGGTTTTTTGCGATGTCATTGAAAAAAACGAGTCAAGAGGAATGTCGGGTAAGCCTATCAGATTAATGGTGGTCGGTATTCCGAATACCGGCAAGTCATCTTTTATTAACAGAATGGCCGGCAAAAACCGCGCAAAAGTTGCCGATAGGGCAGGTGTTACAAGACAGCAGCAGTGGTTTGATGTCGGTAACGGAATTGAACTTCTTGATACACCGGGTGTTTTGTGGCCCAAGTTTAATGATCCGCAGGTTGGTGACAGGCTTGCTTTTACAGGCGCTGTTAAAGATGAAGTGACAGATATGGAAACACTGTCCTGCAGACTGCTTGAGGTGCTCTCCAAAACGCGTCCGCAGGCAATAACACAGAGATATAAACTTAACGACATTGTTGCAAAACCGGGCTGGCAAATCCTTGAAATGATAGGCAGAAAAAGGGGATTTCTTATTAAAGGCGGAGAAATTGATTTTGCAAGAGCATCGGCTGTTATATGTGATGAATTCAGAGGAGGACTCCTTGGCAGAATTACCTTGGAATTACCGTGATTATGAATTGGCTTGAATATGAAAACAAGGCATTGGATGCCGGATATAAAATTGTTTGCGGTATAGATGAGGCGGGCAGGGGACCTCTCGCAGGTCCTGTATATGCCGCAGCCGTCATTTTGCCGCAGGGGCATGTTATTGAAGGTGTAAATGATTCAAAAAAACTCACTGAAAAGAAACGGGAAATACTTTTTGATAAAATCATCGATGAATGTTTATCCTACAGTATTGCGTATGCCACGCAAAGCGAAATTGATGAAATAAATATCCTTCAGGCGACATTTCTTGCTATGAGAAGGGCTGTGCAGGGACTGAAAATACAACCTGATATCGCTTTGATAGATGGCAATAAAAAACCGGGACTTGCTATAGAACAGTGGGATATTGTAAAGGGCGACGCAAAAAGCGCGAATATAGCCGCTGCTTCGATTCTTGCCAAGGTCAGCAGAGACAGATATATGCTTGAAATGGCAAAAAAGTATCCCTGCTACTGTTTTGAAAAGCATAAAGGATACGCAACGAAACTTCATTATGAAATGATACAAAAATACGGCATTTGTGAAATTCACAGAAAAACATTTTTAAAGAAAGTATTAAAGAATGAATAATAAAGGAAAGCTATGGGAGATCGAAGCGGTAAATTATCTTAGAAAAAAGCGTTACAGGCTTGTAGATGTTAATTTTGCGACACGCTTCGGTGAAATCGACATCATAGTAAAAAACAGAAAATATTTGTGCTTTGTGGAAGTGAAGCAAAGAGACAGTAAAAGCATTGCGATGCCGAGGGAATTTGTTGACTATGCAAAACAACAGAGAATCATTGCCAGTGCAAAGATATATTTGTCAAAAAATCAGACAGCTTTACAGCCGAGATTTGATGTTGTAGAAGTTTATACCGATAATAATGAAATAAAATCAATAAAACACCTTGAAAATGCGTTTAACTTATTATAGAATATACTATACTTTTATTTAGGAGAATCATTATGTTTTATACATCAACAAGGGATAAATCAATAAAAGTGACTGCTTCTCAGGCAATTGCACAGGGTATCAGCAGTGAGGGCGGACTTTTTGTTCCGTGCGAGATTCCTTTTTTTTCGCAGGATAAAATCTCATCTATGATTCCGATGAGTTATATACAAAGAGCAAAAACGGTTTTAAGGGAATTTCTTACGGATTTCAGTGACGAAGAGCTTGATTATTGTGTTGAGGGCGCTTACGCGGCAGAAAAATTTTCTTCTTCCGAAATAGCGCCGACTGTAAATATATCGGGAAATAAAAACATTCTTGAGCTGTGGCACGGCCCTACATGCGCTTTTAAGGATATGGCCCTTCAGCTTCTTCCTTATCTTATGACTGTATCAGCTAAAAAAACTGCCGGCGGAAAAACAATTGTTATTCTTGTTGCCACTTCCGGAGATACAGGTAAAGCCGCTCTTGAGGGCTTTAAGGATGTTGACAATACAAAAATACTTGTTTTTTATCCTGTTGACGGCGTGTCTCCTATGCAGAAGCTTCAGATGACGACCCAGCAGGGAAGCAATGTCTCAGTGTGTGCGATAAACGGTAATTTTGATGACGCACAGAATGCTGTAAAGTCAATATTCACAGATGAACAGATTAAGAAGGAACTCGAAAAAAAGAATATGATGTTTTCCTCAGCCAATTCAATCAACTGGGGCAGACTTGTTCCGCAAATTGTCTATTATTTTTCTTCATACTGCGATATGGTCAAGGCAGGCAGAATAAAAAACGGTGATAAAATAAATGTTGTTGTTCCCACGGGTAATTTCGGAAATATACTTGCGGCGTACTATGCAAGGTGTATGGGACTTCCTGTCAAAAAGCTTGTCTGCGCCTCTAACGCAAATAATGTTCTTACTGATTTTCTGAAAACGGGAACATATGATAAGAACAGAGCATTCTATACAACGACTTCACCTTCTATGGATATTCTTATTTCCTCTAATCTTGAAAGACTCCTCTATCATATGAGCGGTGAAAAGGATACGGTGGTTTCGCAGCTTATGGGTAAACTCTCATCAGAAGGAAGATACACTGTTTCAGATGACTTGATATTTGAAATTCAGCAATTGTTTGATGCCGGTTTTGCGAGCGAAAGCAGTGTTGACGATACAATTAAAGAGCTGTTTGATGATTATGGTTATCTGTGCGATACACATACAGCAGTCGCTGTAAAGGTGTATGATGAATATGTAAAATCAACCGGTGACGATATACCGACTGTTATTGATTCCACCGCATCACCATATAAATTTTCCTCAAGTGTTCTCCATGCAGTACTTGACGGCAAAGTCCCTGAACTGGATGAATTCGATATGGTTGATGAGCTTAACAGGATAACCGGTGCGGACATTCCGTCTCCGATTTCGTCGCTGCGAGATAAATCTGTAAGATTTTCAAATGTCTGCAATAAAAATGATATGGCACAGATGGTATTTAAACTGTTAGATTTGTAAAAAATAAACGGCTCTGAAAACAGGGCCGTATATTTTTAGAATTACTGGCATTCACAATTTTCACAGCACTCAAATGTTTCACATGCTGTCTGAGAAGTCTGTGTAGCATCGTGAGTTCCGACAAAAATTTTTCCGGCATGGCAGTTATCCGACTTGTCATGGTGAATGCAATTTTTTACATTGCAGGTAATTCCCTTAATTTCTTCATCCATTTTAATTCACTCCCTTCATTGATATTATTAGAGAATTTTTATATATTTATTCAAGGAGCGCTATGTCACTATATGTTATTGCTGATACGCATTTGTCTTTTTGTGCCGATAAGCCGATGGACACCTTTCAGGGCTGGGAAAACTATACGCACAGACTCAAAAAGAACTGGAACAGCGTAGTAGAAAAAGAGGATTATGTTGTAATTGTCGGTGATATAAGCTGGGCAATGAATTTTAATGAGCTTGTTGAGGATTTTACATATATTAATTCCCTCAACGGTCAAAAAATAATATTAAAGGGCAACCACGATTACTGGTGGAACACTCTGACTAAAATGAATAAATTTGTTACGGATAACGGTTTTGATACAATATCGTTTCTCCATAATAATTCGTATGATTTTGCTGATTTTTCAATATGCGGCAGCAGAGGCTGGTTTTTTGATTCTCAGGAAGAAAAGGATGAAAAGGTTCTTAACCGAGAAGTAATGCGTTTAAAAGCCTCAATTGAATCAGCCTCAAGGGATGAAAAAATTGTTTTTCTGCATTATCCGCCCGTTACCTTAAATGAAAACTGTTTTGAAATTTTAAATCTTTTAAAAGAAAAAGGTATAAAAAAATGCTATTACGGGCATCTTCACGGTATGGCAACAAGATTTGCGGTTAATGGCTGCATTGACGGTATTGATTTTAAATTAGTATCTGCCGACAGCTTAAATTTTACGCCTTATCCTGTTAAGAAATTTTAAAAATTCTTGATATTGATTGCGATATATGGTATAATGCCACTTCAGTATTAGAAAAATTTGTTAGGAGGTCATTATTATGGCGCTTAAATCATCTAATAAAATAGACACAAATGTTTATGAAATTGAGGTTACGGTAACACCCGAGGTTTTTACCGACGCGTGCAAATCAGCATTTTTAAAGCAGAGAAAATCAATCCAGATTCCCGGATTTCGTAAAGGTAAGGCAACACAGGGGATGATTGAAAAGGTTTACGGTGAGGCGGCATTTTATGAAGAGGCACTTGAAATCGTATATCCCGAAGCCGTATCAAAAGCTATTGAAGAAGCAGGTATCAGAAGCGTTGATTCTCCTTATGATCTTGAAGTTCCTGTTATGAGCAAGGCAGAGGGCGTTGAAATGAAAATGAAAGTTACCGTTTACCCCGAGGTCAAGCTTGGTGAATATAAAGGGCTCAAAGCCGCAATGCTTCCTACTGAGGCAACTGACGAGGATGTTGATGCGGAAATTGATACGATGCGCGACAGAAATGCAAGACTTATCTCCGTTGAGGACAGAGCCGCTCAAATGGGTGATACAGCTGAAATTGATTTTGAGGGATTTGTTGACGGTGTTGCATTTGAAGGCGGTAAGGGAGAGAATTATCCGCTTGAGCTCGGTTCAGGTTCATTTATTCCCGGCTTTGAAGAGCAGGTTGCTGGTCACAGTGCAGGCGACGAGTTCGATGTTAATGTTACTTTTCCTGATGAATATGCACCTGAACTCGCAGGCAAGGATGCTGTATTCAAGTGTAAAATTCACGAGATAAAGACTAAGGAGCTTCCTGCGCTTGATGATGAGTTCGTAAAAGATGTTTCTGAATTTGACACGCTTGATGAATTAAAAGCGGATATTAAAAAGCAACTCTCCGAAAAGAAAGAGGAAGAGGCTAAAAAAGACTTTGAAAACCAGCTTATTGAGCAGGTTGTTGATAATATGGAATGTGAAGTCCCCGAGTGTATGTATGACCACAGGACAGATGAAATGATAAACGAATACAGCTACAGGCTTCAGATGCAGGGAATGGACCTGAATACATATCTTTCTTATTTAGGTCAGGATATGGAAACATTCAAGGCTTCTTTCAGAACAAGCGCTGAAAATCAGGTCAAGGCATCAATAGCTCTTGAGGCGATTGTTGAGGCGGAAAAGATTGAGTCTTCCGAAGATGAAATTGAAGCGGAAATCAAAAAACTTGCAGAGCAGTATCAAATGGAAGCCGATCAGATCAAAAACGCTGTTTCTTTGCAACAGCTTGAAAGTGACATAAAGACAAGAAAAGCCGTTGAATTAATTGTTAATTCGGCAGTTAAAGAGTAACAATAAATTTATAATAATTAAGTAAAGGATAGTGATTTGCATGGCATTAGTACCTTATGTTCTTGAACAGACAAGCGCCGGTGAACGCTCTATGGATATTTATTCGCGTCTGCTCAATGACAGAATAATTGTTCTTTCCGACGAGGTTAACTCCACAACAGCCTCTCTTGTTGTGGCACAGCTTCTCTTCCTTGAGGGACAGGATAATGAAAAGGATATAAGCCTTTATATAAACAGCCCCGGCGGCTCTGTTACGGACGGTATGGCTATTTATGATACAATGCAGTATATCAAGTGTGATGTATCTACAATTTGCGTCGGTATGGCTGCTTCAATGGGCGCATTTCTTCTCTCAAGCGGTGCAAAGGGCAAAAGAATCTGCCTGCCTAATGCGGAGGTCATGATTCATCAGCCTTTAGGCAGAACAGAAGGTCAGGCAACCGAAATTGAAATTGCCGCACAGCATATTCTCAGAACGAAAAAGAAGTTGAATTCCATTATGGCTGAAAACTGCGGCAGAACACTTGAGGAACTCACTGCCGCTACTGACAGAGATAACTGGCTTTCTGCTCAGGAGGCTCTTGATTTCGGTCTTGTTGATAAAGTAATTGATAAAAGATAATTTGAGGTAGATTTTATGGCACGAGACGATTCCCGCAAAAATATAGCAAGATGTTCTTTTTGCGGAAAATCCGAAGCAATGGTTCATAAGCTGATAGAAGGTCCCGGTGTCTTTATCTGTGATGAATGTGTCGGTCTTTGTCATGATTTGATTGAGGAAACCTCTTCGGTCGGCAGACCGCATACTTCAAATGATAAGGATTCTGTCCTTCCCAAGCCTGAGGAAATCAAAGCAAAGCTTGATGAATATGTTATCGGGCAGGACGACGCCAAAAAAACGCTTTCTGTCGCTGTTTATAACCATTACAAAAGAATTTACAGCGGTGCAAACAGTGATGTCGAGCTGCAAAAGAGTAATATCATGCTCTTAGGTCCTACAGGTGTTGGAAAAACAATGCTCGCTCAGACGCTTGCCAAGATATTGAATGTTCCGTTTGCGATTGCCGATGCCACAACGCTTACAGAGGCGGGATATGTCGGCGAGGATGTTGAAAATATTCTTTTAAGGCTTATTCAGGCTGCCGATTTTGATATTGAAAGAGCACAGCGCGGCATTATCTATGTTGATGAAATTGATAAGATTTCAAGGAAGAGCGAAAATCGCTCTATTACCCGTGATGTCAGCGGTGAGGGTGTTCAGCAGGCTCTTTTGAAAATCCTTGAAGGAACCGTCTCCAATGTCCCTCCTGGAGGCGGAAGAAAGCATCCGCAGCAGGAATTCATACAGATTGATACAAGCAATATTCTGTTTATATGCGGCGGAGCGTTTGACGGAATAGAAAAAATTATAGAAAAAAGAATAGGCAGCAAGTCACTTGGATTTGAAGCTAATGTGGATTCTGTTAAAGTTGAAGATGGTAAGATTCTACGGCAGGCGGTTCAGCATGATCTCGTTAAATACGGATTGATACCGGAGCTGATTGGAAGAATTCCCGTTATTACGGTTCTGGATAATCTTGACCGTGACTCGCTTATAAGAATCATGACTGAGCCTAAAAATTCAATTGTCAAGCAGTATGAAAAGCTGTTTGAAATGGACGGCGTTGTATTGGAATTCAAAAGGGAGTCGCTTGAGGCAGTTGCCGATATAACCCTTGAAAGAAAAACAGGTGCAAGAGGGCTTAGAAGCGTATTTGAATCTGTACTGACAGATTTGATGTTTAAAATTCCAAGTGATTACACTGTTGAAAAAATAATTATTACGGAAGATTCAGTCAAAAACGGTGACGAGCCGATTATTCTGAGAAATCCGAACAAGCAACAGAAAAATTTGACCGCGTCTTCGCTCAAAAATGCTTAAATAATTAAAAAAAGGTGACATTTATAGCTGAGTAAGCGTAATGGAGTGTTGCCTTTTTTATTTTATTAGTATATAATTTAGTTAATTTACTAAAAGCAGGTTTTATTATGAATGAAAACATTTCTACTGAAAATATAGTTGATTTACCGGTTATACCTTTGCGCGGGCTTGTTGTTTTTCCGGATATGATGCTCCACTTTGATGTCGGAAGAAAAAAGAGTGTTGAGGCTCTCAAAAGCGCTATGAACAACAACCAAAGGGTTTTTCTTGTTTGCCAGAAGGATGCGTCAGTTGATAATCCCGGCATGGATGATATGTATGATATTGGTGTTGTGTGCCATATTAAACAGATGGTAAGAATTCCAAACAGTGAAAATCTGAGAGTTGTTGTGGAAGGACTCAGCAGGGGCGCACTGATTGCGTTAACAAGGTTTAAACCGTTTGTGAGCGGTACAATCCGTATTGTAGAAAATGAAAATTACGAATGTGATACGGAAGAGGAAAAGGCATACCGGCGTGCGGTAAAAAAAGAGTTTGACAAGTACGCAAATCTTGTTCCGAAAATCAGCAACGAAATCATAGCAAAGGTCATTTCAATCAAATCAAGCGGTGAGCTTGCAGATTTTATCTGCTCGAATACTTTGATTGAGTATTCTGAAAAGCAGACTGTACTGGAGTCTATTAATCCGCTTGACAGACTGATACAGCTTCTCGTATTGCTGAAAAGGGAAAATTCGACGCTTCAAATAGAGGCGGAAATTCATGAAAAAGTTCAAGAGGAAATTGACAGAAACCAGCGTGAATATTACCTCAGAGAGGAAATGAAGGTAATTGCCGATACGCTTGGTGAAAGTGAGAGTCCTATTGAAGAAGCAGATGATTACAGAAAAAGGATAGCGCAGCTCGTGTGCAGTGATGCAATTAAGGACAGGCTGTTCAAAGAGTGCGACAGACTGATGAAAATGCCATCCGGCTCACACGAGGGTACAGTAGTCAGAAATTACATAGATAAGTGTCTTGAAATTCCTTTCGGAAAATTTACAAAGGACAGCATCAATCTTCAAAAAGCAAGAAAAATTCTTGACAGGGAGCATTACGGTCTTGATAAAGTCAAAAACAGAATTGTTGAGTCGCTTGCTGTGTTTAAAAGAAATCCCGCTTTTTCAGGTCAGATCATATGCCTTGCGGGTCCTCCGGGCGTAGGTAAGACTTCTATTGTCAAATCGCTTGCAAAGAGCATGAACAGAAAATATGTAAGAATCGCCCTTGGCGGAATACATGACGAGGCTGAAATAAGAGGTCACAGAAAAACTTATATAGGCTCTATGCCGGGAAGAATTATAGACGCAGTTATAAAAAGCGGTGTGATGAATCCCATTATTTTACTTGATGAAATTGACAAGGTGGGAAATGATTTTAAAGGTGACCCGTCATCTGCACTTCTTGAGGCGCTTGATCCGGAGCAAAACGCAACCTTTACCGATCACTATATTGAGTTCCCCGTTGATCTGAGTAAGGTATTGTTTATTACAACGGCTAATGATACCACTTCCATTTCCGCTCCTTTATATGACCGTATGGAAGTCATTGAGCTTAATTCATACACTGCTGAAGAAAAATATCATATTGCTAAGGAGCATCTTGTTAAAAAGGAAATGCTAAAGCATAACCTCAAAGCGAGGGAGTTTAAAATCAGTGATGATGCACTGTATATCATGATAGAAGAATATACCCGTGAAGCAGGTGTTCGCAAGCTTGAAAGGGAAATTGCCGCACTTTGCCGAAAAGCGACTGTAGAGCTTGACGAAAGCAAAAAGGTATTTCATGTAACTCCTAAAAATATTGAGAGAATTTTAGGACCTAAGAAGTATTTTTCCGACAAAATAAGCACTGAAAATGCGGTTGGAACAGTAAACGGTCTTGCATGGACAAGCGTGGGAGGAACCATGCTGCCCATTGAAATATCGGCGCTTAACGGTACAGGTAAAATTGAGCTTACCGGCAATCTCGGTGATGTTATGAAAGAGAGTGCCAAAACTGCTGTGTCCTATGTGCGTTCTATGTCAGAGGTATTTGGTATAGATTCCGAGTTCTATAAAACAAAGGACATACATATTCACGCGCCCGAAGGAGCTGTTCCCAAGGACGGTCCGTCAGCGGGTCTTGCCATTACAACGGCACTTGTGAGTGAGCTTACGGGAGTCGCAATAAAATCCGAGGTCGCAATGACAGGTGAAATCACTCTTAAAGGCAAGGCGCTTCCCATCGGCGGTTTGAAGGAGAAATCTATGGCAGCCTATAAGGCGGGCTGTACCACTGTCATTATTCCTGCCGAAAATGAAAAAGACCTGATTGAAATATCGGACGAAGTCAGGAGTGCCGTTCATTTTGTAACGGTAACCTCTTTTGAGGATATTATTCCGATTGCTTTTGAAAGCAGCTTGCCGAACATTAAAGACAAGAAAGAGTCAAAAGTGATTGTCGCGGGCAAAAAAACAACACCTGCAGCAATTACACAATAGGTGAATTTATGAATTACAATAAAGCTGAATTTGAGCATTCATACGCATTACCTTCACAGCTTCCGCCAAGCGATATGTGTGAGATTGCTTTTGCAGGCCGTTCAAATGTAGGAAAAAGCTCTCTGATTAATAAACTTTTCAACAGAAAACAGCTTGCGAGAGTAAGCTCAGTACCGGGGAAAACAATAACGATTAATTTTTACAGTGTTGACAATGTGAAATTTGTTGATCTTCCCGGATACGGCTATGCAAAAATCAGCAGGCAGGAATACGCAAGATTCGGTGAGCTTATGGAATACTACTTTAGCTCGGGAAGAAATATTGCTCTTGTTATTCAGCTTATTGATATGAGACATCCGCTTACCGAGGATGACAGAGGCATGATAACATTTTTAATGGAAACGGGTATACCTTTTATAATCGTTATGACTAAAGCGGATAAGCTCAAGAAGAAAGAATATCAGCAAAGGCTTGATTCATCAAAAAAGGAGCTTGCCTTTGCAAACAGTGTTCCCGTTGTGCCCTTTTCAGCGGTGACAGGGCAGGGGATTAACGGAATAAAAAATGATATAGAAAAATCTGTGCGTGATGCAGGAGGACTTGAATAATGGCAAAAACACCATTTGTTACAAAAGAAAAAGTGCAGGAGATTGCTTCTCAATACCCGACCCCTTTTCATCTTTATGATGAAAAGGGGATAAGAGAAAATGTAAGCAATCTGAAAAAGGCATTTTCTTGGAATAAAGGTTATAAAGAATATTTCGCGGTTAAAGCGACGCCTAATCCTTTTTTAATCAAAATTCTTCAGGAATACGGTTGCGGCTGTGACTGCTCATCAAAAACGGAGCTTATGCTTGCAAAAACAATCGGAGCAACAGGTGATGACATTATGTTTTCATCAAACGACACCCCTGTTGAAGAATTTAAGTACTGCAACGGTCTTGGTGGTATTATAAATCTTGACGATATTACTCATATAGATGCTGTTGAAAAAGCATGTGCAGGGTTGCCTAAAAAAATGAGCTGCCGTTATAATCCCGGCGGACTTTTCAAAATCACAAACGATATTATGGATAATCCGGGCGACGCCAAGTATGGTATGACCACTGAGCAGATATATGAAGCTTTCAGAATTCTTAAGGAAAAGGGTGTTGAGGAGTTTGGTATTCATTCGTTTTTATGCTCGAATACAGTGACAAACGAATATTATCCTCTTCTTGCAAAAATACTTTTTGAGCTTGCCGCCGACCTTAAAGCAAAACTCGGTGTCCATATTACCTTTATCAATCTTTCAGGCGGTATCGGTGTTGCATACAGACCTGACCAAGAGCCAAATGATATATTCGCCATCGGTGAAGGTGTAAGAAAAGCATATGAAGAAATACTTGTGCCTGCCGGAATGGATGATGTTTCAATTTATACCGAGCTTGGCAGATATATGCTTGCACCGTACGGTGCTCTTATTACAAAGGCAATCCATGAAAAGCATACACATAAGGAATACATAGGCGTTGACGCCTGCGCTGCGAATCTGATGAGACCTGCCATTTACGGGGCATACCATCATATAACCGTTCTCGGCAAAGAAAATGCGCCGTGTGACCATAAGTATGATGTTACGGGTTCTCTTTGTGAAAACTGTGATAAATTTGCAATAGACCGTATGCTTCCGGAAATTTCCATGGGCGACTATCTTTTTATTCACGATGCTGGGGCTCACGGGCATTCAATGGGTTATAACTATAACGGCAAGCTCAGAAGCGCGGAGATACTCCTCAAAGAGGACGGAAGTTTTCAGTTGATCAGGCGCTCGGAAACACCTGAGGACTATTTTGCAACCTTTGATTGTTTTGATTTTTATGATGAGCTGATAAAAGATTGAATATTTTGTTAAATCTCCGACTTGTTCGGGGATTTTTCTTTACTTTCACAATTTAGTGTGTTACAATAAAAAAAATTGTTATGGAGGTGCATTATGGCAAGACGACTTCAGGATGATAATCTTGATTTTTTATTCAAGGCGGTTCTTTCCCTTGAAAATACCGATGAATGCTATGATTTTTTTGAGGATCTTTGCACGGTTCAGGAACTCAAGGCAATCAGCCAGAGGCTTGTTGTGGCAAAAATGCTTTCAGAAAAAAGCGTTTATACGGATATTGTCGATAAAACAGGTGCTTCTACTGCTACGATCAGTCGTGTTAACAGGTCACTTCAATATGGCTGCGACGGATATGACAGAGTTTTTGAAAGATTAAGAGAAAAGGAAGATAATGAATAGTTATACTGTGTTCGCACAATTTTATGACCGTTTGACTGAAAATGCAGAATACGAAGTCAGAAGTGATTACATTTCTGGCTTTTTTAGTGGTTATAAAAAGGGAACCGCTCTTTTGGATATTGCGTGCGGGACCGGAAGAATGTGCAAACTTTTTTCAGATAAAGGCTATGATGTTACGGGTATTGATTTGTCGGAGGATATGCTTACACATGCTGCGCAGACCTGCGGCAGTACGGTTAAATTGATTCAATCAGATATGTGCGACTTCACTCTTTTGAAAAAGACTGATTTCTGTATTTGCTGTCTGGACAGCATCAATCATCTTAAGGATATAGAAAGTGTCAGAAAATGCTTTAAAAGCGTTGCTTTAAATCTGAAAAAAGACGGAATTTTTGTTTTTGATGTAAATACTGTTTACAAACACAAAAATATTTTGGCTGATAATGCCTTTATATTTGATGAGAAAGATTTTTTTCTAAGCTGGGACAATGAGTATATCGGTGACAATACTGTCAGAATATTACTGGATTTTTTTATTTTCAACGGTAAAAATTATGACAGATACAGCGAGGAATTTTTTGAAAAGGCATATACTGTTGATGAAATTGTATCGTCATTGCCTGATTTTGAAATCGTCGGCATATATGACGATTTGACAGTACAGCCTCCAAAAGAGGACAGCGAAAGAATATATTTTGTCTGTAGGAGAAAATAGATATGAGTAAAATTGTAAGATATATAACGGAAGACGGCAGTGCGGCAATAATCGCTGCCGATACAACCGATATTGTTCGTGAGGCTGAGAGAATTCACAAAACATCCGCAGTTGTAACAGCTGCACTCGGCAGACTGCTTACGGCATCATCCATGATGGGCGATATGCTTAAGGGAAAAGATGATACCATAACACTCAGGCTCAGCGGCGGCGGACCTGCCGGTTCCATTATTGCTGTTTCGGACAGTCAGGGCAATTGTCGCGGCTATGTTCAGAATGCTGTGGTAGAAATACCGCTGAACGAACATGGTAAGCTTGATGTAAAAGGTGCTGTCGGAAATAATGGTTATCTTTATGTTTTAAAAGACATAGGATTAAAAGAGCCCTATGTCGGTCAGACACAGATCATAAGCGGAGAAATAGCTGAGGATATAACGCATTATTTTGCAACTTCCGAGCAGACTCCTTGTGTCTGCGCATTAGGTGTTCTTGTTAACCCTGATTTATCCGTTGCTGCCGCGGGTGGATTTATCATTCAGCTTCTGCCCGGCTGCCCGGAGGAAATCATTGAAAAAATTGAATATTCAATGCGTGATATTGATCCCGTTACTGTTATGCTCGCAAATGGTATGACACCAGATAATATAGCAAAAAGAGCCATGAAAAATATCCATATTGAAAAGCTTGACGAAAGCAACCCTGTGTATAAGTGTAATTGCTCAAGAGCGAGAGTGGAGGCTGCACTTATTTCCACGGGAAAAGAGGCTCTTGAAGAAATGGCAGCTTCGGATAAGAATACGACTGTTGAATGTCATTTTTGTGATAAAATGTATACCTTTACGCCTGAGCAGATAAGAAAATTGATGTCATAAAAATATATGCTTTCTTGCTGCTGACAGAGCCTTTTTCGGATGAATTTACAGCTTTTATTTCTGATGGAAAAATGTTCAAAAAAACTAAAAAAAGTATTGACATTTATATACAGTTATTGTATTATATATCTCGTCGCAAGCAAAGCGGCATGCCATGTGGGAGCATAGCTCAGCTGGGAGAGCATCTGCCTTACAAGCAGAGGGTCACAGGTTCGAGCCCTGTTGTTCCC
>CANQZA010000039.1 GCA_947628175.1 uncultured Clostridia bacterium | reverse complement strand
CTGACGCATTCACGCTGTCAAAGGTGCGTATGGATGCCTGGCAAGTACCATCCGCTTTTTCGCGGATAGTGATTCCGATTTCAACGCCTTCTATCTGACGCGTAAGCGGCGCCAACGACTCTGTTTCCTGCTCGTTTGAGCCTGTGAGCTTATACATATCCTGTGTTACCGTAATAACGGCAACGCGTTCGTTTGCATAAAAGCGCATAGATTCGAGTGCAAGTCTTTCAAGCCTTGCGTATGTTTTGCTTTTTGTCTCAAACATAATACGATTGATTCTGCCGTTTTCCGCACCCAGATCAATTAAATCGGCGGCAATGCGATATGTCTTCGCCGTTGTTGACGCGTAGCGGAAGCAGCCTGTATCGGTAGTCAGTCCCGTATAAAGACAGTTGGCTATTCCACGGTCAAGTTCAACGCCGAGTTCTTTGATAACCTCATACATAATTTGACATGCCGCCGGAGCATCATCCAGCAGAAGATTGTCGGCATAATCGGTATTAGTCGAATGATGGTCTATACACAGATTAATATGATATTTTTCATTTAAGTCACCTAAAAGATTAGGTGTGGCAACATCCACACAGACAATATATTCTGGTTTGAATTGAATGGGAACAATATCGTCATAGAGATATTCATACTTTTCTACTATTTCATCAGCGCATAGAACAGCACAGATTTTGCCGATTTTCATTAGTGCGCGGCATAGCGCAAAGCCGCTGCCCAGCGTATCGCCGTCCGGGTGAGCATGAGTCAATATGAGTATATTGTCATGTTCTCTTAAAAGCTCTGCACACTGTTTTACATCAATTCTCATTGTTTATTTCCTTAATTTTTTCAAAAAGACTGATACCCTTTTCAATAGAATTATCTGCAATGAATTTAAGCTGGGGGCTCTTTCTCAAATGAAGCTTTGAGCCAAGCTGTTTTCGTATATATCCCTGCGCACTGTCAAGTCCCTTTACGGCATTTTTTGCAGCGTCAAAGCCTTCCATCGCACTGATATATACCTTGGCATAGCTTAAATCACCGCTCACTTCGACCTTAACAACAGTCAGCATACCGCTGATTCTCGGGTCCTTCAGCGTGCGCATTATAGATATAATTTCTCTTTTAATATCCTCGGATATTCTTTCAATATGAAATCCTGCCATAATTAATCCCTGTATTCCTCAACAATATATGCCTGAAAAATATCGCCTGCCTGAATATCATCCCATCCCTCAAGACTGATGCCGCATTCATAGCCTGATGATACTTCCTTGACATCATCCTTAAAACGCTTGAGGTTGGCAAGCTTAACATCGGCAATCTGTTTGCCGTTTCTGATAACTCTTACCTTGCCGTCACGCTTGATATTGCCCGATGTGACAAGCGAGCCTGCAATTGTGCCTGCAGAAGAGATTTTGTAAACCTCTCTGACCTCAGCCTCACCTGTTTCGACATCACGGTACTTGGGAGCTCTCATTCCTCTCATGGCAAGCTCTATATCTTCAATAGCGTCATAAATAATATCGTAAGTCTTTATTTCAATTCCGTCACGCTGCGCATTATCTGCTGCGGTTTGGTCAACAACAGTATTGAAACCGACAATAATCGCATTTGATGCGGATGCCAGCATAACATCGCTTTCGTTTACGGCACCGACCGCGCCGTGAACAATTTTAACATTTACCTCATCATTTTCAATTTTGAGAAGAGATTGCTTTACAGCTTCAACAGAACCCTGAACATCAGCCTTGACAATAATATTGAGCTCTTTCATTTCACCCTCCTGAAGCGTGTCAAAGAGAGTGTCAAGCGTAACCTTCTGGAAGAGCTTGAATTCCTCCTCCTTAGCCTTTGCCTTTCTTTGCTCAACAAGAGCTCTTGCAAGCTTTTCGTCAGATACTGCGTTAAATGAATCACCGCTCATAGGCGTGCTGTCAAGTCCCATAATCTCAACAGGAACCGAAGGGCCGGCATTTCTTATTGACCTGCCGTGGTAATCGGTCATTGCTCTTACCTTGCCTACGGCAGTTCCTGCAACTATAATGTCTCCTGAATTAAGAGTACCGTTTTGAACAAGAAGTGTTGCAACAGGACCTCTTCCCTTATCAAGCTTTGCTTCAATAACCACACCCTTTGCCGTACGATCGGGATTTGCTTTGAGCTCTGCCATTTCCGCGACAAGCAGTATGGTCTCAAGGAGCTTATCTATACCCATTTTTGTTTTTGCGGAAACAGGAACGCAGATTACATCGCCGCCCCACTCCTCGGGAACAAGCTCGTGCTCCGTAAGCTGTTGCATGATGCGGTCAGGATTTGCCCCTTCTTTATCCATTTTATTTATTGCTACAATAATTTCAACACCTGCGGCCTTTGCGTGGTTGATAGCCTCAACCGTCTGCGGCATTATTCCGTCGTCGGCAGCCACAACAAGAACCGCTATGTCCGTTGCCATAGCGCCCCTTGCCCTCATTGCAGTAAACGCAGCGTGACCCGGAGTGTCAAGAAATGTAATTCTTTCCCCATTGACTTCAACCTGATATGCGCCGATAGCCTGGGTAATTCCGCCGGCCTCAGTGGATATTACATCTGTATCTCTGATAGCGTCAAGAATGGATGTTTTGCCGTGATCTACATGACCCATTACGCAAACAACCGGAGGTCTTGTAACAGCGTCCTTATCATCCTCAATCTCTTCTTCAATAATCTGCTCCTCAATCGTTACCTCGACCTTGCGGTTAACTTTTGCGCCAAGCTCAGTCGCAACAATCTCTGCCGTGTCAAAATCTATTACCTCATTGACAGTCGCCATTACTCCGAGTACCATAAGCTTTTTTATAACCTCGGTAGCCGTCATACGAAGAAGATTTGCAAGCTCTCCCACAGTTATTTCATCGGGAATCTGAATAGTAATCTGCTGTTTTTTCCTCTGCTCTGCAATGCGGGCAAGCCTTTGAGCCTCCGTTTCCTTCTTGGAGCGTGAGTGCATACCCTGCGGCTTTTTCTTTCTGTACTGTTTTGACTTTTGATTGAGCTTCTGTTTTTTCTGATAATCATTTACTTGTGAAGCAGGTGCAATATCCTCGTACTTCTGATTGTATTTTTCAAGATCAACATTGTTAACACGGGTATCAACACGGCGCGCTTCACCCTTTGTTCTTGCCTGCGGAACTTGATTTGCCTTTTTCTTCGCCTTTTCCTCGGCACGCTTTGCCGCCTGCTCAGCCATCTGCAAAATTGCGGCCTGATTCTGATGCTTTTTATTCTCTGACTTTTTCGTGTTATTATTGCTCTTTTTCCTCTGGTTTTTCGCCTTAGCTTCCATTTTATCTGTTTTGAAAAATGAATCAAAATTTTCCACACTGTTGTCAAGAGTCAGCTTGTCGAAAATGATATTGAGTTCATTTTCCTCAAGAACAGTATTTGCTTTTTTTGCAGGACCTTCGCAATAATTGCTGAGAATGTTTATGATATCCTTGTTACTTTTTCCGAAGTCCTTGGCAACATCGGAAACTTTAACCTTAATTACCATTAGCGTTTTCCTCCTGTCTTAGTAGTAAAATTATCTGTTTTGAAAAATTTTCATCATCAACTGTAATAACACCCGCTCTGTAACCCGTAAAGAAATGGATTTCGTCAATAGTGAGCTTTGTTTTTAATACAGGAACATTTATTTTGCCGTGTTCCATTGTCTTTTCAAATTCCTTTATGAGCCTTGGCGACACATCGCCGCAAAATAGAAGCAGCTTCGCCCTGCCGCCGAGCAATGATTTTTTTGCCATATCATGCCCCATGGACAGTCTTCCTGCACGCCGCGCCATACCGAGCATTGAAAGTGTTTTATCCTTACGCATTTTTCATTTCTTCTTCCATTGCGTCATAAACCTCTTCGCTTATTCGCATTGAAAATGCGCGCTCAAAAGCTCTTTTTTTTCTTGCTTTGGCAAGACACTCGGGATTTTTGCAGACATAAGCACCCCTGCCCGGCTTTTTGCCTGTAAGATCAAGTGAAATTTCTCCCTGAGGGCTTTTTACAACACGCACAAGTGTTCTTTTATCAAACATTTCACCGCAGCCCGTGCACATTCTTAAAGGTACTTTTTTCTGTTTCATTCAATCATCCTCAATCGTTACTGCATCTGTCCCTCAAAAAATCCGGACTCAGGTCTGATATCTATTTTCCAGCCGGTGAGCCTTGCGGCAAGGCGTACATTCTGACCTTTATTGCCTATGGCAAGTGAAAGTTGATCATCGGGGACGGTTGCCCTGCAGGATTTAGCTCCCTCATCAATAATCTCTATTGAACATACCTCCGACGGAGCAAGAGAAGCGCCTATAAACGCAACAGGATCATCGCTGTACTTTACAATATCTATTTTCTCCCCGCCGAGAGCGTCAACAATATTGGATACTCTCTGTCCGCGAGGGCCTATGCATGCTCCTACAGGATCCACATCCTCATCCTTTGTAAAAACAGCTATTTTTGTTCTTGAACCTGCCTCACGGGAAACGGATTTGATTTCTATAATTCCTTCAAAAATTTCAGGAACCTCCTGCTCAAACAAGCGTCGCACAAGACCGGGATGTGTTCTTGAAATCATAATTTTAGGACCTTTTCCGCCCTCCTTAACATCAACAACAAACACCTTTATGTTGCTGCCTTCGGTAAGAATCTCGCCCGGTACCTGCTCCGCCTTAGGAAGAACTGCCTGATTTTTACCGATTTCAAGTGTGGCGTTTCCTGTAACGGGATCCACTCTCTCAACCTTTGCCGTGATAAGCTCCTGATTCTTTGATTTGAATTCCTGGAGCATCTGTCCTCTTTCAGCCTCCCGGATTCCCTGACGGATTACATGCTTTGCCGTCTGAGCTACAATTCGTCCGAAATCCTTTGTTTTCAAGGGAATATCAATGGTTTTTCCCACCTTTGCGGATTTGCGTATAGCCTGTGCCTGCTCCAGTGTAAGGTCCGTATCCACATCCTCAATTTCATCGACAACATTCTTTGTAATATATACTTTTATTTTCTGTTTTTCCGGATCAATATCACAATGCACTATATCCTTGCCGTTATAGTCGTGCTTTGCGGCAACAATAATAGCCGCAGAAATTTTTTCATAAAGATAGTCCGCCGGGATACCTTTTTCCGCCTCAAGCATTTTTACTGCTTCGAAAAACTCTTTGCTCATTTTCCTATCATCCTTTCGGTGTAAATTTACTTAATTAAAATCATTAATATCAAAATCATCAAGCTTGACATACGAGGTTTCCTTTTTATTTACGGAAATCTCAGTACCGTCCTCAAGCGCAACGGTTATCATGCCGTTATCATAGCCTTTAAGAATCCCCTTGAAATCCCTGACCTTATCAATAGGCCGTATAAGCCTGAGCATAATATTTTCTCCGATACATTTTCTGAAATGCTCATCGGCAACCAGTTCTCTTTCAATTCCGGGAGAGCTTATCTCAAGCAGATAGCTTTGGCTGATGGGATCCGCTTCGTCAAGCGGCTTTGTAACAGCATGTGTCAAATCAACACAGTCATCGAGCGAAACACCGCCTTCTTTATCAATAAAAATTCTCAAATACCAATCCGTTCCTTCCTTGAGAAACCGTATATCCCATATATCAAGACCGAGCTCGTCGGTATACGGCTTAACAATTTCGTATACCCGTGCAACGGTATTGCTCCTGCCTGCCAATAAAAGTCCCCCTAACAATAACAAGAGAGCGGGCCTTTCGGTCCACTCTCACCATGAGATTGATAAACTACTTTATATATAATATCACAGATAAATGAAATGTCAAGTAAATATTTATATTTTCTCCACAAGACATACAGCGTGAGCCGCGATGCCCTGTCTGTTCCCTGTAAAGCCGAGCCCTTCCTCCGTTGTCGCTTTAACCGAAACGCAATCCACTGAAATATTGCAGTCATCCGCTATATTACTTCGCATCTGCATAATATAAGGTGCCATTTTCGGAGTCTGGGCAATAATCGTTGCGTCAATATTTACTATACCAAAACCCTTGTCCGCAATAACTCTCACAACTTCTTTTAAAAGCGCACGACTGTCGGCACCTTCCCATTTGTCGTCCGTGTCAGGGAAAAGCTTGCCTATATCCCCTTGTGCGCACGCACCAAGAAGAGCATCCGATATCGCGTGCAAAAGCACATCGGCATCACTGTGTCCCAAAAGGCCTTCCCGTGACGGAATATCGACTCCTCCTATGATACACTTTCTGCCGGGAGCAAGTTTGTGAACATCATATCCGTGACCGATTCTCATCGCAATCCAAAACCTTTCCGCTACAAAGATTAATTAACAAGTCCTGACACCTTACTGTAGCCCGATAAGGTGCATAACGGTAATCATATTATTTTTACACCGATTTTTCTCGAAATCTGAGTATATTTTCAGCAAGGGCAATATCTTCAGGAGTCGTTATTTTAATATTTGCATAATCGCCATGAACAGCAAACACGCTTTTGCCCGAATTTTCGATAAGCTGACAGTCGTCTGTAAAGTCCCTGCACTGCATCTTTGCAAGCTTTCCGGCTTCAATATATGTTCTGTAATCAAATACCTGCGGCGTCTGAATCGAAACAAGCCTTGACCTGTCGGGTGTATCGACAATCTGCATACTGTCATCTACAACCTTTATCGTATCCTTTACAAAAACACCTGTAGCAGCTGCACCATATTTCTTCGCGACGCGTACCGTATCCGATATTACCCGCCTTGTGACAAGAGGGCGTGCGCCGTCATGAATAACAAGAAGTTTGCAATCCTTTACCGTCTCCACAGCATTCATAACACTCTGCTGCCTCGTTGCGCCTCCCGCAACAAGTCTTACCCTGTATTTTTTCAGTAAAGCTGAAAAAGTCTCTTTATCCTGATTCCGGCAGACAACAACTATGTCATCAATTTCCTCCGCTTCATAAAATACCCGTACAGTTCTTTCAATAACTGTAACGGAATCTATTTCAAGCAGAAGCTTACTTTTTTCGCTCTTCATTCTCGTGCCGTTTCCCGCACCGAGAATAATCGCAGTATTACTCATATTCAAGCCCCTCAATTTCTTCAATAGTAGGCGTTACAAATTCTGTTTTGCAGGTTTCATAGATAACCATGCCCGGCTTTGCGCCGTTAGGCTTTCTGACATTGCGAACAAGCGTATAATCAACCGCCACATTTGATGACTCCCTTGCCTTACTGAAATAGGCGGCTATAACCGCACAATCGTGTACGGCACTGTCGGTTATTTCACTACCCGAGGTTTCACAGATAACATGGCTGCCCGCCGTGTCCTTAACATGAAACCATGTATCGTAATTTTTTGCGGTTTTAAGCGTCAGTATATCATTCATCAGATTGTTTCTGCCGACAAGAACGGTAAATCCGTCTTTTGTTTTGTAGCGCAAAGGTTTAAGTGTCTGATGCTTTTTCCGGCTGTTTTTATCCTTCTTTGCTTTCAGATATCCGCCAAGCATAAGTTCCTCTTTAATCTGTGTTATTTCCTCATCGCTTTGTGCTCTTGAAAGCGCATCCAGCACCGTTTCAAAATAATCTGCCTCTGCCCGGGCGTCATGTATAAAATCAATAAGCTTTGACTCCGCTATCTGCTTCTTGCGGTATTCCCTGTAATACTTTTGTGCGTTCTGAGACGGAGTGAGTGCCGAATCGGCAGGTATTCTTATAACTTTACCGCCGTCATAATAATTCTCAACATCATAAAATGCCGCGCCCTTCTCCAGCTTATACTGGTTTGTGCTTATAAGGTCGCCATACAGCTTATATGTTTCCTTGTTACGGCAGTTTTCAAGCTCTGCCTGCCTGTTTGCCTGCTTTCTTACGGCTCTTTCTTTTAATGTGGAAATTGTTTTAAAAAGCTCGGCACTTCTTGATTTTATGCGTATCAGCCTTACTCGTTCATAATAAAAATAATCAAGCATTTGTGAAAAAGTTTCATATTCCCTCGTCTGAACAAGCGAGCCGTATTGATTAATCTTAATGAATGTAAAATCTCTCGGTCTGCCGTCCATAACAACTGTCGGCACGGGATGCAGACATTGATTTTTAAAATCACTCAGTGAGAGACCGTTTTCTATTTCACGGCATATTATCGGAGAAACACCCAGCAATACATCCTGGCATGCCTTTGCGGTATTTTTGTTTGAGGAGGCTATTTTCTCTTTGATAACATGAAGGTCCTGCGTAAAGATATTCATTTTATCCTGCTCGGGCGGATTCTTATAGATAATACCGGGAAGAATCTGTCTTATATGAGACTTGGTCTGATCAATCCTTTTTACCGAGTCGATGATTTTATCATCCTTATCAACAAAAATGAGATTTGAATATTTGCCCATTATTTCAACAATGAGCGAATAATTTGTCTTATCACCAAGATCATTTGTACCTGAAAAATAAATTCTTATAACTCTTTCAAGATTATTCTGCTCTATTTCAGTCACCCACGCGCCTGTGAGTCTTTTTCTCAAAAGGAGACAAAACATAGGCGGCTTTGCAGGGTTTTCAGGCGGAAAAGCAGTAAAATGTATCCTTGGCGAATCCGCATTGCAGGAGATAAGAAGCCTTTTTGCTCCCTCTCTTGAACGGAGGTTGAGTACAATCTCATCTTTCGACGGCTGATAAATTTTATCCACACGACTGCCGAGAGCAAATTCAGATATTTCATTTTTCAGATGATATAAAAGTATTCCGTCAAGTGCCATAATTATATTTCCAAAATCGGGTTATTTACGGGAGCTGCAATAAATTGAACATCGGGAAAAATTTTTTCCAGTCTGTTCATCAGCATTAAAAAAGGTGCGTTTTCTGTTTCAAAGTGGCCTGCCGATATAACCGCAAAGCCCGCCTGCTGCGCATCGAGCATATCGTGATATTTTAAATCACCCGTAACAAAGCAATCGGCATTTTCCATTGCAATTCCTATATATTCCTCACATGCGCCGCCGCCCAGCGCCACTCTTTTTATTTCTTTTTCCGTATCTGTATATCTCAATCCGTGGCTGTCAAGCATTTCGCCCACCAGAACAGCAAAATCATCAATACTCATAGGCTCCTTCAAAGTGCCTGTAACAATGCCGGTTTCTCCGATATGCGCAACATTTTCAAGCCCTAAAATGGACGCGAGGTTGTCGTTGATGCCGCCCTGTGCCTTGTCAAAAGAGGTGTGGGCGCTTATATGCGCAATATTGCTTTCTATCAGAGAATAAAGTGCCGAGTTCTTATAAATATGTTTTACACCCCTAAATAATATCGGATGGTGCGTCAAAAGCAAATCCGCACCTGCGCCTTTTGCAAATTCAACCGCCTCTTTTGTCGCGTCAAGGCTGAGCACAGCCGTCTTTACCTCATGGCGGAAGTCACCGCACAAAAAGCCCGAATTATCGTAATCCTCCTGCGCACTGAACGGTGCAATCGAATTTATGTAATCATATATGTTTTTTACGGTAGTCATATTGATTCAAACAGCCTTTCCGGCTACAATTTATAAAAATACCGCATACTCTATTGTAGCCCGATAGAGCATATAACGGAAAATTTTTTCGGGTAAAAATGATGGCGTAAACCAGTTTGTACAACTCGCTTTCGGTCACTCGCTATGCGGTAAAAAGAGACCAACGAAAAACATTATTAATATTTACACTATGCGTTCCAGGGCACGGAGCACTTCTGATAAGTCTTCACCTGATTTTGATTTGTTGGCAATATAATGTTTAAGGTGGACAAAATATTCCTTTTGTGAAAAGTCTTTAATATTGCCGAGATAGAAGTCAACGATACTCCTATTTTTAATTTGACCTGTATAATAGGCGTCAAAAACGCAGTAATAATGCCTGCCGTCTTTTACTGTAAAATCATGGTCTATTTCAAAGCCATTGTCAAAAAGAAATTTTCTTGCAATTTCAGGATGCGTCATGGGCTGTAAAATCAAATGCTTTTCTCTGACCCAGCTATGGCGTGACAGAATCGACGCCATTAGCTCTCCTCCCATGCCTGCAATCACAATGGTATCACACGCATCAGGGTGCAAATCATCAAGTCCGTCACAACGACGGACCTTGATTGTATCCTGAAGCTGTTTTTTTTCAACAAGACTTCTGCATGATGAAAGCGGTCCTTCATGAATATCAAGTGCAATCGCACTTTTCGCGATTCCCTGCTCAATCAAATATACAGGGAGATAGCCATGATCTGTTCCCACATCGGCAACAGCGGCACCCTGTTTAACAAGTGACGCAACAGCAAAAAGCCTGTTTGAAAGTCTTTGCATTATTCGCCTATAAGGGTATTTATTTTTTCAACAAGCTCATCTGCGTCCGTACCGTGTACCATACATGCCTGCTCAATGGACTCGCCTCTTGATGCGGGACAGCCGAGGCAGTGCATACCGATCTCCAGAAAAAGAGGCGCTGCCTGCGGGCATTCATCAAGAATATCACCGATAATTGTTTCTTTTGTAACTTCAGTCATTTTTAAAATCTCCTTAAAAATTTTTTAATATCTTTACAGATATTTATAACATAAATAAGATTTGATTGCAAGAAGGAAGAATTTATGATAATATATTTATCATCATAATAAAGGAAGGTGAGGCAGTTGGATAAAGAATTTAATCCTGCACTGCAGTTTGACGCTTTTACCGCGGGGATTGAAGACGGCGGATTGCGATCAAGCTCTTCAATTGCAATCATCGCCTGTTATATTCTTGCCAATTGCGGCGAAAAAATAACTGCAAAAAACATTGTAGATGCCCTTGTTGAAGGAAAAATAGCAAATTATTTTGAAATTTCAAATGCTGTTGCCAAAATGATTAAAAAGGGGCATTTTATAGAAGATGAAAACGGCTTTCTTGAAATAACAGATGATTGCCGATATTCAGTTGATTTGGTTGAAAATGATTTGCCTATTACCATCCGCGAAAAAAGTATTGCGCTTGTAAGAAAAATTGTGAAAAGAGAAATATATAAAAAAGAAAACAGAGTGGACATAGAAAAAGCAGACAAAGGCTTTACCGTCACTATGCATGTAAGCGATAAGAATTGTGATTTTATGGTACTTTCACTCTATGTTCCCACAGAAGCGCAGGCACAGGTAATTAAAGAAAAATTTCACTCCCACCCCGCCGAGGTTTATGAAACGCTGATGAACGCGTTATTTGATTAAAAGGATATAAAAAATTCCCGCAGCAACGCTGATGTGCCGCGGGTATTTTTTATGTTTGATTTTGCGAAAAAGAACTTATTTAAGTTCAACCTTTGCGCCTGCCTCTTCAAGCTTAGCTTTAAGAGCCTCAGCATCTGCTGTAGGAACAGCCTCTTTAACTGTTGAAGGAGCGCCGTCAACAAGCTCCTTAGCCTCTTTAAGACCAAGACCTGTTGCCTCACGAACTGCCTTGATAACCTGAATTTTGTTTGCTCCTACCTCTGCAAGAACAACATCAAATTCTGTCTTCTCCTCCTCAGCTGCTGCACCACCCTCTGCAGGTGCCGCTACTGCTACTGCTGCTGCAGCGCTTACGCCGAATTCTTCTTCTACTGCTGATACGAGTTCTGAAAGCTCAAGAACTGTAAGCGTTTTAAGCTCTTCAACAATTGCGGTAACTTTTTCTGATGCCATTTTATTTTCCTCCGATAAAATATTATAGTTTATTTTAATTACTCGGCTGTTTCCTCAGCCGGTGTCTGCGCCTGTGCTGTTTCCTCAGCAGGAGCTGTTTCTTCTGCCTGTTCTTCCTCTGCCTTGGGAGCAGGCTCACAGGCTTCTACTCCACCCTTATCTACAATTGCCTGAACACCGCGGGCGAAGGCTGCGATAGGTGCATTGAATACGCTGCAAACTGTTGCAAGGAGAACCTCTCTTGAAGGAAGCTTTGCAAGAGCAATAAGCTTTTCCATAGAGATAACCTCGCCGTCAAGATAACCTGTCTTTAATGAGAAGTTATCGTGCTGATCAGCATATTTTTGAAGGATACGAGCTGATGCTACATAATCCTCAGCCGATGTTGCGATGGCTGTTGTGCCCTCAAGAACAGAGTCAAGACCTTCAAGACCCGCATCCTGAGCGGCTCTGCCGAGAATTGAGTTTTTAACGACTGTGTACTCAACGCCTGCTTCACGAAGCTCTTTGCGAAGCTTTGTGTCGTCTTCAACATTGATACCCTTGTAATCAACAACTACACCCGCACAGGAATTTTTGATTCTCTGTGAAAGATCGGCAACCATCTGCTTTTTCTTTTCAAGAACTGCTGTACTTGGCATTTATTATACCTCCATAAATATTTGCCGTAATTATAATACGGACTTTGAGGCTGTTTAGCGAAATAACAAAAGTGCATTCCGAAAAACAACGGAATGCACAACATTACATAATAACAAAACAGTTATCTGAATGCTCATTCCTCGGCAGGCGGTTAAAACCTTACACCAAAACGGTACCTGCTGTCTTCGGCTGAACAGCGAATGTATTGTAACACAAGGAACAATCCTTGTCAATACCTGATTATTCTGCGGCTGAACCGCTGCCTACCTTATTAGGATTAATCTTTATTCCGGGTCCCATAGTAGAAGCAACTGCTACAGATTTGATATACTGGCCCTTTGCTGCTGAAGGCTTAGCCTTGATAATAGCGTCAAGGAGAGTATTGAAGTTTTCAAGAAGCTTTTCCATACCGAAAGAAGCCTTTCCTATTGGGCAGTGAATAATATTTGTTTTATCAAGACGATACTCGATTTTACCGGCCTTTGCCTCCTGAACGGCCTTTGCAACATCCATTGTTACTGTTCCAGCCTTGGGAGAAGGCATAAGTCCTCTCGGACCGAGAACCTTACCGAGACGACCTACAAAGCCCATCATATCAGGAGATGCGATTGCCACATCAAAATCCATCCATCCTCCTTGGATTTTCTGAACAAGATCGGCATCACCAACAACATCTGCGCCTGCATCCTGTGCTGCCTTTGCGAGATCCCCTTTTGCAAATACTGCAACTCTTACATCCTTACCTGTTCCGTTGGGAAGGACTACTGCGCCGCGCACCTGCTGGTCTGCGTGACGGGAGTCTACACCAAGGCGTACATGCGCCTCAATCGTCTCATCAAACTTAGCGGTTGCAGTTTTTATCGAAAGCTCGAGAGCTTCGGTTGTATCATAAAGTTTTGAACGGTCAATAAGTTTTGCACCGTCTGTATATTTCTTTCCGTGTTTCATAATAAATTACCTCCAGTGGTTAATCGGATACTTCCTCCCACAAGGGAATTAGTCTTCAACTACTATACCCATGCTGCGTGCTGTACCTGCAATCATTGAGATTGCTGCTTCAAGTGATGCTGCATTAAGATCAGGCATCTTTGTCTCCGCAATCTTCTGAACCTCAGACCTTGAGATTGTAGCTACCTTATTTTTGTTGGGAACACCTGATGCCTTGTCAATACCGCAGGCCTTTTTAAGAAGAACTGCTGCGGGCGGTGTCTTTGTGATAAATGTAAATGAACGGTCTTCATAAACTGTGATAACAACAGGAATGATAAGACCCGCATCATTTTTTGTTCTTTCATTAAACTCTTTTGTGAAAGACATAATATTTACGCCGTGCTGACCGAGTGCAGGACCAACAGGCGGTGCCGGAGTTGCCTTGCCGGCAGGAATTTGAAGTTTAATTAAACCTACTACCTTCTGTGCCATAATTATTTCCTCCTAATATTGTGGTAAATGGCGAGACTTTTAAATCTCTCCCACCATTGTAATCGTAACAGAAGTATAAATTACAATGATAATAAGCAGCGCTATGCCGCAAATTACTTTATTAATCGCTGACCTTTTCAAGCTGGTCAAGCTCAAATTCAACAGTGTTCTCCCTGCCGAACATAGACACGGTTACCTGAACGCTGTTGTTTTCAACATCAATCTCGTCAACAGTACCTGAAAATCCTTCAAGCGGTCCGTCAATGACATTGACAAGATCACCAACCTCATAAGCGACCTCAATGCTGATTTTTTCCACACCAAGCTTTTTAACTTCCTCATCCGTTAAAGGAATAGGCTTGCTTTCGGGACCTACGAAGCCTGTACATCCGCGTGTATTGCGCACTACATACCAGCTGTCGTCAGTCATAATCATTTTTACAAGCACATAGCCCGGGAATATTTTTCGTTCATATTCCTTTTTCGTGCCGTCTTCTTTAACCTCTACTACCGTTTCGGTAGGAATCGCAACCTCTTGAATCAGATCGTGGAGATTACGGTTTTCAACAACAGTTCGGATATTGCCTGCGACCTTGTTTTCATATCCTGAAAAGGTGTGGGCAACATACCATTTTGCCTCTTCCATATCTAAAGCCTCCCGAATTAATAATAAATAAAGTTTTGAAACAAATTATTCGGTTTTCTCGGCAGGCTCGGTGCTTTGCGTATTCTGCGTGTTTTCTGTTGCGTTTTCAAGAGCGTCTGCTGTAGTCTGTTCATCAGTCTCCTGCGAAACGGTTGTTGTTTCGGCAAGATTCTTTATGCCCTTCATTCCGAGTGTAAGAAGCGTATCAACACCATAAATGCAGGCACCTACAATAATAACAACAATAAGAACGATTATTGTATTGCGAAGAACATCCTTTGCCTCTGCCCATACAACTTTCTTGCCCTCTGCCCTTACACTTTTGAAGAATGACGCAATGGATTTAAATGGATTCTTTTTTGACTTCTTTTTCTTATCTTTGCTCTTGTCAGGCTTTTCAGCCTTTTTTGAAGTCTTTTTTTCTTCAGCCATTTCCGCCCTCCTGTTACTTTGTTTCTCTGTGAAGAGTATGTTTCTTACAGAACGGACAATATTTGTTCATCTCAAGTCTGTCCGGTGTGTTTTTCTTATTTTTCATCGTGTTGTAATTGCGCTGTTTGCATTCAGTGCAAGCTAAGGTAATCTTAACTCTCATAAATAGCACCTCCGTTAAAATTTCGATAAATAATCTCCCTCGTCCGCCACGCAAAGCGATACAGGCAAAAAAATAAGGCCTGTCGGCACTTATCCACCTTCCATACGAGGTAGCATTACTATAGCACAGCTTTTGAATATAGTCAAGCATTTTTTGCAAAAAATTTGCATTTATGGATATTTTATATTATTATTAGGATAGTTAATCAAAATATTGTGGAGGAAAATCTGAATGACCACAATTATTGTCGGCGGCGGAGCAAGCGGACTTGCATGTGCCGTGAGATTAAAACAAAATATACCCAATGAAAAGGTCATTATCCTTGAACGGCTTGAAAGAACAGCAAAAAAAATTCTTGCCACCGGAAACGGCAGATGTAATCTTTCAAATATAAATGCGCCGCACTGCCGTGAAGTCATCAACTTTTTCAGAAGTCTGGGACTCATAACAAGAACAGATGAAGAAGGCAGAATATATCCGTATTCAAATCAGGCACAAACCGTTGCTGATATTTTGAATGAAAGCTGTTTGAGACTCGGCGTCGAGATCATAACGGACTGCACCGTTAAAGAAATTGACAAAAATCTGTGCGTCAATACCGAAAAAGGCATTTTTATGGCTGATAATGTAGTTATAGCAGCAGGCGGAAAGGCGCAGAAAGCGCTCGGATCAGACGGCAGCGGATATGTACTTTTAAAAAATCTCGGCCATACAGTAACACCGCTCTCCCCTGCCCTTGTCCAGCTTACATCATCCAGCAGGTATCCCAGAGCATTAAAGGGCTGCCGTATAAAATGCAATATGAAAATACTGGTTGATGATGAAATGATCGGAGGAGAATTCGGAGAGGTACTGTTTACCGACTACGGTCTGTCCGGCATTGTAACAATGAATTTATCTGAAAAAGTAAGCACCTCTTTTTTGTCTGATAAGTTTGTAAAATGCCATGCCGTTCTTGACCTGATACCCGATATGACCGACAGCGAATTAGCAGAATATGTTCACAAATTCAAATCATTAAAGGGAATTTTAGGTGAAAAAATATCTTCTGTTATTGACAAACAGGCTCAGGGAAATATAATCAAAGCAGCACAGTTTGCAAAAAACTGGAAGTTTATCATAACGGGCACCAAAGGCTTTGATTTCGCGCAGGTAACAAACGGAGGGGCATGTCTTGATGAATTTGAAGGGTTTGCGTCAAAAAAAATCAGAGGTCTCTACGCCTGCGGAGAAATACTTGACAGGCAGTTTAAATGCGGCGGATACAATCTTAACTTTGCGTGGTACAGCGGCATAAAAACAGCAGATAAAATAGCGGGAGTACAAAATGATACGAATTAACGAAATTCCGCTTTCACTTGATGAGGATGAGAGCATACTCAAGTCAAAAGCGGCAAAAATTCTGAAAATAAATGTAAAATATATAAAAGCCTATACCATTTATAAAAAAAGCATTGACGCCAGAAAAAAAGATGATGTGCATTTCACCTACAGCATTGATGTTGAAATTCTGCTTGATGAAAACCAGATAACCGCAAAGTGCAGGTCAAATAAGGTACAGCTTGTGAAGCCTTATGTTTACGAAGCGCCGCAAAATAAAAGAAACAGCAAATTCAGGCCTGTTATTGCAGGCTTTGGCCCCGCCGGAATGTTTGCGGGTCTGATACTTGCAGGCGCCGGGTTAAGACCTTTAATTCTTGAGCGCGGAAAAGATATTGACGCAAGACAGCGTGATGTAAACAAATTTTGGTCAGACAGAGAGCTTGATGAAGAGTCAAATGTTCAGTTCGGTGAGGGAGGCGCAGGCACCTTTTCCGACGGCAAACTGACGACGGGAATTAAAAGTCCGTTTATACGCAAGGTTCTTGACGAGTTCTACGAAGCAGGCGCTCCCGAGGAGATACTATATTCTTCAAAACCGCATATAGGCACCGACAGACTCACGGTTGTAGTCAAAAATATCAGAAAAAAAATAGAGCGTCTCGGAGGAGAGGTAATGCTTGAGTGTAAGCTTGAAAAGCTCATTACGGCAAACGGCTTTATCCACGGCGTCACCTACTCACATAAAGGCAAAATGTTTGATATTGAAACGGACAGCGTAATACTCGCGATAGGACACAGCGCAAGGGATACAATCGAAATGTTGTACAATTGCTCTGTAGAAATAATCCAAAAGCCGTTTTCGGTAGGCGCAAGAATCGAACATCCGCAAAAGCTGATAAACCAATCACAATACGGCAGGTTTGCGAATCATCCAAAGCTTGGCGCCGCCGATTATAAACTTGCCTGTCACGGTCTTCACGAGAGGGGCGCTTATACATTTTGTATGTGCCCGGGCGGTACTGTTGTTGCCGCTGCAAGCGAAAAGGAAGGCGTTATTGTAAACGGTATGAGTTCTCTTGCCCGCGACGGTGAAAACGCGAATTCAGCGCTGCTTGTCGGAATTGAGCCAAAGGATTTTCCCAGCAGCCACCCTCTCTCAGGCATATATTATCAGCGTGAAATAGAACATAGGGCTTTTAAACTCGGCGGAAGTGATTACAGAGCCCCCGCCCAACTTGTCGGTGATTTTCTTTTAGGTATTGAAAGCCATAGTCTCGGCAATGTTCATCCAACCTGTCCTACAGGCGTTACTCTTACAAACCTTGATGAATGTTTGCCGCGGAGGGTATCCGAAACCATGAAATCGGCTATTGTCGAGATGGATAAAAAACTCAGCGGTTTTAATCTCTATGACGCCGTGCTTACAGCGCCCGAAACGCGTTCGTCAAGCTCGGTGAGAATACTGAGAGACGAATTCCTGCAGTGCAGTATCAGAGGAGTATATCCCTGCGGTGAGGGCGCAGGATATGCAGGAGGAATCGTGTCAGCAGCCGTTGACGGAATAAAATGCGCGCATGCCGTTTTAAGCGACGAGCATTAAACGGACAATCAAAATCGTAAAAACGGCACGGGAGAACAAATATGAGAATGAGACGCAAAAAAAATCTGGACAGTCGAATAAACGATTTAACGGACTATTTGACATTGTTGAAAAATGATTCTCTTAATTTTAATGATGCAGTAAAAGAAAAGCACCTTATTGATTTCGGTGAACTTTTTTGTAACAGCAATCCCGTATGCCTTGAAATAGGCTGCGGAAAGGGGCAGTTTGCAATTACCTTTGCCAAGCTGCATCCCGATAAAAACATTCTCTGCGTTGAAAAATGCACAAATGTCATTGTCACAGCCGCAGAGGCAGCAAAATCATCAGGACTCAAAAATATTCATTTTCTGTGTACTGCGGCGGAATATCTGCCGTCATATCTTTGCGAAAACTCAATATGCGAGATATACCTGAATTTTTCCTGCCCGTTTCCGAAAACCAAGCATATTGCTCACCGTCTCACAAACAAGCGCTTTTTGGACATTTATAAATTGGTATTGGCAGACAATGGTGCCATTTACCAGAAAACGGACAATATGAAATTTTTTGAATACTCAATCGAATCGTTCTCTCAAAACGGATTCCGCCTCAGTTGCATATCGCTTGATCTGCATAACAGTGATTTTAAGGGCAACATTATTACCGAATATGAAGAAAAATTTTCTTCACAGGGAATGCCTATATACAGATTGGAAGCAAGACTGTAACATTGCATAATTATACTCACATGTGCATATAATTGTGTATAATTATTCGTTTTCGCTATTTTTATGTTGACTTTTTATGAGTACATTGGTATAATCGTTCCCATATTAATTTGATATAAAAATATCTACGGAGGGAATTAATATGACTTATTCACAGAAAGTATTAGAGGATTTAAAATTAAAAAATCCTGATCAGCCGGAATTCATTCAGGCAGCAACGGAAGTGCTTGAGGCACTTGCGCCTGTTGTTGACAATGATCCAAGATATCAGAAAACCGGTTTGCTTGAAAGACTCGTTGAGCCTGAAAGACAGATTATGTTTCGTATTCCATGGGTTGACGACAACGGCAATGTTCATGTAAACCGCGGCTACAGAGTTCAGTTCAACTCTGCAATCGGTCCTTTCAAGGGCGGTTTAAGGCTCCATCCGAGCGTTAATCTCAGTATTATCAAGTTTCTCGGCTTTGAGCAGATTTTCAAAAACAGCCTTACAGGTCTTCCTATCGGCGGTGCTAAGGGCGGCTCCGATTTTGACCCCAAGGGCAAGAGCGATATGGAAATTATGCGTTTCTGCCAGGCATTTATGAACGAGCTTTACAAATACATAGGTGCAGATGAAGATGTACCTGCGGGCGATATCGGTACGGGCGCACGCGAGGTAGGATATCTTTACGGGCAGTACAAAAAGCTGACAAACCGTTCTGAGGGCGTTCTTACCGGCAAAGGATTGAGCTTCGGCGGCTCACTTGCAAGAACAGAGGCAACAGGATACGGTCTTGTGTACATCACCGAAGAGCTTCTTAAGGACCATGACAAAAACCTTTCGGGTGCAAGAGTTGCTGTTTCGGGCTCAGGCAATGTTGCTATATATGCTATGGAAAAGGCAGCACAGCTTGGCGCAAAGGTAATCTCGTGCTCTGATTCTTCAGGCTATATCATTGATGAAAACGGAATTGATGTTGAGGCAGTCAAGCAGATTAAAGAAGTTGACCGCAAGAGAATCAAGGAATATGTAAAGGATCATCCTTCAGCCGTTTACGCAGAGGGATCTGTATGGGATAATGTTACATGCGATGTAACA
>CANQZA010000038.1 GCA_947628175.1 uncultured Clostridia bacterium | reverse complement strand
GCTCAGACCGTCAAGCGCCTCGGCGGAAAAATCATCAATAATGCTGATATTAGCTCCGTCAATCTGGTCATTAAGCTTTTCAAGCTCATCAACATCAAGATCAAGCTCGACAATGAGATTGTCAATTTCCTGTGTTGAGAGATGTCCTACCTGCTTTCCCTTTTCAACGAGCTTTTTAAAAGCATTCATCTTTTTTTCTTCGCTCACCGGCTGATTTGGGGTAAGGTTAATTTCTTTCATACATTGATCTCCTCTATTTTATGTATTATTCCTGCTGAAAAGTTTTCTGAAATCATCGTCACTCATATGATCGGCGGAAACTGCATTTTCTTTTTCATACTCCTCATTGATGGCGGCAAGACAGTCTGAAAACTCTTTTTTGGCATTTTTGCTTTCACCGGTTCTGGCAATAATTCCGGATAACCTTCCAAGCTCGTCATCAGTAAGAATTTCACCAAAATGAATTAAATCAATATCAAGATTGGAATCCAGCCTTGCTATTATGGTCTCATATACCTTCTTAATAAACCCAGAAGTTAATTTATCCGGGTCAAACGCATTACAAAGCTTTCGGCAGTCCGGATACTTTATTATAATGCCGATAAGCCTGTCTTCTGCCTTCATTTTTCTGACTGAGACATTGTTTTGGCGGCTTTCTTTAAGAATATTACGCGAATTGCTGTCCACAATTTTTCTGTACCGGGAGCGCTGATTCTGCCTGCTTTTTCTTTCCGAATAATGATTTAGCTGCATCTTTATACTGCTTTTTTCAATGCCCAACTCATCTGAAAGCCTTGACGAATATAAATCCTGCTCAATCGGACTCACATCAGACAGGATTCTAAGACACTGATTGAGAAAATCAATTTTTCCCTGAGTAGTTGTGAGATTGAATTTTTCCCGTAAATTAAGCAACGCAAATTCTATTTCGTTTGACGCACCCTCAAGCATTCCTTTAAATTTATCTTTACCGTATGTTCTGATTATTTCATCAGGATCTTTACCTCCGGTAAATAAAGGAATTTTAACTTTTACATCCGTATTTTTGAAAAGCGCCACTGCTTTGGAAAGCGCTTTCTGCCCGGCATCATCATTGTCATAGGCAAGTATCACCTCGTTTGTGTATCTGCTGATGAGCCTGACCTGCTCATTTGTAAGTGCTGTTCCGCAGCCTGCAACTGCATTTGTAAAACCTGCCTGATGCATGGATATCACATCCATATAGCCCTCACACAGAATCAAGTTGTCGTTGCCGCTGTCTTTGGCAAGATTTAGCGCGAAAAGCTCATTCGTCTTTTTATACACAAGTGTATCGGAGGTGTTGATATATTTAGGCTTGCTGTTATCCAGAACTCTGCCGCCGAAAGCAATCACATTTCCCCTGACATCAATAATGGGTGTCATCACGCGATTTTTAAAGGTATCATAATGGTTATTATTTCTGCCGACCTTGACAACGCCTGCGTCAACCATTTCGTTTACTCGGTATCCCTTTGATTTTAAAAATTTAAGAAGCGAATCCCACTTATCAGGTGAATATCCAAGTCCGAAATGCTTGATTGTTTTAAGCGACAGTCCGCGGTTCAAATAATAATCAAGACCCGCTTTACCCTCGGGAGACATCATATAAGAATGGTAGAATTTTGCGGTTTCCCGGTTTATTTCGAGAATTTTGCGCCTTTTTTTTGAAAGGCTGTCGTCAAATCCGTCCTGCGGCATCTGCAATCCTGCACGCTGTGCAAGAAGTTTGACAGCGTCAACATAATCGAGATTTTCGATTTTTCTTATAAAACCAACCGCATCACCGCCTGCACCGCAGCCAAAACAATAAAAAGACTGTGTGTCATGATAGACGGTAAAAGAAGGCGTTTTTTCATTATGAAACGGGCACAGACCGACGGAGATTGAGCCTCTGCGTCTGAGGGAGACATAAGAAGAGATTACATCCTCAATATCTGTTTTAAATTTTAATTCCTGCAAAAAGCTTTCACTTAAAGGCATAATCTCCCCCCTGTTCATCGTAATCTTTATTCAAGCCAGAACATCGGAACAAAAAGCTGATTAAAAACTTTGAGCGCGTAATTATCACTCATACCTGCAATATAATCACAGACTGCCCTTTCCTCGCCCTGTGTATCGGCTATTGAAATATAATCGCTCGGCATTTCTTCAATATGCCGGATATAGTAAGAATATATTTTATGAAGCATATCCACAGCCTTGCTTTCCTCGCCCTTGCAGACGGGATTTGTATAAACGGCAGAAAACATAAAGCTATGCAAATCCATAAAAGCCGTATAGCAATCTTCGCTCATACGAATTTTATCCTTGCTGTTATGTATAACATCAAGCACCATATTGTTTATGCGCTGTGATTTTGTCATTCCAAGCTGCATTCTCAGACTGAGCGGTATATCCTCCTCAGCCATTACATTTGCTCTTATGGCATCGTCAATATCATGATTAATATATGCAATTTTATCGGCAATTCTTATGATTTGCCCTTCAAGAGTGAACGCTTCCTCGCCCTTTGTATGACAGAGTATTCCGTTTTTTACCTCCTGAGTAAGATTAAGACCTCTGCCGTTTTTTTCAAGCCGCTCCACAACTCTCACACTTTGCTCATAGTGCCTGAAGCCGTTTTTACATAGCTTGTCCAACGCTCTTTCACCCGCGTGCCCGAAAGGTGTGTGCCCGAGATCGTGCCCAAGTGCAACAGCCTCTGTCAAATCCTCATTGAGCAAAAGCGCCCTTGCAATTGTCCTTGCAATCTGTGACACCTCAAGCGTGTGCGTCAGTCTTGTTCGGTAATGGTCACCACTCGGAGCAAGGAAAACCTGCGTTTTATGCTTTAATCTTCTGAATGATTGTGAGTGAATAATTCTGTCACGATCCCGTTGAAAGCAAGTGCGTACAGGACATTGCTCTTCATCAACATCACGCCCCTTGGAATGAACTGCAAGGCATGCCCTGTCAGAAAGAAACCTTTTTTCGTTTTCTTCCGATAAAAGCCGTATAGTATTATCCAAATTATTCACCCTTTCTTTATTTTATACGCATTATACTGCATAACTCCTTTAAAAACAATATTATTTTTTATTATTGACTAAAACAACCGATAATTATAATATATATTTAGGTGATGTTCAGTGATATATGCCGTTTTGGGAGCCATAATTACTCTTTTTGCAATATTCTGCCTTTATCAGAATAATAAACTTGATGTAACAAAATATAACCTTGAATCAGAAAATCACGATATAAAAGCGACTATTGTGCATTTGTCCGATTTTCACTCAAAACCTTTTAAGGCGGTACTTAAAAAGGTTTCTCAAATCAAACCTGATTATATCTGTATAACAGGAGACTATATTAATGACAGATGCAAGAATAAAGAAAAAATGCTTTGTTATGCTGAAAACCTGACAAAAATTGCCCCTGTTATTTATATAACGGGGAATCACGAAAGGCGTCTTGACTGCTTTGTATCCCTGATGCAGGAATTAAAAAATGCGGGCTTCCATGTACTGCTCAATGAAATGATAACAGTCGACGGCATAACCTTTCTCGGTCTTGACGAAAACCAGGCGGACTTTGAGGATTACAAGGCGAGAAAAAACGGCACATTCAAATACAGGGATATGAGCAGGTATTTTGATATGCTGAAAAAATCAAATCAATACAAAATCGTTCTTAGCCATTTTCCGGAAAATTTTGAAGGCGTAAAGGAAATGAATTATTCAAAATATGATTTTGACATTCAACTGTCAGGTCACGCCCACGGAGGTCAATGGATACTGCCTTTTATAGGGCCTTTGTTCTCTCCGGGCCAGGGTGTATTTCCTAAATATGCAAGAGGCTCCTTCGGCAACAGACCCAAGCTGATAATCAGCAGAGGACTCGCAAATGCAGAATTTCCCCTGCGCCTGTTTAATCATCCCGAAATTGTGGTGATACATATAAATTGAAACAAGATGACCGTTATTATGGTCATCTTGTTTCCTATCATTGCATATAACTTTATGTTTAATTTAATCCAAGATATCTGCTAAGCTTTTTACCGCATATTTTTGATGCGACAAGAACAAACAAAAAGGAAATCAAAAGTACAAGTATCGAATTTAAGCAAAACGGAATTTTTGAAAAAAGAGTAATTCTGTATAAAACATCTCTTAACAATATATGCGATAGATATATTCCGAAAGAACAATCACCTATTAAAAGCAATATTTTTACAGCAAAATTATCCTTCAATTTGTAATCAGGCTTTTCAAGATAATTATACAGAATCAGAAGAAATACAGACGATGACAAAAACGCCGTCAATTTAATCTGAGAACCTGAAATGGAGCTTGACAGCATTTTTAATCCGTAATCTTCCAGCATTTGCAGGACAAGAGTAAAGAAATAAAAAACGCAGAGTTTCTTTGTACTGTATGATGTTTTAATGATATGGTTTCCGAGAAGAATTCCCAGATAGTAATAAGTAAACCATCCTAAACAGGATATATTCCATAAAATTGAAACATATGAATTCATCTCAACGCCCATTAAATCAGGAATATATCTGAAAACAACTGTTGAAACGGGACTTATCAGCCAGCCTACCCATCTGAATTTTGAACATGCCATTTTTTTCAGAAAGGGAGTAATCAACACAAACTGGATATAAACAAAAATGTAATAAAAGGCAACAGACGCTCTTGTAGTTATTAAATTGACAAAGAGTCTGTCAAAATTAAGATGCGCAATTGTATATATCAGCGTCCATATTAAATACGGAATAAGCACCCTAAAAATACGCTTCTTGTAAAATTTAAAGATATCATTAATATTAACCGGTGTAAGATAACCTGATAAAAATAAGAATAAGGCGACAGCAAAATTGATAAAGGGTCTTATAATAGCCGGAGGCTGAGTATGTATCATGATAACAGCAATGATTGCAATTGCTCTTAATATTTGTACGCGGCTGTTATACCCCCCCCCCCGCGAATTTTTTACGCAAAGATGATTCTCCGTGTTTGTTATTTGTCAGCAAAATTATCCCTATCCCCTCTTAAAAATATCGGCTGAAGTATATCATATTTATATGAATTTGTAAATAGTTCAAATTTTATATATCAATCTGTCGATGTTTGTCATTTTATCCACAGATATAGTATTGCGCCTGTACATTCCAAAGCTCATAATATTTTCCATTGGTATCTGACAAAAGTTGATTGTGCGTACCGTGCTGAACAAGATTTCCGCCGTCAAATACGGCTATGTTATCACAAAATGCACAGCTTGAAAGCCTGTGTGAAATATATATTGCCGTTTTGTTTTCAACAAATGAATTAAATCTGCTGTAAATTTCATGTTCGGCAATCGGGTCAAGCGCCGCTGTAGGCTCATCAAGAATCACAATCGGAGCATCCTTGTATAATGCCCTTGCAAGTGCAAGTTTTTGCGCCTCACCGCCTGAAATTTCCACACCTGACTTGTCTAAATCCTTATAAAGATATGTGTTTTCTTTATGTTCCATATTCAGCACTCTGTCTTTGATATTTGCTTTATCAAGGGACGCAAACAGCTTTTCACTGTCATAACTTTCATCAGCAGAAATATTCTGTGCAAGTGTGGTTGAAAAGATTTTGAAATCCTGAAAAACAACGGAGTATAGCTTAATGATACTCTCTCTTGTGTAATCCTTGATGTTTATTCCGTTAATCAGAATTTCGCCGTCCGTAACATCATAGAGCCTGCAAAGAAGCTTTATAAAGGTAGTTTTGCCGCTGCCGTTTCTGCCGACTACAGCAAGATTTTCGCCGTTGCTTATTTTTATATTGATATTCTTTAATGAATAAATTTCGGCATTCGGATATTTGAAAGAAACATTTTTAAATTCAATTTCAAATTTATCAGCTAAATCAAGCTCCCTTTTGCCGTATTCCATATCGTCCTTTGTATCAAGAATTTCAAAATAGCATTTTGCAAGCGGTATAATTTCCTGAAGCTTGCCAAAGGTGTTTGCCATCATCATAATGCCGTTTATAATCTGCATAAACGAACCGCAGTAAAGCACAAGCGAGCCGATATTGAAAAGTCCAAGCAAGCCTTTAATGCCGATAAACAGATAAACTCCGAATCCGACTACTGCGCCGAGTATCGCAACAAAGGAGCTTGCCTTTGCTGTGTGCATAGAGATTTTGCGCAGCGTCTTCTCGCCGTCTGTTAAAATCTTGCTTGTTGCAATACTGTCTATTAAATTTTGCTCCTTGTAAATTCTGATTTCTTTACCTGTCCTGTAATCGCCGAAGATATCAAGAAAGGCATAAAAAACCCTGTCAATCTCAGCGTAGCTTTCATTCGCCTTTAAATAGGATTTATTTATGTTTACCGCAACAAGAAGAATGATAACTGCCATTGCAAGGATTGCAATGATTACCGTAATCAGGAAAATCGGCTTTTCAAAAAATGTATCTCCTGTTCTGGTAAACCCAACCTTAAGAAGCGGGAATATGATAATAACCGAAATGATTAATGTAAATAAGCCGTTTAAAAATCTGTATGTTGTCCATACAAAATAAGGAAAGCGTGACCATCTGCTTTTTTCTGCTTCCTCGTGCTTGTGAATAAGCTCTTTGAATTTGCTGTTTTCAAGCTTCTGATATTCTGTTTTGAAGAGCTTGGAGGCGACCCTTTTATTTTCCTTGTTAAGCAATAGACTTCTTAAATTTTGGCTGTATTCATCAAGAAAACTGCCGAGAAAAAATAATAAGAAGTTTATCGCAACGGCAATCGTTATGTAAATCATAACTGTTTTAAAACCCTTGCCTTCACTCAACAGATTTATAATTTTAGCCGTAAACAATATGTTTATAAATGGTTTAAGCGATGAAACGATTGACTGAACGGCTACAGACGGTAAAACCTTTTTTTCAAGGCTCTGAATTTCCTTGTAAATCTTAAAAACTGTTTTCATATTGCTCATTCACAGACACCTCCGTTTCCTTATAGTAGTAGCTCTGAATCTGATACATTTTGTAATATGCGCCCTTGAGTGCCATCAACTCCTCGTGCGTTCCGCTTTCGGCAATTCTGCCGTCTTTAATAAATAAAATTCTATTGCAAAATCTCGTTGAAGAAAGCCTGTGAGAAATAAAAAACGAAATCTTGTTTTCCGTTAATTCATTATATTTCAGATAAAGTTCGTTTTCTGAAATCGGATCAAGTGCTGCTGTCGGTTCATCAAGAATCAAAACAGGTGCGTTTTTATAGATAGCTTTCGCAAGCAATAATTTTTGCTTTTCGCCTCCTGAAAAAACAGCAGCATCCTTGTAAACATCCTTCACCATAAGGCTGTTTTCTTTTTTGTCAAGGCTATTGATTTTGTCCCGAATTCCTGCTTTTTCAAAAGCTGAATACAGCTTTTCTTGGTCATAATTCGCAGTTGTGCAGATATTTTCTGCAATGGTCATCGGCATAAAGAAATAATCCTGAAAAACTGCTGAAAACAAATCAAAATAGCTTTCACTTGAAAATTCCCTGTTGCTTTTGCCATTAACAAGAATATCGCCGCTTGTTGGATAATAAAGACCGCAAAGCAGTTTAATTGCAGTTGTTTTGCCTGCTCCGTTTTCGCCGACAATCGCAATATTTTCGCCCTTATTTACTTTGAAAGACATATTGTTGATTGTGCTTTTTTCAGCAGACGGATATGTAAAGGAAACATTCCTGAATTCAATAGACTCAATCTCACTAAAATCGACATTTGGCTTATCCTTGCTTTCGTTTTCGCTTTCAATATATTTGCGAAAAACGGCACAATCCATTGCACTGCGTTCAATTTTTGAATAGGAAAAAACAAGGTTAACAATCCAGTTTGAAAAACCTGTTATAATTCCGAAATAGAAAACAAAATCGGAAACAGTTAAACTGCCGTTTGTTACAAGATAAATCAGATATACATAAGCAATAAGCTGACGGATAAGATTTAATACTGCTCTAACACCGCTTACTGCCGCACTCTGGTTTGTGTATTTTGCAATGATCCTTTCAATATCGGCAGTAATTTTTGCAACTGTTAATATAAAATAATCTTGAAACCCATAGATTTTTATATCCTTGGATGCATCACTGCTTTTGCTTAATTTGTAAAAATAATCAAGTTTTGATGATGGCTTAGAGCTGTCATCAAGAGTTATTTTCTGCTTTTTATTTAAAGCCTTTAATATTATAAATTCACCTACACAGGTTAAAAGAATAAGCAAAATCATAAAAATATTGATTTTGTAAATCAATACAGATGATGCAATAACACCTACAACACAAACTAAAAAATCATTGCACTCTTCAATAAAATCCGCGCCTGATGAAAACCTTGCATTGTAAAAGGCTTCCGCTCTTTTGTGCAGTTCCCTGCCCTCAAGGCTTTCTATGTTTACATAATCTGTTGAAAGATTTTTACGGAATGCCATAACTGCATAACGCATGCGGTTAATTCTTGCACTACCGCGCAACAGTTCCTGCATAAACGGATCCATCCATATGGTAAATGTTAAAAGCAGACTTAAAAGCGCAACAACAAGAATGAGCCGGTTTACGGTCACGCCCTCATTTATGCAATCAATCATGGCTTTGGGTATGTAAGCAGTAATTATCGGCTGCAAAACCATGGCAGGCACACGGATGAAAAAGAACAACAGGCTTTTTCTGTCCCATTTAATCCAATTTAAAAGCATGTATTTTGTATTGTCTTTAAATGAATACATTACCGATTCTCCCCTCTGATTTTTATGGAAGCATTCACACATAGGTCATAAAATAAACTTGACTTAACAGTACAGTTAATATATAATACTTCCATAAATTTTTCTGTTTATTATTGTACAACTTATTTTAGAATAAAATAAGCTGATTATTAGCAAGCTGTTACATATAATTATAATAGCAAATCAAGCAGACAGTGTAAATAAAATATCAAAACTCAGCAAAAAAAGTCTGTTTTTTATGAAAATATCAGCAAAAAGCATTTTACAAGCATCGCTAAGGAGACGGAATTATGTGCGGAATAATAGGATATACGGGATATTCAGATGCGAGAGGAAAGCTCATAAAAGGCTTAAAGGTTCTTGAATACAGAGGCTATGACAGTGCGGGAATAGCTGTAAAAACAAACGGTCAAGACGAGATTATAAAATGCAAAGGCAGAGTTGAAAAACTTGAAAAAATAACAGAAAGTATTACAAATTCCACAACGGGAATCGGCCATACACGCTGGGCAACACACGGCGAAGTCAGCGATACCAATTCCCATCCTCATAAATTCGGAAAAGTAACCCTTGTACACAACGGTATCATTGAAAACTATAAGTCGCATGTGCGCAAATATTCACTTGAAGGGAAACTGCAATCGCAGACGGACAGCGAAGTTGCCGCTGCTGTTATTGACAGTTGTTACGATACTGATCCTATCAGCGCTATTTATAATGCTGTCAAGGAATTTAAAGGCACTTTTGCTTTTGCCGTGATGTTTGACGATATTAAAGACAAAATTTTTGCAATCAGAAATGTCAGCCCTATAGTAATATGCAGGAACAACGACGGTGCGTATATCGCATCCGATATTCTCGCAATAGGCGAATACAGCAAAGAGTATTTTGTTCTGCCGGAGATGTCGGTTGCCGTTTTGGAAAAATCTAAAGTAGAGGTATTTAATACATCCGGTGAAAAAATCGAGCCTGAAATGATGCCGTATGACTGGAGCAATAATGATTCAGGCAAGGGCGGTTATCCGTTTTTTATGGAAAAGGAAATTATGGAACAACCCGATGTGATTCAAAAGACGGTTGCAGGCAGAATAAAAGACGGTTTTGTTGATTTTTCGTCGGACAATATTGATGATTCATTATTTGAGAATATTGACAACATATCCATCATCGCCTGCGGAACCGCAATGCACGCAGGTCTGATAGGAAAGGGGCTTATTGAAGCAAACATCAGAATTCCCTGCGAGGTGCATTATGCATCTGAATTTATGTACAAAAGTCCCATCATAAACAAAAACACGCTTGTAATATGCGTTTCGCAGAGCGGTGAAACAATTGATACGCTTGAAGCGCTTAAATACGCAAAAAGGCAGGGGGCAAAAAGTCTTTCCATTGTTAATGTAAGGGGTTCATCTATTGCAAGAGAAAGCGACAGTGTAATATACACTTGGGCCGGTCCTGAAATTGCCGTTGCTTCAACAAAGGCATATACAACGCAGGTTTGTATATTCTTCCTGATAACCGCCAGACTCGCGCAGATAAACGGCACAATGAGTAAAAATGAAATTTCATCGTTTATCGAGCAGATTGAGCTTCTCCCGGATGCCGTAAAATATGTGCTTGACAGCCGTGAAAAATTACATCATCTGGCCAATTCCATGCTGTCTGCCGAACATGTGTTTATGATAGGCAGAGGGCAGGATTACTACGCGCTTATGGAGGCGTCCTTAAAGCTGAAGGAAATTTCATATATCCATTGTGAGGCATTTGCCTCGGGTGAGTTAAAGCACGGTACAATAGCGCTCATTACGGAAGGAACGCCTGTCGTTGCCCTTATGACACAGGAAAAATTAAAATTAAAGCAGATTTCAAACATTACCGAAGTCAAATCAAGGGGCGCGAAGGTTATAACCTTAATTAAAAAATCACTCAATGACGGCAGTTTAGAATGTTCTTTTGAGCTGCCTGATTTAGCAGACGATTTTATGGTGGTACCTTCTGTTGTTGCAATGCAGCTTTTGGCCTATTATGTATCATCAGATAAAGGTCTTGATGTTGATAAACCGAGAAATCTTGCAAAGGTTGTAACTGTTGAATAAATAGCAAGGAGTATATGTGAATGTCGTATTGACATCATTGTCCATCTTTTTGATATGGACTTACGATATTCACTGCAAACAAGAGTAAGTTTGAAGATAATCAAACAAAAGTGAATGTTTCGGATTTGTATTTCATTAAAATCTGTAACGATAAAAATTTGCTATAGTAAAAATACGGCGTCCGGTTCTTTTTAAGGGTCGGACGCCGTTTCATAATTAAAAATATAAAAAGGATTCTTTAAATATCAGGTATATGATTTAAGCATTTTTTCTCTCTTTTTATAATCCGGCATATAATTTTCTATCAGGGAATAAAATTCACTGCTGTGATTATGAAATTTAATATGCGCAAGTTCGTGGACGACAACATAGTCAACTGCTTCTATGGGATATTGCATCAGCATATAGGAAAAACAGAGCGCATTTTTTGAAGAGCAGGAACCGAAACGCTTTTTTGCAGAGGTAATTTTGACGGAGGATGGGTACAAATTCATGATGGATGAATAGTAGCTCACCCGTTGAGGAATGATCTGCCTTGCTGTTTTTAGCAGCAGTGCTCTCTGTTCTTCACATACAGAAAGTCTGTTGAGATATTCTTTTTTGTGCTTAACTGCCTTTTCTATCCAAAAAGAATTGTCGCTCACAAATTTACTGATTTGTGTTTGACTTACATAATACGGTACTCTTACAACCACATTCAGATCATCATTTACAGAAAGAGACATTGTCTTTCTCGAGGACTTTATAACTTTAATTTCCATTTTTCTCAGGCTCTTTCATTGTAAGCGAAATGCGCTTTTTATCCATATCAACGGAAAGTACCCACACAGTTACTATATCCCCTACCTTCAGAACATCCCCCGGGTGTTTTATAAATCGGTTTGTAATCTGAGATATGTGAACTAAACCGTCCTGATGAACGCCGATATCTACAAAAGCACCGAAGTCAATAACATTTCGTACTGTACCCTTGAGCTGCATGCCGGCCTTAAGATCCTCCATACCCATTATATCGGTTCTCAGCAATGGTGCGGGGAGTTCGTCACGCGGATCCCGCCCGGGCTTGGCAATTTCCTTTGAAATATCAATGAGTGTAGGCTCCCCTATTCCCAACTGCTGTGCAACAGCGCAGGTACCGTAAGTATCGATATAACGGTTTACTGCTTCAACATGACCCTCTCTTACATCGCAAGCGGTCAAACCACAGAGTTTAAGAAGCTTTGAAGCGGCTTCATAGCTTTCAGGGTGGACTGCCGTGTTGTCAAGTACATTCTCGCTCTCTGAAACCCTTAAAAATCCAGCGCACTGCTCAAATGCCTTCGGTCCTAATTTAGGAACATTCCTAATTTGATCTCTCGATTTAAATTGACCGTTTTCCTGCCTGTACTTAACAATATTATTTGCAACAGCAGATGATATGCCCGCTACTCTGTTTAAAAGCTGTGCTGACGCCGTATTCAGATCAACACCGACTGAGTTAACACAGTCCTCAACAACACCGTCTAATGCCGCCTGAAGCTGATTTTGCGGCATATCGTGCTGATACTGACCGACACCAATTGCCTTAGGGTCAATCTTGACAAGCTCCGCTAAAGGATCCTGTAATCTTCTTGCAATGGAAACGGCGCTTCTGAGTGAAACATCATATTCAGGAAATTCCTGCGCCGCAAGCTTTGACGCAGAATATACCGAAGCGCCCGCTTCGCTGACAATCATATAATGTATCGGGCGGTCAGCTTCTTTAATAAGCTGCGCGGCAAACACTTCTGTCTCATGTGACGCGGTGCCGTTGCCTATCGCAAAAATATCGACACCGTATTTGTCTATAAAGTGATTGATTATCTTCTTAGCTTCCTCCGTTTTGCAGTGCGGAGGCGCGGGATAAATGACACCCGTATCAAGCACCTTTCCTGTTGCATCGACTACTGCCACCTTGCAGCCTGTCCTGTATCCGGGATCAAGTCCTATTGTAACTCTTCCCTTGACAGGCGGCTGCATAAGAAGCTGTCTTGTATTTTTTGCAAAAACCTTTATTGCGCTTTCACTTGCAGTATCGGTCAGGGTATTTCTTATCTCTCTTTCAATAGAGGGGAAAATGAGTCTTGTATAGGAATCCTCAACAGCATTTCTCACTTCATCAGTTGTCGGTGAATTATTTTTTATATGAATATTGCTCAATATTGTCAAAGCAGTAATCTTATCAAATTCAACCGATACTTTTAAAAATCCCTCTTTTTCACCTCGGTTGAAAGCGAGCACTCTGTGAGAGGCAACAGATTTAATCGGCTCGCTGTATTCTCTGTACATTTCATATACACCAAGCTCTTCCTGCGCTGCCGAAACGATAATTCTGCCGTTATTTTTGCAGGAATATCTTATTATTTTTCTGCCTTTGGGATCATCTGAAATCATTTCGGCAATAATGTCCTTTGCTCCGTTTACTGCCTCCTCGACAGTCTGCACCTCATCATTGAGATAACCGGCGGCAAGTTCAAAGGAAGAAGGCGATTGGGGATTCTGCTCATATATAGCATCGGCAAGTCCCTGAAGTCCCTTTGCCTTTGCGACAGACGCTCTTGTCTTTCTCTTAGGTCTATATGGTCTGTATATATCCTCAAGCTCTGTTAAAGTTGAGGCATTTTCTATTGAAAGACGGATTTCATCGGTCATTTTCTCCTGTTCTTCAATAGAAGAAATAATTTTTTCCTTTTGTTCCTGCATATTGCGAAGATATGTCAGTCTATCGCTAAACGAACGCAAAAGTTGATCATCAAGCAAGCCTGTTGCTTCCTTTCTGTACCTTGCAATAAAAGGAATTGTATTTCCATCGTCAATCAATTTAACTGTATTTTCAACCTGCCACGGTTTTAAAGAAAATTCCTGTGTCAGTTTTAAAAGAATATCCATGTTTTCTGCCTTTCAAATTAGTAAAGTCATTCTAACATATTTTATTGTAATATTGCAAATAATTTGTTATCCTATAAAAGGGAATAATAATGTGAACGATTACACGATTACGATTATATTGGCTGAAATTTGCCTATGGCATAATTTTGAGCCGGTTGTAATCACCATTAACGCCTTATCAGGCTACAGTAAGGCTTAATGATTTTTATAAATGATTTGTAGCCTGAAAGGCTATGGTGATTATTATGGATTTCTTACAACTTGCAAAGAACCGATTTTCCTGCAGAAAATTCAAAGACATACCGATTGAGCAGGAGAAGATTGATAAAATTCTTCAGGCGGCAATGGTTGCCCCTACGGCGGTAAACAAGCAGCCACAAAGAATTATTGTTTTGACACACACAGAAAAACTCAAGGCACTTAAAAACTGCACCAAATATGATTTTGACGCGCCTTTGTGCTTTATCATCTGCGTGAACAAAAATAAGGCATGGACAAGAAAATATGACGCGAAAAACTCTGCTGATATTGACGGCAGTATTGTAACAACCCATATGATGCTTGAGGCACATGACATAGGTCTTGCAAGCACATGGGTAATGTCCTTTGATCCTGAAGCAGTAAGGCAATCGTACGATATTGATGATAACCTTGACATTCTTGCATTGCTTCCCGTAGGATATCCGGCCGAAGACGCGCCGATTAATCCTCTGCACAACACATTTATCCCAATGGAGGAAATGGTAAAATATAATAAATAATCTTAATATTAAAAACGGCGATGCTTTATGCACCGCCGTTTTATTTTATCAATCAGTTCTGAGGAATGGATATTCCTTCTAAAAACCAGCCGTTGAGTGTAAGACACTTTGAAGCATTGCGTTCCACGAAAGCTTTGCAGAAATCATAGCCCGCGCCGCCTTCTGCGCGAAACGGAGTCAGCTTTCCGTCAGCAAGAGCCTTATAAACAGCATCGTATTCTGCCTTTACATCATCATCATCTGAAACAAAGGTTGCGTAAATACCATCCGTTTTGCAATTTGAAGCCGTAACAGTTCCGCCCTTGAAATCTGCAAGACAATCCTTAACAGCTTCACCGTAATTCTTTACAATTGTTGAATAGGCATTTGAATTTTGAGCACCTGCGTCAATGACATTAAGATTATAATCAAAGTTGCCCTTAGCCGTAAACGCAGAATCCGATTTATCATTACCGCCTGTAAAAATTGCAGTCGCTCCGTCATTATACATTGACTCACAGATTGCAGCATAACGGTCAACCATTTCAAAAGAGGTATTCCAGTAGTATTCATTTTCCATAGCTATGCCCGTTCCCTCACCATAGGCATCTGTATTTTCCCAGTGGGAGAACATATAACCGTCAAGAGGAACTGCTGCCGCAATTTCAACAATGTCTCCTGCCATATATGAGCCTGAACCGGTAGAAGCATAATTTGCCGTATCTCCTCCCTCTCCTGTCTCAACAGTAACATTGAATGTAGGAGTGTCACTCAGTTTGTATACGGCAGTCAATGTAATATCCTGATTTGTTACATTAACCTTTGTCTGCGCTGCATTTACATCCTCAACAACATCTGCAACAGATGATTCCCAGTGGTCAAATATCTTATTTTCGTCTGCAACGGGAGCTTTAATATCACACTGGCTGTTTTCGGCAGCGTAAATGGTGTTTGATATGCTTTCCCCCTCTTTTGCAACAACAACCGCATACTGCTTAAAATCAGCATCCTTATATGTGGCTGTTATGGTGCAATCGCACTTTTCAACAAGAAGGTTCATGGATGGCTTGCTTTTTGAGGAAATATTCACTTTGCTGTCCTTGACGCCCTCTGTATTGCTCTTAACTTCCCATTTGTCAAAAACCTTGCCCTGCGGAGCAGGAGCAGCAGTAATCGTCACATTACTTCCCTCTGTATATGTACCGGAGCCGATACCGTCAACCACATTGACCTTAAATGTCTTTTCCTTCTGGTCTGAAATTTTTTCGTAACATGCCTTAATATTAAATGAATAATTATAATCAAGAAGAGGTGAATCATAATCTGCCCAGTCAAGAACTACAGGGACATTAAGACTGTCGGCAGCATAAGAGGCGCCCTGAACAAAACCGGCACCATAGTTGGCGGAATCATCGCTTAAGTACTGACCAAAATAACCAAGCTTAGTATTACCGTTCATAACAGCAACATAACCTGCTAAAAAACCGCTTTGAAGAGAATCGAACGAAACACTCATAACATTGCTAATAAAACGATCGGTGTTGTCATCTGCCGAATGAGGTATTGCATCAAGAAGAACAAACTTTGCGTCAGGATATGATGGTGCAATTTCATATGCACATACAGCAAACTTCTCACCGGGAAGCACAATGAACTGAGCACCGTTTTTAACGGCCAGGTCAACATACTTTTCAATATTTTCAGAAGTGATTTCACCATTATCAAGAACAGGCTGATAATAGCGGCAGGTCATATTATTTGAACCTGCATATTCATCAATTCCGTTCCATGCGGATTCGTTATAACCGCCATCATTAATACCCGAACCGTCAGTAATAAGAACAATATCGTATTTTAATTCTTGCTGCTTTGTGCATCCTGCCATTGCAAATACTGAACATGCAGCAAGAGCGATGCACATAAGCACGGAAATAAATTTTTTCATAATGTTCCTCCAAAATAAAGATATTATCACCTACTTATAATAACAAAATACTTTTAATAATGCAATAGCAATTTGTTGATTTAAGGAACAAAAAACACTATAATAAAGCTGAGGTGATAAAAAATGCTGAAAAAACAGCTCGAATATATTAGAAGCGTAACAGATTTCAAACCACAGATTGCAATTGTGCTTGGCAGCGGTCTCGGAGATATGGCTGATGAAATGAACGCGCAGTGCACAATTGATTATAAAAGCATACCCGATTTTCCGATATCAACAGCTCCGACACACCGAGGGAGATTTGTTTTCGGCAGACTTTCAGGCAAAGATGTTGTCATAATGCAGGGCAGGGTCCATCTCTATGAAGGCTACTCCCCCGCTCAGATTGCAAATCCGATAAGGCTTATGAGAAAATTGGGCGCAGAGGTATTACTTCTCACAAATGCAGCCGGCGGAATAAACAGGAATTTTTCCTGCGGCGACTTTATGATTCTTAACGATCATATTTCAAGTTTTGTTCCATCCTGTCTTATAGGTAAAAACGATGACGAACTGGGTGTGCGCTTTCCGGATATGAGCGAGGTTTATTCAAAAAGGCTTAACAGAATCATTGAGAATATTGCCCGGAAGAATAATATTGATATAAAAAAAGGAACTTATATTCAATTCACAGGTCCTAATTTTGAAACACCTGCGGAAATTAAAATGGCAGAATGTATAGGAGCAGACGCTGTGGGAATGAGCACGGCGATAGAAGCACAGGCAGCTAAACACTGCGGCTTTGAAGTATGCGCAATCAGTGTTATATCTAATCCTGCGTGCGGCATAAGCAACACGCCGATTACAGGCAATGAGGTTGAAGAAACTGCCCAAAGCGTCTCTGAGCCGTTTAAAATGCTTATAAAGGAGTCAATTAAAGAATTCTGATATGGAAAATTTAAAATATGAAAAAGGAAATCTTTTGATACTTGATCAGAGACTTTTGCCAAACGAGGAAAAATGGATTGAAATAAAGACAAAGGAACAGGCATATGATGCCATAAAATCTCTAATGGTGAGAGGTGCTCCCGCGATAGGCATTTTTGCAGGATATGCCATGGCCCTCTTCGCCGAAAACAGCGATATTTACAATTTAAAGAACTATCTTGACTCTTCAAGACCGACGGCAGTCAATCTCAGTTGGGCAACAAAGCGAATTGTTGATGCATACGAAGAAAAAAGAAGCCTTATTGAAGAGGCGAAAAAAATCCATCATGAAAACATAGAAATGTGCCGCAAAATAAGTGAATACGGACTTTCCCTTTTAAATCACGGCGACTCAATTTTAACCCACTGCAATGCAGGTGAGCTTGCCGCAAGCAGATACGGAACAGGCCTTGGACCTGTACTTCTCGGCTGTGAGAAGGGTTATGATTTTAAAGTTTTCTGTGATGAGACAAGACCTCTTCTCCAAGGCGCAAGACTAACATCCTACGAGCTTGAAAAGGCAGGCGCGGATGTCACATTAATCTGTGACAATATGGCAAGCCTTGTGATGAAAAAAGGACTTATAAACGCAGTCCTTGTCGGATGTGACAGAATAGCCGCAAACGGCGACACCGCGAATAAAATAGGAACAAGCGGCACTGCGATTCTGGCGAAGTATTACAATATACCCTTTTATGTATTGGGACCATATTCAACCGTAGATTTCAGCCTCAAAAGCGGTGATGACATCGTTATTGAGGAACGCGATTCGGATGAAATCAAAAATTTATATTTTGAAAAACCTGTCGCTCTTAAAAAAACAAAATGTTTCAATCCCGCTTTTGATGTAACCGATCATTCATTGATAACGGCAATCATCACCGATAAGGGAATTATAAAACCACCGTATGATGTTCATTTAAAGGAGGCTTTGAAATGATAAGATTTTATAACGGCAAAGTGCTTACACTCAAGGATTCCATGGATATTACGGACGATGAGGTATGGGTTGACGGTAATAAAATTGTCTATATAGGCAAAAAAAAGGATGCTGACTTTGACAGAGAAATTGATTTAAACGGCAATCTTTTAATGCCTTCTTTTAAAAACGCGCATACTCACTCCGCAATGACCTTCGGCAGAAGTCTGAGTGATGATATGCCTTTGCAGGAGTGGCTGTACAACAAAATTTTCCCAATTGAGGCAAAGCTTACAGGCGACGATATATATAAACTTTCAAAGATTGCATTTCTTGAATACATCAGTTCGGGAATCACCGCCTGCTTTGATATGTATTATTTCCCTGAAAATATGGCAAAATCAAGCATTGATACCGGCTTTCGCACCGTGATGTGCGGAGCTGTAAACAACTTCAAGGAATCTGTTGAAAAGCTGGAAGAATACTATAAAACTTATAATAACTACGATGAATTAATATCCTATCGGCTCGGATTTCACGCAGAATATACAACCGATATGAAAATAATGAAGAGTATTTCATCACTTGCAGAAAAATACGAAACACCTGTATTCATGCATTCAAGCGAAACATTAAAGGAAACACAGGAATGCATAAGCAGATACGGCAAAACACCTGCCGAATTATTTGAAAACATAGGACTTTTCAATTATGGCGGCGGAGCATTCCACAGCGTATGGATGAGTAATAATGATCTGGACATTTACAAAAATCACAATGTATGGGCGGTTATAAACGCTTCATCAAACTGCAAGCTTGCCTCGGGCATTGCTCCTGTATCAAAAATGATTGAAAAGGGTATTCCGATTGCGATAGGAACAGATGGTGCAAGCTCAAACAACGCACTTGATATGTTCAGAGAAATGTATCTTATTACGGCACTGCAAAAAATCAAAAATAATGACGCCTCCTCCTGCGACGCAAATACGGTGCTTAAAATGGCAACAGTCGGCTCTGCAAGGTGCATGGGGCTTTATGACTGCGACTGCATTGATGTAGGGAAAAAAGCCGACTTAATTGTAATGGACTTAAAAAGACCTAATATGCAGCCGATAAACAATATCACAAAAAATATTGTTTACAGCGGTTCAAAGGAAAATATAAAACTCACAATGATTAACGGAAAGATAGTATATAAAAACGGCGAATTTATCGGTGCGGATATTGAAAAAATTTATTCTCAGGCACAGGAGGTTGTCAGCAGAATAATATAGAATATTCATCAGGCGAATACTCTGCGGTCAGCGTAATCACAACCACCCGTAAAACGGGTGGTTTGCACAAGGGCTATAAGCGCTGATACTAACCCGCGTCTCAAGGCGCGGGCTTTCTCTTCGTTCAAGCCTTATTGTTTTTGGTGGTATACTTACCAGTAGATGTACATGGTCCGGCATCATGTGCCCCTCTATAATTTCCACACCTTTGTATTTACATAATGTCCTTATGATTTCCTGTAAGTCTTTTCGATATTGATTGTATATCACTTTTCTTCTG
>CANQZA010000037.1 GCA_947628175.1 uncultured Clostridia bacterium | reverse complement strand
CAGTCAAGGCTGTATTCCGTTCATGGGACAACCCTCGCGCTAATGTATACCGCCGTGACAACGATATCCCTTATTCATGGGGTACCGCCGTTAATGTTCAGAGCATGGCATTCGGCAATATGGGTGACGACTGCGGAACAGGTGTTGCGTTCACCCGTGACCCCGCTACAGGTAAAAAAGGTCTCTTCGGCGAATTCCTTACCAACGCACAGGGCGAGGATGTTGTTGCAGGTGTTCGTACACCTATGCACATTTCCGAAATGGAGCAGAAATTCCCGGAGGCATTCGCTAAGTTCACAAAGGTTTGCGAAACGCTTGAAAATCATTACAGAGATATGCAGGATATGGAATTCACCGTTGAACACGGCGAGCTCTATATGCTCCAGACCCGTAACGGCAAGAGAACAGCCCAGGCTGCTCTTCAGATTGCGTGCGATCTTGTTGACGAGGGCATGAGAACACCTGAAGAGGCTGTTGAAATGATTGATCCCCGTAACCTGGACACACTTCTTCACCCTCAGTTTGACGCTGCCGCTATCAAGGCTGCAACACCTGTAGGCAAGGGTCTCGGCGCTTCTCCGGGTGCCGCCTGCGGTAAAGTTGTTTTCACTGCCGACGATGCTGTTGAGTGGAACAACAGGGGCGAAAAGGTCGTTCTCGTTCGTCTGGAGACCTCTCCTGAGGACATCACAGGAATGAAAGCCTCACAGGGTATTCTTACAGTACGCGGAGGTATGACATCTCACGCTGCCGTTGTTGCCCGTGGTATGGGTACATGCTGCGTATCAGGATGCGGCGATATTAATATGGATGAGGAAAACAAGAGATTTACTCTCGCAGGTGAGGAATATCACGAGGGCGACTATATTTCAATAGACGGTTCAACAGGTAATATCTACAAGGGCATTATTCCTACTGTTGACGCTACAATCGCAGGTACTTTCGGCAGAATTATGGGCTGGGCTGATGAATTCAGAACTCTGAAGGTTCGCACAAATGCCGACACACCTGCTGATGCTAAAAAAGCACGCGAGCTCGGCGCAGAGGGTATCGGTCTCTGCCGTACAGAGCATATGTTCTTTGAAGAAGACAGAATTGCCGCATTCCGTGAAATGATCTGCGCAGATACAGTTGAGGAAAGAGAAGCTGCCCTCGATAAGATTCTTCCTTATCAGCAGGGTGACTTTGAGGCTCTTTACGAGGCACTTGAGGGCTGTCCTGTTACAATCCGTTTCCTTGATCCTCCTCTCCACGAGTTTGTTCCCACAGAGGAAGAGGATATCAAAAAGCTTGCGGACGCACAGGGCAAGAGCGTTGAGGATATCAAGGCAATCATTGCATCACTTCATGAATTCAACCCTATGATGGGTCACCGCGGCCTCCGTCTTGCAGTAACTTATCCTGAAATTGCAAAGATGCAGACAAAGGCTGTTATCCGTGCGGCTATCAATGTTCAGAAAGCACATCCTGAATGGACGGTTGCTCCTGAAATTATGATTCCTCTCGCATGCGATACAAAAGAGCTCAAATATGTCAAGGATATAGTTGTCGCAACTGCTGACGCTGAAATTGAGGCGGCAGGTTCCGATATGAAATATCAGGTTGGTACGATGATTGAGATTCCGCGTGCGGCTCTTACAGCGGCGGATATTGCCAAAGAAGCTGAATTTTTCTGCTTCGGTACAAATGACCTTACCCAGATGACATACGGTTTCAGCCGTGATGACGCAGGTAAGTTCCTTGACGCTTACTATGATGCAAAGATTTTCGAGAACGATCCTTTTGCAAAGCTTGACACAACAGGCGTAGGCTCTCTTATGAAGATGGCTGTTGCAAACGGTAAGGCTACACGCCCCGAGCTTCACTGCGGTATCTGCGGCGAGCACGGCGGCGATCCGAGCTCGGTTGAGTTCTGCCACGAAATCGGACTTGATTATGTATCATGCTCCCCGTTCAGAGTTCCTATTGCCCGTCTTGCCGCTGCTCAGGCTGCGATTAAGGCCGGCAAATAAGACAAGATATAAGAAAAGAAACAAGAGGCCTGCCATTTTATGGCAGGCCTTTAATCTGTTTTCAAACGGATCTTCAGAACAATCTACATTTTGATTGGTGCTTTTTGCACTTTAAATCAATTGACTTGCGTCTGTTCTTATGATATTATGTAAATGGGGATTATACAGAGGACTGATTAAAATGAACTGATTATACATTGACCCGAAACGATAATAAAAAATATATTAAGAGAGGATTTCATTTATGAAAAAACGATTATCTGTTATTTTATCCGTAATTATGCTTATCAGCTGTATGAGTATAGGTTCTTATTCAGCTTTGGCAAATACGGTTAATACAGCATCAAAAGCAACGCTTAATAAAACGGTAAGCGCAACAATCGATTCAAATGCCGAGATGGTAAAGGATCTTACCTTCTATTTGGCTTTTACGCCGGAAAAAACAGGATATTACGAGTTTAAATGCAGTTCATCACCGTCAAAGGGTATGGTTATGGTCGTGATTACCAATAAGAACGAAACTGATATTTTCGGTATGGGAATTTGCGATCCTACTGATAAGGACTTTAAGGCTCCGCCTGTTGCGGCAGCAAAGCTTACTGCAAAAAAAACATATTATTTTGCCATTGTCGGGGAAGAGTGCGGTAAGTATACTACAAATATTACGGTTACAAAACACACACATAAATATTATGAAATGGATTTGCCTGCCGCAAATTATCAGGAGGATGATCTTAAATTCAACGGCGGAAGATACCGTTACTGTGAAAGTTGTGATTACGAAAAAGTTTTAAAAACATATTACTATCCTAAAACCGTTACGCTTTCCACAACAAGCTATACATATAACGGCAAGAAAAAGGCACCCAAAGTTACTGTCAAGGACAGCAAGGGAAATGTGATTTCATCTTCAAACTATAAGGTTAAGTATAAGAATAACACAAAGCCCGGCAAGGCAACCATTACCATCACTTTCAACGACAAAAAGTATTCCGGAACATTAACAAAAACATTTAAAATCAAGCCTAAAAAGCAGACGCTTTCCTCTGTTAAATCAAAAAAATCAAAACAGATAACAATAAAATGGAAAAGAGACGCCAATGTATCAGGCTATCAGCTTCAGTATTCAACAGACAAAAAGTTTAAAAAGAATACGAAGTCTGTAACAATATCAAAGAATAAAACCACATCAAAGACCATTTCCAAGCTGAAGAGCAAGAAAAAGTATTATGTAAGAATCCGCGCCTATAAAACAATAGACGGCAAGAAGGTTTATGGCGCCTGGGCAGGTGCAAAAAGTGTAACAACCAAGAAATAGTATACATGCTAACAGCGGGAAAGCGGTTGTCTCATGAAAATGAGACAGCCGCTTTTTTAGATTGTTAAAATTATAAAAATAAATATTTTTGTATGATTTTTTATAGAGTTGTGCATTCCCCATTGACAAAATATAGGTTATAAATATATATTCAATGCTAATTAAAATTAATAAATATATTGATAATATCTGAACGCAGGCTTATGAAAGAAGGACTGTCTCACAAATTTTAGCGAGACAGTCCTTTTTGTCTTTTCAAATTCATTTTTTCTGCGGAATGAAAAAATACAATTGGTTTATTCCGTTTTCTGTTTGCCGGGAGCACCGCAGCACTTTTTATACTTTTTGCCTGAACCGCATGGGCACGGATCGTTAGGGCCTATTTTGTTTCCCTTGCGAACAGGCGATGATTTAACCGTATCGTCGCCGCCTGAAGATGTTGCGGTCACTTTTGCTACCTGCTTTCTTTCCACATCCTCACGCCTCCTCGGTATAATCGTAAGCATCATTCTTACTGTGTTTTCACGAATCAATGCTGTCATTTCATCAAACATATCATAGGATTCCATACGGAAAGCAACAACAGGATCCTGCTGCGCGTATGCTCTCAGGTGAATTCCCTGCTTGAGGTCATCCATAGCGTCGATATGATCCATCCACAGTGTATCAACATTGCGCAAAAGCACCATTCGCTCAAAGTCGGCAAACATCTCATCTCCGAGGAGTTCTCTCTTTTCCTCAAGACGCCTGTGACCCCGGTCAACAAGCATTTGGGTTACACTGTCTACGGAAAGGAGTTCTGTTCCCTCGCTGAAATCGTCGTCTGTTGTAAGCCAGCCTTTATACTTTTCTTTTAATCCGGCAATGTTCCAGTCCTCTTTATTGTCGCCTGCCAGATAGTTTTTAACATTTTCCTCAATATTTGTGTCGAGCATGGCAAGAATTTTGTCCGAAAGGTCAATACCGTCGAGCACCTGATCTCTCTGCTTATAGATAAGCTCTCTCTGGCGGTTCATAACATCGTCATACTGAAGCACATTTTTGCGTATGCCGAAGTTTCTGCCTTCAACCTTTTTTTGAGAGGATTCGACCGTTTTTGTAATCATCTTGGATTCAATAGGCATATTTTCGTCGTCGGTGAGGCGTGCCATCATAGCCTGCATTCTCTCACCGCCGAACAACCTCATAAGGTCATCCTCAAGCGAGAGATAAAATCTGCTTTCACCCGGATCGCCCTGACGACCCGAACGGCCGCGGAGCTGGTTATCGATACGGCGGGAATCGTGGCGTTCCGTACCGAGGATAAAGAGTCCGCCGACCTCCCTGACTTTGTCCGCTTCTTCCTGAATATCCTCTTTATATTTAGCCTCCAGCTCGCGGAAGGTATTTCTTGCGTCAATAATTTCCTGATTATCGGTTTCGGCGAATCCCGTTGCCTCTGCAATAAGCTCATCCGAAAACTGCATTCTTCTCATTTCCGCTTTTGCAAGATATTCAGCATTGCCGCCGAGCATAATATCGGTACCACGGCCTGCCATATTGGTTGCGATTGTAACGGCGCCAAGCTTACCTGCCTGGGCGATAATTTCAGCCTCTCGCTCATGATTTTTGGCATTGAGAACATTGTGGGGCACTTTTGCTTTTTTAAGCATTTTTGAAAGAAGCTCACTCTTTTCAATGCTGATTGTACCTACAAGCACCGGCTGCCCTTTTTCGTGGCAGGCTTTAATCTGTTCAATGGCATTATGGAATTTGCCCCTCTCCGTCTGGAAAATGATATCGGGGTGGTCCACTCTTGCAAGTGGCTTGTTTGTAGGAATTTCAACAACATCAAGCTTGTAGATTTCATTGAATTCGGGAGCCTCAGTTGACGCGGTACCCGTCATACCGGAGAGCTTGTTGTAAAGACGGAAGTAGTTTTGAAAGGTGATGGTTGCGAGTGTTTTGCTCTCGTGCTCTACCTTTACCCCCTCTTTTGCCTCAATAGCCTGATGCAGACCTTCGTTATATCGTCTGCCCTCCATAATACGGCCTGTGAATTCGTCAACGATTTTAACCTGACCGTCTGTGACGACATAGTCAATATCCCGTCGCATAACGCCGTTTGCCTTGATTGCCTGATTGATATGATGAAGAAGCGTTGAATTTTCAATCTCCATAAGGTTTTCGACATTGAAATACGCCTCCGCTTTCTTAACGCCGTCCTGCGTGAGTGTTGCCGTTTTTGCTTTTTCGTCAACGATGTAATCGCCGTCGTAGGTGGATTCCGTATCCTGCTTTTCGTCCATTTTGGCAACTTTTACCATTTTAAGTGTTCTCGCAAAGGAGTTGGCCTGCCTGTACAGATCGGTTGACTGCTCACCCTTACCGCTGATAATGAGGGGCGTTCTTGCCTCATCAATGAGAATGGAGTCAACCTCATCGACAATGGCAAACTTGTGTCCGCGCTGTACCTTATCCTCTTTATATGTCACCATATTGTCACGAAGATAGTCAAAGCCCATCTCGTTATTTGTTCCGTAGGTGATGTCGGCGTTATACGCCTCCTGCCTCTGTTCGTTTGTTTTTTCGTGAATGATCAGTCCCACTTTAAGGCCGAGGAAGCGGTAGAGTTTGCCCATCCACTCTGAGTCACGCTTGGCGAGATAATCGTTGACCGTAACGATATGAACGCCCTCGCCCGTAAGCGCGTTGAGATAGGCAGGCAGAGTCGCGACGAGCGTTTTACCCTCACCTGTTTTCATCTCGGCAATTCTGCCCTGATGCAAAACGATACCGCCTATAACCTGAACGGGGAAATGTTTCATTCCGAGAACTCTCCACGCACCCTCACGGCATACGGCAAAGGCATCGGGAAGAATATCGTCAAGCGTTTCGCCGTCTGCGAGTCTTTTCTTGAGAATTTCGGTCTGGGCGGTAAGCTCCTTATCGCTCATTGGCTGGTATTTTTCCTCCAGAGCGAGCACCTTGTCCGCTTTTTTCTGGATTCTTTTCACTTCTTTTTTTGAATAATCGCCGAAGATGGCGGTCAAAAATTTATTTGCCATTTATTTTAACACCTCGAAAGTTCTGTAATTCACATCATTTTTTATTCTAACACAAAATAGGTTTGATGTCACTATATTTTTTAGCGCAATCGGCTTTTCAAAGCGCTATATCACTGATTTTATAGCCGAAAGAGCACCGCCTGAAACGGCATCCTCGGCATCCTCATCAAATACAAGAACAAGGTTCTTGCTGTCAGCGGCAATGCCGAGCGTGATTTGAGACGCAGAGGTCTGCATGGTGCATTTGTCTATTTCATTGCACAGAGCGGTAAGATGAAGGTCAAGAAAGCTGTCGTCATTGAGCTTTGACAGAAGCTGTAAACTTGTGTACTGACTTGTGAGCTGTGTCGTAAACGATTTTGCGGATTCATACAAATCCTTGTTTTTAACAGAAAGAGAAATTGTTGCATTTTCTGTGTCAATACTCTTGACATCTACCTCAAGGTTTGCGAAAATAGCCTTGCCGAGATCGGCAAACTGCTGTTTCTTTTCAGCGTAGCCGATGATATAGGAAAGGGTCGGCGAATCAATATATTTTTTTAGATTGTCTGTATCAAATTCCTTGAGAGCTGTAACCGCCGTATTGAGCGTCTCTGTAATATTTTCCTCTGTCATATCCGCGTTGGGTCCTGAGCACGAGCAAAGGCTCAGGCAGAGTAAAACAACACATAAAGTTAAACATAAAAATCTTTTCATTATTGCACATCCTTTTTAAATTCGCTCATATATTATATATAATTATTAATTTTTTGGCAAGAATATTTAAAATTATTATAAAAAAATTGCATATTCAACTTACATATGGTATAATCATCAAAATTAAGCACACTATATTGATACCGTATGGATACCGTTTCACGGGTTTTATCTTATTACAAAAGGAATATCAAATGAAAAAAGATAAAAAAAAGGTCTTCGGTCCTACGAAGATAAAAAGGCTTTTTGACATTGTTGCGTCTTTTACGGCGCTTATCGTGCTGTCACCGCTGTTTTTGGTTATATGCATCGCCAATATCCTTACGCCCGACACAAGTGTGTTTTTTTCACACGAGAGGCGCGGCAGACGCGGAAAGCCCTTTAAGATTTATAAGTTTCAGACCATGAGGAACAACACCCCGAATGTTGCAACCGCCGAGCTCGCAAACCCTGAGCAGTATATAACAAAGGTCGGCAGAATTCTGAGAAAGACAAGTCTGGATGAGCTTCCGCAGCTTTGGAATATTCTCAAGGGTGATATGAGCTTTGTGGGGCCAAGACCCTTGATTTCATCTGAAATGAGAGCGCACAGGCTGAGGCTGGAATACGGTGTTTACCGCTTCAGGCCGGGTCTTACCGGAATGGCACAGATAAACGGCAGGGATGACCTTTCACTTATGAAGAAGATGAAGTTTGACAAACTTTACTGTGACAACTGGTCGCTCAGGCTTGATCTTGTGATTCTGCTCAAGAGTATCGGCGTATGTATAAAGCAGGAGGGCTTCCGTGAAGGAATGTATCACCGAAGATAACATATATTTATTATTAAACATTAAACAAATTTATAAACTGATTTGGAGAAATGCTTATGGAAAGAAATTTCATTGACGGATACACCGAATGGCAGTCAAACCCTGAAATTGTTGCGGTCAACAGGCTGCCGCAACACGCAACCTTTATGCCTTACGACAGCTTTAACGAGGCAAAAAAAGCGGACCGCTATGCTTCGTCAAGGTGCAAGCTGTTAAACGGCAAATGGAAGTTCAAGCTCTACAAAAATTACGCTTACAGACCGACTGACTTTGCACAGCCTCATTATGACGCGCACAACTGGGATACCGTTATCGTGCCGTGTTCGTGGCAGATGCAGGGCTATGACCAGAGCCAGTACTGCAATGTACGCTATCCGTGGGAGGGAAGCGAGGATATCTGCCCGCCTAACGCACCCACAAAGCATAATCCCGTCGGCTGTTATCTCAAAAAAATCAATGTAAGCCAGAAGTTGCTTTCAAAGAGAGTTGTTCTCTGCTTTGAAGGCGTTGAATCGGCATTTTACCTTTACATAAACGGAGAACGAATAGGCTATTCCGAATCCACCTTCCACCGCAGCGAGTTTGATATTACGAAATACCTTGTTGAGGGCTCAAATACTATCGGCGTGGAGGTTTATCGTTGGTGCACGGGCTCCTGGCTCGAGTGCCAGGATATGTGGCGCCTCGGCGGAATATTCCGTGATGTGTATATTTATACAACTGAAAAAGAATATATAAGAGATTTTACCGTTGTTGCCGAACCGGATGTCAACCTCAATGACGGCTACTGTGATATGATTGTAAAGACAAACGGGGCATACGAGGGACTCAGCATAGATATGAGCATTATTGACGCGGACGGCGAAACAGTCGCTCTCGACTGCCAGTATGCGGACGAGGATCACCAGACAAAGCTCAAAGCGATTGTCACGGATGTAAATCCGTGGTCGGCGGAGAATCCTTACCTCTATACAATTGTTCTTACACTTAAAAATAACGGAATACCCATTGAATATATCAGTCAAAAAATAGGATTCAGAAAGGTTGAAATCAAGGACGGAATTATCCGCATAAACGGCAGCAGAGTCATATTCAAGGGCACAAACAGGCATGAATTCGACTGCAAAACGGGAAGATATATGACCGAAGAGGTTATGCGTTATGATATTGAGATGATGAAAAAGTCCAATATGAACGCGGTGCGTACTTCCCATTATCCGAACTGTCCAAGATTTTTGGAACTTTGCGACGAGTACGGCCTGTATGTCATTGACGAGAATAATATGGAGACGCACGGAACAGGCTTGTCAACAATTATAGGCTGCCCTCAGCTCCCTGCCTCACGCCCCGAATGGGAAAAGGCATGTATGGAGAGAATCAAGGCGACCTTCAACCGTGATAAAAATGTTACAAGTGTCGTCTGCTGGTCAATGGGCAACGAATCTCTCGGCGGAGAAACGCCCAAGAAGATGTATAAATACCTCAAAAACGCGGACAAAACAAGATTTGTACACTATGAATGTCACCGTGCCCCGGACGAAAAGGAGCTGTCCGATGTTCAGTCGAAGATGTATTATAAGCCGTGGGAATGTGAGGAATATGCGCTCACACAGCGTGACGGCAGACCGTTTATCCTCTGTGAATATACGCACGCAATGGGGAATTCGTGCGGTTCAACTGATGAATATACAAAACTGTGGGATAAATATCCGTGCCTCCAGGGCGGTTTTGTATGGGACTGGGTTGACCAGAGCATTTTGACCACGGATGAAAACGGTGTTGCGTATCTTGCCTACGGCGGCGATTTCGGTGAAAATCCGCACGACGGTCATTTCTGCGGAAACGGACTCCTTTTCGGAGACAGAAAGCCTACGCCTAAGCTTGCGGAAATCAAAAAGCTCTATCAGAATGTTGATTTCAACGCCATTGATGCGCAGAAAGGCGTTATTGAAATAAAGAACAAATTTATGTTTACGGATCTGAGTGAATATGAGCTTTACTGGTGCCAGTGCTCCGACAAGGGAATATTCTGTGACGGCATAGCCGATGTCAAGTCGCAGCCCAACAGCAAAACGGTTGTGGACCTTGAGCTCAGCCGTGTTGCAAAAACCGAATGGTATCTTAACCTTGAGCTTAGAGTCAAAGCGGATACAAACTGGTGCAGCGCAGGTCATGTTGTTGCCGAGGAGCAGTTCGTAATAAACGAGTTTGAAAACAGATATGATGAGCTTGAAGCGGACAAGGAGCTTATTGTTGACGATACATACGGCTCTCTCAGAATTATATCCGACGACATCAATATCCGCTTTGAGAGAAGAGAGAGAAATCAGCTCTATTCCATAAAGATAGGAGGAGAGGAGCTCCTTCAGGCACCTATGCGGCTGAATTTCTGGAGAGCGCTCACGGATAACGACAGGGGCAGCAGAGCAGGCTCAAGACTCGGCTGCTGGAGAGATGCCGGCGACACTCCCGGAATATTCAACAACACAAAATGGTCTATACAGAATTATAAAATCCTTGAAGGCGGCAAAAAAATTGTTGTCACGGGCGGAGCCACCGTATGTACACAGCCCGAATCAAAGGCGCAGATGATTTACACCATCACATCAAAGGGAATGGAAATAGATATGCAGTTTTATCCCGATGACACGCTGCCTGAAATTCCCGAGGTTTCGCTTTTATTTGAACTTCCGCCGGATTTTGAGAATGTGACATATCTCGGCAGAGGACCTGAGGAAAACTATATTGACCGCTGCAACGGCACAAAGATAGGTCTTTACAGCACAACGGTAAGCGATATGTGGGTTGACTACCTCAAGCCGCAGGAATGCGGCAACAGAACGGGCGTTAGATACGCGTCCGTTATCGGCAGGAAAAAGGCGTTTTCCGTCATCGCACAGCCGCAGATGGAGTTGAATGTGTGCCACTATCTTCCAAAAGAGGTTGAAAACGCATGGCACAAAAAAGATCTGCCCGAATACAACAAGACGGTTGTAAGGCTTATAGCAAGGCAGCAGGGCATTGGCGGATATGATAGCTGGGGCGCTCATTGTAACGAAATTTATAAAAATAAGACGGACAAAACATACCGTCTTAAATTTCAAATCAGATTTTAGCGCATCCTAGCGCATCCTTTTGTTTGACAAAAACCTCTTGACTTTTAAATCAAAAGGAATATAATGGTCTTACTTACCTTAAAGTAGTATGCCTACTGTTAAATCAGCTCATAAAAGGTATATATCTTTTGTTGATTAAGAGAGGATTTTCTATGAAAACGATCAAAGAAACAGCAATGACAATTGCAATTAAAAATGCAATCAGGTATGCGCGCAGGGATTTTAACAAGAACGCACCGAAAATATTGAGTCTATTGGAAATGGCAGATGTTAAAAAGGTGAACAGAAGCACCTATGCAGGGCTTCACAAGGTGCTTGACGACCCCGACAACAACTGGATGATTTTCGCAAAAAAGCTGATTTGCGATACGAATCAGCATGTCGTTGAAAAGCTTATACCCCCGGCTCTTAATGTTGCGATAAACAGCTACTCAACAAGAATGAAAGCTATTGAAGAGCACGGCTGCAATGTGCCGTGGGCAATTCTTATGGATCCGACTGCCGCCTGCAATCTCAAGTGCAAGGGATGCTGGGCTGCGGAATACGGCAAATCAAGTCAGCTTGACTATGATACGCTGGCAAGGATTATATCGGAGGCAAAGGAACTCGGCACTTATATGTTCCTTTACACCGGCGGCGAACCGCTTATGCGAAAAAAGGATCTCATAAGGCTCTGTGAAGAAAATCCGGATTGTATTTTTATGAGCTTTACAAACGGAACTCTGCTTGATGATGAATTTGCGGATGAGCTTGTAAGAGTCGGAAACTTTATTCCTGCCTTTTCAATTGAGGGGCATGAGGAGGAAAATGATTTCCGCCGCGGTGACGGTACATACAAAAAGGTAGTAGAGGCAATGGCCCGCCTTAAAAAGAGAGGTGTTCCGTTCGGTGCTTCACTCTGCTACACAAGCAAGAATGTCGATCTCCTCTCATCTGATGAATATATGGATTGGCTTATTGAGCAGGGCGTTATGTTTGCATGGTTTTTTACATATATGCCGGTCGGAAACGCTGCTGTTCCCGAACTTATGGTTGACGCGCAGCAGAGAGCGCTTATGTATAAAAAAATGCACGAATGGCGCCATTCAAAGCCTATTTTCGGAATGGATTTCTGGAACGACGGTGAGTATGTTCAGGGTTGTATCGCAGGCGGACGCCATTATTTCCACATCAATTCAAACGGCGACTGTGAGCCTTGTGCGTTTGCCCACTATGCAAATGTGAATATTAAGGACAATCATATTATCGACGCGCTCAAAAGTCCTCTTTTCATGGCATATAAGAAGAATCAGCCGTTTTCAAATAATATGCTCAGACCGTGTCCTATGCTCGACAATCCGGGCGCTATCAGCAAAATGGTAAAGGAAACAGGCGCATACTCAACCGAGATGCTTGCGCCGGAGACGGCGGACGCGCTGTATGATAAAACAATCGGCAAGGCAAAGCTTTGGAAAGTTCAGGCGGATGAGCTGTTTGACCGCAACGAATTTATCGCAAAGCATGTAAAAGATGAGAATATGTATAACTTTGAAATTGCCGACGAGGACAGATTGTTCAAAGAGTTTGAAAAGGCGGAGTAATACAATATAATATTTCTGCGTGCATGGGATCGAACCTTTGCACGCTTTTTGCCGTTAGCCGGGTAAAATAATTTGCCAACATCCCGCGCGGCAGTTAGCAGATAACGGAAATTAAGGGGTACGGACTATGTTTCTTAGAAGGAAGAAGCAGTTTAATAATTCATCATATGAGTATATAATCGCGGGACTCGGCAATCCCGGCGCAAAATATGAGATGACACGACATAACGCAGGATTTCTTGCCATGGATCTTCTTGCGATAGAGCTTGGCGTTGATATAAAAAAGCTCAGACATCATTCGCTTGTCTGTGACGCTGTCATAAGCGGCAGGCGTTGCCTTCTTATGAAGCCGCAGACGATGATGAACAACAGCGGTGAAGCGGTGGGAGAAGCGGCGAAATTCTACAAAATTCCGCCCGAAAAGGTGATTATAATTTATGATGATGTATCCCTTGATGTCGGCAAAATGAGAATCAGACGCAAGGGGTCTGCAGGGGGGCATAACGGAATAAAAAGCGTAATTGCACATCTGGGCAGCGAAAATTTTCCGAGAATTAAAATCGGTGTAGGCAAAAAGCCTAATCCCGAATATGACCTCGTTTCGTGGGTGCTCGGCAGATTTCCGTCTCAACAGGAGCCGCAACTTAAATCAGCTCTTGAACATTCGACAAGGGCTGTCGCTCTCATAGTAGATGAAAAGACAGATCAGGCAATGAATTTATACAATTCTTAATAAAAAATTACCGTCATTTTATTATACGCCTTGTGCGGCTGCAGCAGGGCGGTGTAATCATTCTTCATAAACAATCGGCAGCCTGAAAGCTTGGGAATTATTATGTCATGCTTTTCTTCAGAATTTAATAAAAGTGACGAATTTAAGCGCCTCAGCGAAAGCGTTGTTACACGCAACGCACCCGTTGGGGTTTTGGGTCTTTCTGACTGCGCAAAGTGTGCGCTTATTCATTCGCTTTGTCAAAATGGCGAAAAAGCGTTTGTAATCACACCCGACGAGGCGTCAGCCGTCAGGATGTGGGAGGCGCTTTCCCAGCTTCAGGACGGCGTGCTCCTTTACGCCTCAAGGGAATTTACTTTTGTTGATGTAAAGGGTGTAAGCCGTGATTTTGAGCATGAGAGAATAGGCGTTTTGACAAAAATAGCGGAAAAGGATTATACGGCGGTTGTTGCCTCGGTTGCGGCGGCGTGCCAGTATACCATGCCGCCAAAGGAGCTGCGGGAACGCAGCTTTGAGATAAACACGGACGATACCATCCGCGTTGAGGAGCTTGAAAAAAATCTGGTTATGGCAGGCTATGTGAGATACGACCAGGTTGACGGAACAAGTCAGTTTGCGGTCAGAGGCGGTATTATTGATATTTTTCCGCCGTATCTTGACGAGCCGGTAAGAATAGAACTGTGGGGCGATACGGTTGACACGATATCGTCATTTGATATCACGACGCAAAGGCGCACCGCAAGCCTAAACAGTGTAAAAATAACACCTTCCAACGAGGTGCTTTTTGAAAGCGGGGAAGCTCTTTCAAAAAAAATAGACAGTCTTGCCAAATCGCTCAGGGGGAAGGCAATCACAGCGAGGGAAAAGTTATATGCCGATTCCGACAGATTGAAAAACGGTCTCTCTCTGAACTGCCTTGATAAATATATCAATCTTTGCTATGAATCAAACGGGCTTTTTGATTATTTTGACGGCAGGCTGTTTGTTGCAGAAAGTGCAAGAGTCAAGGAAAAGCGCAAAAAGCAGGAAAGGCTTTGGCTTGAGGAGCTGAAATGGCTTGTTGAGGAGGGCGTTTTGTGCAAAGGCATAGACAAATTCAGCCTTGATTTTGATGCGCTTTCAGATTTCTATGCAAAATTTAATGCAATATATATGGATTCCCTTCCGCGGGGGAGCTTTGACACGCCGGTTTGTCATCTTGCAAATTTCAGGGTACAAAGCCTCAATGTGTGGAGCGGTACGCTTTCACAGCTGAAAGACGAGGTTTTTCCTCTCATGAAAAGCGGATACACCGTCTGCATTACTGCGGGTACCGCAAGAGCTGCGAGAGCGCTTGCCGATGATACAGAGCAGATGGGGATAAACACGGTGTTTTTTGAAAAACGCCCGGAGAGGTTTAAACCCGGCGCAGTAAATATTATCACAGGCACGATGCCTGCCGGATTTCAAATCAGCGAAATGAAATTTGCGCTGATAACGCACTCCCGATCCCCTCTCAGCGGCAAAAAGGCAAAAAAACCTTCGGCAAAAAATGCCATTCATTCGCTCGATGAACTCAATGAGGGTGATTATATTGTCCATAATATTCACGGAATAGGCATTTTTGAGGGAATTCATGCGCTTGAAATAAACAAGGTAAAGAAGGACTATATCAAGATCGGCTATTCAAAGGGCGATACGCTTTATGTTCCCGTTACACAGCTTGACCTTGTGTCAAAATATATCGGACCCAGAGACGATTCAAGGGTGAAAATCAACTCTCTCGGCTCGTCGGAATGGAAAAAGACGAAGGCAAAAGTGCGAGGCTCTGTCAGGGATATGGCAAAGGAGCTTATTGCCCTTTATGCAAAGCGTATGGCGACAAAGGGCTATGCCTTTTCCGAGGATAGTGATTTACAGCGTGATTTTGAGCTGAGATTTGAATATGATGAAACAGACGATCAGCTGCGCTGTTCCGAGGAGATAAAGCACGATATGCAAAAAAGCGCGCCTATGGACAGACTTCTGTGCGGTGATGTAGGTTTCGGTAAAACGGAGGTGGCGCTCAGAGCGGTATTCAAATGCGTTACGGACTCAAAGCAGTGCGCAATCCTTGTTCCTACAACCGTTCTCGCAATGCAGCACTATCAGACCGTTCTCAAAAGATTTGAAGCATATCCTGTTAATATTGAAATGCTTTCACGCTTTGTAACACCTGCAAAACAGCGTGAAATCCTTAAAAATCTTGAGAGTGGCGGCGTGGATGTTCTTATCGGAACGCACAAGCTGCTCGGTAAAAATATAAAATTCAAAGATCTGGGACTTCTTATTGTTGATGAGGAGCAGAGATTCGGTGTGGCGCAAAAGGAAAAAATCAAGGAAAAATTCCCGAAGGTTGATGTTCTGACCCTCTCGGCAACCCCTATCCCAAGGACACTCAATATGGCGATGAGCGGTATCCGCGATATGAGCCTGCTGGAGGAGGCCCCGGGCGAAAGATATCCCGTTCAGACCTATGTTATTGAGTATGACGCGGATGTGATTACCGAAGCGCTTGAAAAGGAAATCAACCGCGGAGGGCAGTGTTATTATCTTCACAACAGCGTTGAAACGATTGAGCATAAGGCGGTTCAGATAAAAAAAGCAATTCCCCGGGCAAGAGTGGGAATTGCCCACGGCAAAATGAGCGAGGAGCAGCTCTCGACCGTCTGGAAGGATTTGCTCAACGGTGACATAGATATACTGGTTTGTACAACGATTATTGAAACGGGCATTGATGTTCCCAACTGCAATACGCTTGTTATTGAAAATTCGGACAGAATGGGGCTTGCCCAGCTTCACCAGATCAGAGGGCGTGTGGGCAGATCCTCACGGCGCGCGTATGCCTATTTCACTTTTACAAGGGGCAGAGAGCTTAGCGATATTGCGACAAAAAGATTGGAGGCAATCCGGGAATATACGGAGTTTGGCTCCGGCTTTAAGATTGCCATGCGTGACCTTGAGATACGAGGCGCGGGCTCGCTTTTGGGAAACAGGCAGCACGGTCATATGGAGGCAGTCGGCTATGATCTGTATTTAAAACTCCTTGAGGAGGCCGTTGCTGTGGAAAAAGGCGAACGCAAGGAGGAAGCGGAGGAAAGAGAATGCCTGATAGATATCGCTATTGACGCACATATTCCCGAACAGTATATTTCATCTACGCCGCAGCGCCTTTCAATGTACAAGAGGATTGCTGCCATTAAAAGCGAAGCAGACGCCAATGATGTCTATGATGAGCTCAACGATCGCTTCGGCAATCCGCCGTCAAGTGTATGGGGGCTTATTGAAATCGCTCTTCTGCGCAATATGGCACAGAATCTTAATGTGACGGATATAGTTGAGCGAAACGACGCTGTTTTATTCTATTCCGCCGATGTCAATATAAAAACGGCAGCTATTTTAAACGCCTTTATGAAGGGCAGAGTGCATCTTTCTGCCGGGAAAAGGCCTTATATTTGTGTAAAACGCTCGCCTGATGAATCCATGCTTGAAACGGTCAGGGAAACGCTGAAGATAATGACGGATGTGAAAAATGAACAGCCAAATTCCGATAAAGACGGATTAATTAATAATTGATTTTTATGTGCAACTATGATAATATTGTTGTGTACGGGGTGAGATAAAATGAAAAGAAATATATTTATTTTTATAGTGACCTTTATGATGGCATTTTCAGGCTTATATGCGTTTGAGGCAATCACCGATACCGCGATATCTGCCGAAGCGGCATCGCTTTCGGCACCGTCTGTTACTGCCAAAAGCGTTTCTTATAATTCGGCAAAAATAAGCTGGAAAAAAATCAAGTCCGCAAAAAAATATATTATATACCGTTCTGTGAAAAAATCCTCAGGGTTTAAGGCTGTAAAAACAATAAGCAAAAACACCACCGTTTCTTATACAGACAAGAAGCTCACCTGCGGAAAAACCTACTATTATAAGGTCAAGGCGGTCAACGGCAAAAAAAGCAAAACCTCAAAGGTAAAGCGTGTAAAAATCACACCCGCAAAATCGGCCGGCCTTTCTCTTTCCTCTTCCGTCTGCGGCAAAATCACCGTTAAATATAAAAAGGTTGCGGGAGCGTCCTCTTATCAGATTTATTACAGCAGCTCAAAAAAAGGAACCTATAAAAAGATTGCCACAACCAAAAAAACTTCCTATACGCATTCAATAGGCGAGGGCAAAACAGGCTATTACAAGGTAAGAGCATACAGAGTTGTAAGCAAGAAAAATGTTTACGGTGCATTTACCTCCGTTAAATCGCGCAAAGCAAAGGCTCACAGCTACGGCTCTTACAGAATATCAACCGCGCCAACCTGTGTTAAAAACGGTAAAAAATATAAGACCTGCAAAACCTGCGGCAAAAAGGTTTACGCAGTTATGGAGGCTACATATGAGCACACATACGGTGCTTATAAGCAGACGAAGGCTGCCACTTGCACGCAGGACGGTGTTATGACCTCAACCTGCTCTCAGTGCAATAAAAAAAGAACAAAGGCAATAAAGGCGACAGGGCACTCTCTTATTACAAAAACAGTCAGCCCTACTTGTATAACTGACGGTACTTTAACATATTCCTGCAAAAATTGCAGCTATTCAAAATCATCTTCAATAGCCGCAACAGGCCATAGCTATGAAAAATCGGTTGTTGCTCCTACCTGTACCGACCAAGGTTATGATTTGTACAAGTGCTTAAAATGCTCAGACAGCTACAAGGAGAATTTCACCGATTCAATCGGCGGAAATCATAAATTTGAGGAAAAAATTTATGTTCCGTGCAAAACAGACGGCTACACGGTTGATGAATGTGTTTACTGCCATATACAGCAGAATAAAAGAGATATAGTACCCACTCCTTATACAGAGCATATAAGGCAGGGAGAATATACTGTCAAAGATGACGGTTTCAGATATTACAACTGTCCGCGCTGCGGTGAGGCGTTTAGAGAAAAAACCTGCTACATTGATTTGAGTATGCTTTCAGACGGCAATTTTGCAAGCTATGCCGATACCGCTGTTTACGATTCCGTAAAGGGCAGACTCACACTTACGGGGAAAAAAGATGTTGATTCGTTTGAAGTCACAGGCAAAGCAGAAAATCTGACCATAGTTGTTAATGCCGAGGTTGATACCGAGCTCAAGCTCGCGGGAGCGGAGATTATAAATTCGGTTACCGCAACAGATGAGACGGGAGTGCCAAGCGCACAGGACTGCATTAAGTTTTACAGCACCTCAACAACGATGAAACAGGCAAAGGATGATCTTGGAAATCTTCTTGTCGATGGTTCGGGAGCTCCTGTTATGGAGATTGATGATGCCGTTGTAAGCCTTTCCGCAAAGGACGGTACGACAAATACTCTTAAAGTAACTGAAAAAGGCGGAAATGCAGTTGAGTCTCATACTAAAATTGAGTTCAAGGGACACGGAACGCTTAATATGGATACCGTTTCAACCGCAGTAGACAGCAGGGCAAAAATCACAGTCAAAAATCTCACGCTCAATATCAAATCTCAGAACAGAGGCATTGATACAAAGGAAGAAATATCTGTTCCCAACGCTGTCGGCGGACTGACAATTAAGGAAGAATATTACAATATTGAATTCGGCGCCAACGCAAATATTACAATCCAATCCGCTGATGACGGAATCAGAGGAAAAAATATTGATTTTACCGCAATTGACAAAGCCATCGGCGATACGGATTGCGTGCTTACAATTACTGCCGGAGGTGACGGAATCCAGGCAGAGGGCGGCGGCAAAAACAGAAAAGTTGTTCTCATTAACAGTGGTGTTATTAAAATTACCGCGGGCAAATATGCTTTTAACTGCCTGCAGTCACTTGTTGAAATAAATGGCGGGACTGTTACTGCAAGCGGTATGGCAGGAACATATAAAGACAGTATTTAGGGGCGCATAGAAAAGCGCCCCTTTTTAGGCAATATATTTTTACATTTTCATATAATGATGGTAATTTGTTATGAAAAGAATTAATATTTGTTAATATTTATGTATAAAATAAATCAGGTGATAATGTGTCTGTCAGGTATAATGATGACAAAAAGCTTGTTGAAAAAATCAAAGAAGGTTTGAGGAAGAAAGACGGCTATTGCCCTTGCAGAGTGGGGAAAAGTGAGGATATTAAATGTATGTGCAAAGAATTCAGAGAGCAGATAAAGGATCCTGACTTTGAGGGCTATTGCCATTGTATGTTGTATTATAAGTCAAAGGATTAATGATAATATAAAAGAGAACTCCCATGAAGTCTCTGAGAAAAGGGTGTATTTACAATATGATTACGCAAGTAAATCAGGATAATTTTGAAGAAGAAGTTATTCTTTCGGACAAGTCGGTTCTGCTTGATTTCTGGGCAGAGTGGTGCGGTCCTTGTAAAATGCTTTCGCCGATAGTGGATGAAATTGCCGATGAGGACGAAAACATAAAGGTCTGTAAGGTTAATGTTGATGAAAACGAAGAGCTTGCCATGCAATTCGGGATTATGAGCATACCGACGCTGCTTGTGTTCAAAAACGGTGAAATCGTTGCCCGTTGTGTGGGATTTAAATCAAAACAGGATATATTGGCGCTGCTTGATTAATGGGATAAAAAGAAAATGGGTATTGTATTTTAACATCATATCTGTTATAATACAAAGGCTGGCAGCGAGGTGTAACTCAGTTTGGCTAGAGTGCCTGCTTTGGGAGCAGGATGCCGCAGGTTCAAGTCCTGTCACCTCGACCATCTGGAGTGTTCCGTATAAAACGGAACACTCCTTTCTTATGAGACGGTTAAGATCGCCTCATTTTCTTTTTTCTGACGGTATATTCTGCAACATTCTTGATTAGCATTGCGACGGTAGGTAAACTAAGCTGTATCTGTGAATAGTGAGTAAATATGGGGCTCAACCCACTTTACAAGGACGAAAGGAAAGGGGGCTGTCTCATTTTCGTGAGACAGCCCCCTTTCTTGGGAATACATCTTTTTGTATCCATTTGATGGCCTGCCCGAAGGGATTTGAACCCCCATTCTTCAGAATCGGAATCTGCTGCGTTATCCGGTTGCGCCACGGGCAGAAATACAAAATATATTATAAATGCAACAGCGGTTGCAGTCAAGTGTTTAATGTGCTAAAATTATTTTGAAGAGGGAATGAACATGCTGAAATTCAAGAATAACACATTTAAAATCATGCAGATAGCGGATACGCAGGAGGGTACGAAAATCAGCCCGGACACTCTTGATCTCATCAACGCTGCGCTGGACAGGGAAGCGCCTGATCTCGTTGTATATTCAGGCGATCAGATATGGGGTAAATCCACCTTTAAAGGCGATAGGGAAAAAGTGAAAAAAGCACTTGACACGCTCACCGAACCGGTAAGAAAAAGGAACATACCATTTACGGTCTGCTTCGGTAATCATGACAGGCAGGTAGGTCTGTCAAATGAGAAGCAGTTTGAAATATACAACGGTTTTGAATGCTTTATCGGCAGGAACACACCGGATATTGACGGCTGTGCAAATCATGTGCTTGAGATATATGACGAGGCTGAATTGAAATTTCTGCTTTATCTGTTTGACAGCCATTCGAATCTTGAAATCGGATATGACCATGTTCACCAAAACCAGATTGAATGGTATAGGCAGACAAGAGACAGCTATGAGGAAAAATGCCAAAGGCTGATTCCGTCAATTGTGATTCAGCATATTCCGCTTTGCGAGGTATTTGCGCTGCTTAAAGAGGTAAAGAAACATACAAAAGGCGCTGTAAGAGGCTTTAGAACACATGCAAACAGATTCTATGTTCTGAATTATGACAAGGTAAACGACACGGCATTTATGAAAGAATCACCTGCCGATCCGCAGGAAAACAGCGGTGAATTTGCCGCGTTCAAAGAAAAAGGGGAAGTTCTCGGCGTGTATTTCGGTCATGATCACAACAACTCTTTTAATGGCAAGGTTGACGGAATCGACTTGGGTTATACGCAGGGCGCGGGTTTTCATGTTTACGGTCCGGGAAAGGACAGAGGTGTAAGGATTATTGAATTAAAAAAAGATTCCACCTTTAATACATATGACCTGAGATTTAAAAATCTTGTGGGAAAGAAAGTCAAGGAGCCAATCAGATATGCAATAATGCAAATAATGCCCACAAATATGTTTGACGCCGTATCAAGGGCGACCGGGTTCTTTATCGGTTTGGGGATAATGGCAGGAATACTTCTTCTGTTATTATACTTTTTCGGATAGAATTTCAATCATTTTAAAAGCGCAAAAACCATGCGGATTTGCAAGGTTTTTGCGCTCTTTTTTTCAATGCATTGTATTGCTCTTATTTCTTTGTTGTAACGGACATCGTTTTGCTCCAAGAGGAATAAAGCTTTGTATTCTTTCCGTTTACCTTAACTG
>CANQZA010000036.1 GCA_947628175.1 uncultured Clostridia bacterium | reverse complement strand
AGCTCTGGGGCACAACGAAAAGATATGATGAGGCGTTTTTGGCTGAATATAACAAGAAAGTCAGAACATATGTAATTCCTTCAACCGTTACAAAAATCGGTCAGCTTGCTTTCGCTTATTCAAACATTACGGACCTCTACATTCCTGAGGGCGTAAAGACAATGGAATCCATGGCAGTGTTTAAAAACACCGTTCTCCTCAATGTCTACAGCTATAAAACAGAAAAACCGATCACGGATGTAACATATAAGGCGGTTGACACAATGTCACAGATCTACAATTCACTGCCTGAAGGTCTTGAGTATATCGGCTCCGACTGCTTCTATTATACAAGAGCACTTTCGTATATGTATATTCCATCATCAGTAAAATTCATTGGTCACCATGCGTTCTGGGACGCTGTGTATAAGGAAGACAATGAACTCAAAGGAATTACACAGATGAATGTTGCCGCAGATGAAAACACCTTTAACGAAAAATGTGAAACAGGAAATCAGTGGCGTCCGCAGTATGATTATATGCTGTTTAAAAAATCCATTGATATAAATTACTCTGCACAAAGGCAGTAAAAAACATCAATCCACGCATATGGATACTACAAAAAAAGACAGTATAGTTGGCATTTCGCCATCTATACTGTCTTAATGTTTATAAATAAACATTAAAAAAACCATATTTTTTCACTGAATAAATATAAATCTGTTCTAAGCTTAGCTTAGTGCGCTTTCAGTTTTTTGTAATTTTCCAGTACTGTGCTTTAAAGTCATATGCAGTATCGAGCAAATAATTATCAACTGTCATATTGTTGTCCATACATAATGTAAAGAAGTCATTTACATTTTCTTCTTTGTCCAAAGACTGATAGAACATAGAGCCTCCGTATTTGATAAAGCTGAAAGCCTTTTCAAGTATCTGTTCATAGACGCCGCTTTCAAGGCGGGAGCTTCCGACCATTGTAACAATATCAAACGCTTCTTTTAATCCCTTTACAAGCATAACATCCGAATGGATGATTTCAACCGGATTGGGATTATGCTCGTTAATCAGGCTTGCTTTTAACTGATAGCAGCATTCACTGTCAATGTCTATACTCGTCAAAGTTCCATCGTTTAGTTTATAGGAGAGATATCTGTCCCAGTATCCTGCACCTATCCCGATATTACAGATACTATCGCCTCGCTTTATGACAAAATTTTCCTCAAAGAATTTGGCAAACATATATTCAAGGTATTTATTCTTCAGGGATAAATTCCACGGCCCGGCATCGGGTCCGTAACACTGTCCATACGCGTTTAACAAATAATCTTTATCATTTCTCATAATAAACACTCCATTTGCTGTTCCCGTAATCGGGGCACGATTTATCTTTGAGAGCCGCCCTGATTTCGACATAACAGCCGCACTTTAAACACATACCTGATATTAAATTGCCACATTTTTTGCAATGCCTTAACCGCTCTTTATAGGTTTCATCATCTACCTTCAAACAATCTTCAAGATTGGAAAGATAATCTTTGACGGTATTCAAGGCATCGCTCTCCCCTGCTTCAAGAAGCAGGCATTTTTTACATTGCTTCATCATTGATAACAAATTTTACAACACTGCAAGGAGGTATTAAAGCGGTAAATCCGTCAGACAGCTTTCTGAAATCAGTAAATGCAACCGTTTTAATATACTCGCAGTTTTCAAAATCATTCTTATCGTGAATGTCGCCGGTAAGAATTTCAGCCTTAATGCTCTTAACCTTTGTATCGGCAATCTGGCACTTAATTTTTGATGACCTTGATGCGGAAGTATTTGTGATTGTTGAATAAATGACACCGTTTTCATCAACAGATGCCGACTCAACAAGCTGCGGAAAGGATTTTTTATCCTGCTTTGATTCAATCTCATCCGTTGTAAGATAAGAGCCTATCAATGTATTTTCCTGATGATCCCTGTACATCTTAAAAATATGGTATGTAGGTGTAAGAACCATTTTTTCACCTTCGGTGAGGATTACTGACTGAAGTACATTGACAGTCTGTGCAATATTAGCCATCATAATTCTGTCTGCGTGCTTATTAAATATGTTAAGGGTAAGTCCGGCTACAATCGCGTCACGCATTGTATTTAACTGATATAGAAATCCCGGATTTGTTCCCGGCTCAACATCATACCATGTTCCCCACTCGTCCACAATCAGCTTAACGCGCTTCTGAGGATTCATGCAGTCCATAACAGCAAGATGATTTGTTATAAGTTCCTCCATTCTGTATGCTTTACAGATTGTGGAATTATACTCATTCAAATCAAAATTGACAGAGGAACCTTTGTGCTCCCATTTGCCTGTTGGCAATGTATAATAGTGAAGAGAAATGCCGTGAGCGTGATTCTTTACCTTATCCATTACCTCTTTAGTCCAGTGATAATCGTCAACATTAGGCCCGCAGGCAATACGCATAATTCTGTTATTGCTGTCATAATCTCTTACAAAAGTGTTGTACCTTTTATAAAGACATCCGTAATACTCAGGATCCATATTTCCGCCGCATCCCCACGATTCGTTTCCGACACCGAAATACTTTACCTTCCATGGCTTTTCATGACCGTTTTTCTTTCTGAGCTCAGCCATCGGTGAAATGCCGTCAAAGGTCATATACTCGACCCACTCATTCATTTCCTCAACCGAACCTGAGCCCACATTGCCGTTAATATATGTATCACAGCCAAGTTGGCGGCAAAGTTCAAAATACTCATGCGTGCCGAAGGAATTATCCTCAACAACACCGCCCCAGTTGGTATTTACCATTTTCTTTCTGTCTTTTTTTGGACCGATTCCGTCTTTCCAGTGATATTCATCAGCAAAGCAGCCACCGGGCCATCTCAAAACAGGAATACCCATTTCTTTAAGCGCATTTACAACATCACACCTCATTCCGTTTACATTCGGAATTTTAGAATCTTCTCCGACATAGATGCCCTCATAAATACATCTGCCGAGATGTTCAGCAAAATGACCGTAAATATCTTTATTGATTTTGCTGATTTTCTGGTTTGGATTAATTAAATATTTTTCCATACAAAAGCTCCTGTTCATTATTATATTGAAACATTAGCATAACATTATTTCAATGTCAATAAAATGTTGACAATTTATTCGGTTGTGATAAAATTAAATCAAATCATATCAGGGAAAAAGCTATGAATAAAGAAAAAATCATTAATTTAATTATTGAAAAAGCATGCACGGGCGCACTTTTGTTTCATGAAAGCAATATGCACTATGTCTGCGGCTTTTCACCAAGCGAGGGCGCAGTTTTGATTTGCGCAGACGGATGCGGATATCACATTGTTGATTCAAGATATACCGAAACTGCAAAGAATCATTCAAAGGAAAACGGTCTTACGGTTATTGAAATAAAAACCTCCTTTAAAGAAGAAATTAGCGCTTTAATAAAAAAACACGGCATAATAAAGCTTCTGTTTGAAAATGATACAATTTCACTTGCAAAATATAAAAGTTATACTGACTCGCTTTGTGATGTTGAATTTGTTAACCTGAACAACAGCATTATGGAACTGAGAAATGTTAAGGAGCAATATGAAATTGATCTTATAAAAAAAGCAAACAGCATTGCTGAAAAATCGTTTATCGAGCTTCTCAATGATGTAAAACCGGGAAGAACGGAAAAAGAGCTTGCCGCGCTCTTTGATTACTATATGTCAAAAAACGGTTCTGACGGAGTAAGTTTTGATACAATCCTGCTTACAGGCACACATACCTCAATGCCCCACGGAGTACCCGGTGAGCAAAAAATACAAAGCGGTAATTTTGTTTTGTTCGATTTCGGAGCAACCTACAAAGGCTATCATTCCGATATGACAAGAACCGTTGCCGTAGGATATGCAACCGACGAAATGGAGCAGGCTTATCATCTTGTACTGGAGGCACAGCTTGCCGGTATAAAAGCGCTTAACAGCAAAGCCAGATGCTCTGATGTATATAAAGCCGCCTACGAAGTACTTGAAAGGGATAATATGGCACAATATTTCAGGCACAGTCTGGGTCATGGTGTTGGACTTGAAATTCATGAAGGTTACAATGCCTCACCAAAAAGTAATGACATCTTTCAGACGGGCAATGTAACTTCTATTGAACCGGGCATATATATTCCCGATAAATTCGGAATCCGCATTGAAGATTTGCTTTACCTTTCACCACACGGAAGAGAAAATCTTTCAAAAATAACAAAAAAGCTTATCATACTGTAAATTTATAATGATAAAACGGCACGGTAATCCACTTGAAAACCGTGCCGTTTTATCATTATTTTTCAATATTTACTGCTCTTTTGAACGCATATTCAATATCTGTGAGACATTCATAGGTGTACCACGGTGCGTTTTTTTGTATTATTTTAAGCAGATCCGGGCATATATCCTTATTAATGACATATTTTGTAACTAAAAAATGCTCTCTTATATTCTTAGTAAAATAGGTAATATTGAAAAGTTGAAAATCAGTCAGGAGCAGAAAAACACCCTGTTGAAATTTCATTCTCGTGTTTGTGGGAACATCTATAAGCTTGGCCCGCGGCGCAGGAGGAGTATTAATCTGCTCTATATGCCTGCGAAATGTGTCCGTCATACTGATTTTTTTATTGTCAATCATATCACGGACAGCCTCTTTTACTTTACTTTCTTCAAAATAACTTGCATATATATTAAGATTTTTGAGCCATAGATTCGCGGTATCAATGTCGGTTGTGTAGTCCTCATCATTTTTAAGTTCAAGAACATATAAAATGATATCGTCATTATATTTTTCACGATCCTTGAGTGCAAATGACAGTGAAGGATAAATGCTTTTCGTGAAATCAATCAGCGGTGAAAAATCGTAGTAATGCTGTGCAAAAGCACATATTTCATATAAAGAATCCGTATCAACCCTGCCCATTGTAGCCTTGAATACATCAACAAAATTACCCAAAGAAGTATAATGGTTTAAAATAAAATCAGCGTCAATATGTATAATTCCGAGATCATCATTTTTAAAAAGGTTTTTGGGATTGCGCAGCATAGTCGGAAGAAGATGACGATTGGGATCGTTGATTCTCTCTCCCCTGTAAAAGAGCTGTTTGTTTGCTGAAAAATCCGAAAAAATCAGGTCATCAAATTCTTCAAGTGTATTTATTCTTTTGCTCACTGCACTGAAATCAAAATCAAGCTGTTCACTTATTTTCTGATTAAAGGATGTAAGCCTTTCTCTTAAATGCTCTCTTGCAGAAAACATAAATCATTCCCCATTCAAATGCGCATAACAAGCTGATATGCGGATTCGGTTGCATCTGCTATTCTGCCCGTTTTTACGCTGTCTCCTATATTATACACCTTATAATCAGATGAATTTTTAATCTCATCATAAAGTGATGTATCGGGCTTTACTCCCATTGAAAGCACAACAAAATCAGCGTCTATTGTGAGCTTTTGGTTATCCTTAAGTCTTTCGACAATAATTTCCTTATCCGTTACTTCTGTCAGCTTATATCCTGTGTAAAATTTTGTTTTCGCTTTTTCAAGCACAGGCATAGCGTCATCAACATGCTGAAACCATGCACCGGGCGCTATTTTATCCGCCATTTCAACAATAGTTATCCTGTTTCCCTGTGCTATCAGAAACTCGCTTGTTTCAAGCCCTGACATACCCGAACCGATTACGGCAACATTCTTATTCTCAAGTTTTACAGTACCGTTGAGTATTTCTGTAACAGTACATATATTGTTTCCAGTAAACGCCTTCGGATGAACAGCGTTGCCTCCGGTTGCGGTAATAACAATTTGGGGATTATACGAGTCAATCACTTCTTTTGTTGCCGTGGTTTCAAATTTAATCTCTACACCGCATTGCAGTGCATTTTCAAGCAAATCACCGCAAACCCACGAAAGCTTGCCTTTATGAGGCGGTTTTTCCGCTAAATTCAATTGTCCACCCTGCTGATGCTCTTTTTCAAGAACAGTAACACTGAAACCGCGCTTTGCGAGAAGCTGGGCGGCAGTAAGTCCGGCAACACCTGCACCCACAATAAGAATCTTTCTACCTTTCCCGTTATATTTCAGCGCAACACTTTCCCTACCGACAAATGGATTGACAGAACAATGACCGTGACTGTACTTGTAAGCGTTTTCCATCATACTTTCAAAACAATATAAACAGCAGACACAATGCTTGATCAGCTTTTCATTGCCGCTATATGCTTTTTCAGGCCAATAAGGGTCGGCAATCAGCGGTCTGCCAAGAGATACAAAATCCTGTATCCCCTGTTCAAGCTGTTTTTCTGCCTGCTCCGGCGTACGGATCAGATTTGCTGCAATAACAGGAATATCTACAACACTTTTAACTGCCTGTGCAAGATGTTTTCTCCAGCCACAAGCAAATGTTGTAGGCTCGAGCCAGTAATTAAAGGCATCATAGGAAGCAGAGGAAACATCTATCGCGTCTATTCCCTTGTCATTTAATATCTTTGCAATCCTGAGGCCCTCCTCAAGATTATACCCTCTGCCCTTCTGCCCTATTCTGTCATACATTTCATCAACGGTAAGCCTTACAACTATGGGAAAATCAGGACCGCAGTTTTTTCTGATACCATCTATTATTTCACATAGAAAACGCATTCTGTTTTCCAGACTTCCGCCGTACTCATCAGTACGCCTGTTTGTATAAGGAGAGAGAAACTGCTGAATCAGATAGCCGTGCGAAGCGTGAAGCTCTACACCGTCACAGCCTGCTTTTTTGACTCTCACAGCTCCCTCAACAAATTGACTGATGAGCTTTTTGATTTCTTTTACACAAAGCGGTCTGTTGACGCTCTCACTCATCTTGCTTTTTTCGCATTTACTCGGTGCGACCACTCTGGGTACAAGGTCTTTGTCCTGAAGCTTTTTTCCCGGCGGAATTACTGCGCCTGTTAAAATCTTCGTATACAGATTACCTAAAAGCTTATTTCCTGCAATACAGATTGGCACAGTGCCTATCATAAGACCTAAATTCTGCCTTCCAGGATGATGGAGCTCAACCATTATTTTACAGCCGTATTTATGTATTCTTTGTGCCATTTCTCTCAGAGCGGGTATCTGATAATCATGACTCATACCAAGCTGACCATATGACGAAGCTCCCGTTATATCGTTTATGCGGGTTATTTCAGTAAATATAAGTCCCGCACCGCCCTTGGCGCGTTCCTCATAATAATCCATCATTTTTTGCGTGGCACATCCGTTATACTGACCGAATCCCATACACATAGGCGCCATAACAATTCTGTTTTTTATTTCTACATTGCCTATTTTCATAGGCTCAAAGAGTAAATTGTATTTCATAAATTCCCCAAATAAGCAAAATCAAGAATGATTATCTTTTATTATACTTTTTCTTTTTTTCCATATCCTGCCTTTTAACCCAGCTTTTATACCAAAGTACAATAAGAACGATAATAAATATAAAAATCAGGACTACGACAATTTTTGGAAGCGCGTTTTTAATATTATTTACTCTTTCATTTGTTTTAATCAGAAACAAAAATGACGGCATTATGTCCTGCGTTTTTGTTTTATACAGTCCATCATAGCCGAGATTAACTTCTTTGCCATTGTCGTCATAGTAATAAAACTCAAAGGCAGAAAGGGGCTGTGAAGCATCAGTCTTTGGATTAAAATTTTTATTTTCTCTTGCGTAAAATGTAACTTCCTTGCCGTCAAATGCGGTTGTCAAAGAATTAGGCATTAAAAGCATTGTTACCTTTGTTTCTACAAGGGTAAGATTCAGGCAAACAAAGGTGACAGATATTGCGATTAACAAAACAACAGCAGTTATAATGGATATTATTTTAATTTTGTTCTTCCTGCTTTTTTGTATATCAGTATTATTATCTTTCATTTTTATCACTCCGAAACAATTATATCAAAAGGCAATATTAAGGTCAAGAAAAAGGAGTGGTTTTCCACTCCTTACAGTTTATAATATTGTATTTACTTTTTCTTTTCTTTTTTTGCTGCAAGCTTTGCTTTAGCTTCTTCAACCTTGCGTGCCTGCTCCTCTTCAGCGGCTTTCGCAGCGGCTTCGCGGGATTTTTCTTTTTCAATCTGATTCTGGCGCTCTTTTTCGTCTTTGACAGCCTTACGCGCAAGTCTTTCCTGTTCAAGAACCTCATCACTCTTTGCAGGTGCCTTTGCAACAAGAATATTAACAACAGTAGCAACAAGCAACAGTACAAGGGCTGCAAAATATCCCCAAGATATGGAAGCACTGCCGTTAATCACCGAAAAACTTCCGAAATTGTAAGCGGTCATATCAGCGGCAAGTTTGCCTGCCATTACAAAACATACAACAGAAGCAACAGATGCCAAAATGGAAAGAATATCAAAAACGACTGTTGATTTTGTTTTAGGTCTTTTGCACATGATTATGTTTAAAAAGAACGCAATAACAATAAGAAGCGCACTCAAAACAAACAGCATATATCCGGCAACGCCCAATGTTACTGCACCGCTATATCCTTCAAACTTCATATTTGTTGTATATAAATTTAAATTAGAGAAAAAGCTTTGGAAAAAATCAATAAGAGCCTTATTGTGAAAGAAAGAGATTATGGATAAATCAAAGCTTTCACCATCGCTTTTAAGTGTAGCCCATGGAAGAATAAATCCGATAGCTGGAAAAAATGTTAAAACAAGGCGGATAATGCGAAGCTTTGTACCCCATATGGAATACGCAACACGGTTCATAGTCTTGTTAAACACAGCAAACTGCTTTTCTGCGCGAACGCTGTCTTCCTCAAGCCTCGCCTGCCAATTATAATTCGGGATGGAAACACCGCAGGATGAGCATTCTGCTTTGACATTCCATATATGTAATTTTTTGCCGCAGTTAGGACAGGAACTTGCCATGAATCAGGCACCCCTTTCAAAAGTTAATTACTAAGTCATTTTATAATTATTTGGCAGAAAAGTCAATACGCAAGCAAATATATTTTACTTTTATTTTTTGTTATTGACGGATATTTTTGTAAATTGTTATTTATTGTTATAAAGACAATGTATCTTTATACAATTATTATAACTGCTTATGTGCATAGGCTTGTATTACATATACACTTAAGTATTTATTTCTTCGTTTCATTCCAAAATTTTATTTAATATAAAAATAAAAAATGGTTGATTTAACAAATGCAATATGCTACTATATTACTGTTATAAACAATCCGGCGCTACATGCCTGAAGAAATGAGGGAATATTTTGGCAGAAGAAGTAATGACAGAGGAATTAACTCAGGATGAAATGGACGAACTTGATAAGCTCGCCTATACACATAAGCGCTATCTTACACCTAAAGAAATTGCCGCTTATGTTCTTGTTAATTTCGGCCAGAAAAATTTAAGCCAGTTTATAAGTGCTTTTAAGGAATTCTTTATGATTCAATTTCTTAAGCTCAATACTACTGCTTATGCAAACATCAACCTTTTCGCATCAATCTATGATGCTGTTGACGATACCATTTCAGGTCTTATTATTGACCGAACCCGTACACGCTGGGGTCGTATAAGACCATTCTTTATCATACCGCTTCCTTTATGGGTTGTGGGCGGTATTATGATGTTTACCGCACCCAATATAAATGCCAATCAAAAAGTCGTATGGGCTTTGATTGCAATTGTTATTTACGGACTTGGTATGAGTTATTTCGGCGCATGGGGACTTATGATATATAACATTACCCCTAATACCGATGAAAGAAATAATCTTATCACAACAACAAAGTTCTTTGAGCTTTTCGGAACATGGCTTCCTTCTTTGGTTCCTGTTCTTGTAACCGTATTGCCTAAATTAAGCAAGAGCATCACTATGGAGGGCATATACACCGGATTTGCATACTTTATGATAATCCTTGCCGCTGTATTTTCAATATTCGGCTTCTTTAATATGCGTGAGCGTGTTCCGCTTATGAGCCGCGAGGAAATGAAGGAAACCTCAGTTCTTGAATCCGTCAAGAATATCTTTACCAACAGACCTCTTTTTGCAATCATATTCTCAGATTTCTTTAACTCTTTCAAGGCTGTCGGCGGTTCATCCGAACAGTACTTCTGGCTCAACAATACAGGCTCTCTTATGAATCAGACAATATGCGGACTTTTCACCGGTATTCCAAACTATGTTATGATTCCTCTTGCAGCCAAAATGGTAAAGAAATTCGGCGCAAGATTAACAGCAATCGGCGCGGGTGTATTCGGATTTATTGCATACATGGGCTTGTTCTTTATCGGCTACCACCCGTTCGGACAGACATTCCATGATAAATACATACTGAATCTTATATGGGTAATTTTTGCGCTTACGGTATGCGGTCTTCCCAATAAAATTATTCAGGTCTGCAACCCTATTCTTTCTGCAGAAGCTCTTGACTATATGGAGTGGAAACACGGTCTCAGAAATGAGGCACTTGTAACAACTGTTCAGGGATATTTCAATAAGCTTGCTACATCTATTACAGGCTGGCTTTCAGGTATGGTGCTTACATGGATTAACTACATTCCGCTTACCGATTCTCTCGGTAACGCCATTCCGCAGACAGATCCCAAAATGCTTGACGGTATCTGGGCAGTGTTCTGTATCCTCCCTGCTATTGCCAGAGGACTTTACGGTGTATCCTTTATTCTATACAACATTCACGGCGACCTTCAGCAGCAGATGATTGTTGAACTTGCAGATAAGCGTGCAAACAGACTTGCAGAGCAAAATGCAAAGGATAACGCCATAAATAATGATAATAATTAAAAATAATAGAGTTTTATCAGGACACCCTCTTTATCAGGGCGTCCTGAATTTTTTTATTTTGTGCTGTGCTGCCACAAGATTTGAAAGCAGAAGAAGAAGAAGAAGAAGTTTCATGACGCGATTACCGTGGGAAACACCATCATTGCCTCGGCAGCTTTTTTTAAAGCCTGCAATATATTTGCCTCTGCAACGAGGATAATAGCTGAGTCCGTATTTTTTTACTATCTGTTTGACATTAAGGGAAAATGTGGTAAAATATAACTATAGTAATTTTATATCGGGAGTGGTCTATGTGGACAAAATCATTATCCTTGCACCAATTGCTGGTGCTATAGCACTGATTTTTGCTGTTCTTACAGCATTATCCATCGGCAAAAAGGATATAGGAACTGCAAAAATGAAAGAAATTTCGGACGCTATTTCAACCGGCGCAAAAGCGTTTCTTTTTTCTGAATACAAAGTTCTTGTCGTTTTTGTGGCAGTACTGTTTTTGCTCATAGGTTTTCTTCTTCCAAACGGCTGGATAACAGCAATATGTTTTCTTGCAGGTGCGCTGTTCTCAACACTTGCGGGATATTTCGGAATGCGTGTAGCCACAAAAGCAAATGTAAGAACAGCAAACGCAGCCAAAGAAAAAGGCATGCCGCAGGCACTCAAAATCGCATTTAACGGCGGTTCTGTTATGGGATTATCGGTAGTAGGTCTCGGCATACTTGGTATAAGCATTATATTTATGCTTATCATAAAAGATAATCCTGACAAAGTTAATATTCTTACAGGCTTCTCCCTCGGCGCTTCATCTATCGCTTTATTTGCGCGTGTAGGCGGAGGAATATATACAAAAGCAGCCGATGTCGGCGCAGACCTTGTCGGCAAGGTTGAAGCCGGAATACCCGAGGATGATCCGAGAAATCCTGCTACCATAGCCGATAATGTAGGCGACAATGTGGGGGATGTTGCAGGAATGGGCGCAGACCTGTTTGAATCCTATGTCGGCTCAATCATATCTGCAATAACGCTTGCCATGCTTGCTTCAACAGTAAATATGAACCAAGTTTACTTTCCTCTTATCATCTGCGCAATCGGAATTATTGGTTCTGTTATCGCAACCTTCTTTGTGAGCAACTACAAAGGTAATGATCCGCAAAAAGCACTGAATACAGGCGAATATGCTGCTAACGCCTTTGTAATTATCACCTCGTTAATATTATCTTATGTAATGTTTGACCACCGCTTCAACGCATTTATCTGTGTCCTTTCGGGACTGATTGTCGGAATGGCTGTAGGAAAGCTGACTGAAATGTATACATCAGACAAATACAGGCCGGTAAAGGAAATAGCCGAAGCATCAAAAACAGGCTCTGCTACCAATATTATAACCGGTATGAGCGTCGGTTTGAAATCTACGGCAATACCGATTATATTTATTGCAATAGGAATTCTTGTTTCATACAAGTTTTTCGGTCTTTACGGAATTGCAATTGCAGCAGTCGGAATGCTCTCAACAACAGGAATGACGGTTGCGGTTGACGCTTACGGCCCTATTGCCGATAACGCGGGCGGAATTGCAGAAATGAGTGAGTTGGAAAACAGTGTAAGAGATATTACCGACAAACTTGATTCCGTCGGAAATACTACGGCAGCAATCGGAAAAGGCTTTGCCATAGGCTCCGCCGCACTTACCGCGCTTGCTTTGTTTGCCTCCTATGCCGAAACAACTGGTATATCAAACGGCTCTATGAGCATACTTGATCCAAAGGTTGTTGTTGGTTTATTTATCGGTGCAATGCTGCCATATCTTTTTTCTGCATTTACCATGAGCAGTGTCGGAAAAGCAGCAAACAAGATGATTGACGAGGTACGCCGCCAATTCAGGGAAAAGCCGGGAATCCTTAAGGGAACTGAAAAGCCCGATTATTCAAAATGCGTATCCATATCAACAAACGCGGCACTTCACGAAATGATATTGCCGGGATTAATGGCTGTTGTTATTCCGCTTATTATTGGATTTCTTTTAGGCGTTGAGAGTCTTGGAGGATTACTTGCAGGTTCTCTTGTCAGCGGAGTGATGATGGCGGTCTTTATGGCTAATTCAGGCGGTGCGTGGGACAACGCGAAAAAATATATCGAGGGTCTAAAGGATGGCGGTAAAAACTCCCCTGCTCACAAAGCGGCTGTTGTAGGTGACACTGTGGGCGATCCGTTTAAGGATACATCAGGTCCGTCCATAAATATCCTTATCAAGCTTATGACAATTGTATCTCTTGTATTTGCAAGTGCCTTTATGCTTGTCAACGGCGGAAACGGAATAATTCATTTATAAGCAATAAAAGCAAGAACTGTTTAAACGCTGTTCTTGCTTTTTATATAAGGAGGAGCTAAACATATGCCAATTAAAAAAAATGTGAAAAAAAGTATTGTTTCATTCCTATCTGTCATTTTGGCAGTAATCATTGCTTTTGGAGGATGTCTTGCTTTCAGGTTCTATGGCAATGTGCCGAAAATGCAAAATAGCTATGATGAAATCTATTCTGATGAACAGATAAGCCTGAATGTCCCAAGCAACGGCATATTTTCAATTCTTAAAATTAATGATACTCATTTCTTTAACGGCAAATGCGACCGTGATATCAAAACACTTCATTATTTGAAAAAAGTGCTTGAGCGCACTCCATGCGACCTGATAATTGTTGACGGCGACTTGGTTGACGGTTTCAATCTAAAACCGTCATATGACAAATATAACGCGATTTCGGAATTTGCGCAATTAATTGAGTCGTATAATATTCCATGGACCTTCGCTCCCGGAAATAACGATGGTGAAATTGACGGAGATAATGAAGATGTTATCACTTATATGATGCGGTACGACCATTTTATCTGCCGGAATGATCATGACATTGACGGTTCAATGCAGTTTTTTATTGATTTAAAATATAAAAACAGCCTTGCTCACTCAATTGCAATTCTGGATTCAAATGCAAGAAAAATCAGGGCAATCGGACCATATGATTACATAAAGGAAAGTCAGGCGCAGTGGCTTGTTGACAATATGAGAGATGTAAAAACAAGCGTCTTTTTCCATATGCCGACACCTGCTTTTGAGGAAGCATATAATGAGGGTATCAGATATGCGGGATTTCCTTTCTCTGATGCTTACCCAATAGGTGATATAAAGGAAAATAAGCTGTTTGATAATCTGATTGAAAATCATAAAAACATTACCTTGCTATCAGCAGCACACATTCACAGTGATAATATGTGCAGTTATTATAATGACAGATATTATCAGCTGAGCAGTTTTAGCGGTTACACTGCCTCACATGATGAATCCATGCCTCCCTCCTGTACTTACATAACGATTGATGTAAAGCAAAGCAATACTAAGGATATGTACACCTTTGAAAAAATTGAAGATAAATAAAAAAACAAAAAACTCCCCTGTTCTGCATCTGCAAAACAGGGGTTTTCTTCATTCAACAATAAAAAATTAATAGAGCTTTTCTCCGTTTTCTATTGCGGTAATTTGATCCACACGGCTTTGATGTCTCCCACCCTCAAATTCAGTATTGAGAAATACATCAACAAGCTCACAAGCAAGCCCCGCTCCAATAACTCTGTCACCTATGCAAAGAACATTAGCGTCATTGTGAGCTCTTGTAAGCTTTGCGCTGAAATAATCAGAACAACAGCAGGCTCGTATTCCCTTGACTTTATTTGCCGCCATTGAAATACCCACACCTGTTCCGCAGCAGAGAATTGCTTTATCACATTCTCCCGAAACGACCTTGTCGCAAGCCTTCTGAGCGCTGATTGCATAATCATATCTTTCGGGAGTAAAACAGCCTACATCTGTATACGCTATCCCCTTTTCATCAAGAAAAGCCTTAACCTTTTCTTTGAGAGGGAAACCTGCATGGTCACTTCCTATAGCTATCATTATTATTTCTCCTTTTTTAATTTCAGCTCACGCTCCGCCTGGCTTAAACGCAAATAAACCGGAGCCAAATGAAACGCTGATATTTTTTCATTATGCTCGGCAGCTCTTGAAACACCTATGCCGTTTTGATATCGCCTTTTTTCGTCAGCCAAAACAGCATTTTCAAGATGAATATTTTCAAAGCAAAGCGCAGCACCGTCCCCCGCAATAATAACATTGTCATATTCCCTGATTTCCTCTCTCAAATCTTCAAGAGCTATTGCGCGGTCTGTGCAAAGACGCTTTACCGCGCCGTTTTGAATGGTAAACAATGCATTGTAAAACTGCATACGCCTTGCGTCCATAACCGCACAGATAACCGCGTTTTTTTCATTGATAAAATTATACGCTATCGCCTCAAGTGTTGAGACACCTATACAAGGGATATGATCCTTAAAGGCAAGCCCCTTCACAGTTGCAATGCCAATTCTGACCCCTGTAAAAGAGCCGGGACCGGCTGTCACCGCTATCGCCTCAAGTTCTTTAAAGCTATGCCCCCGCATAACACTTTTTATCATCGGAAGCAGAGTTTCACTGTGTGTAAGTCCCGCGTTAACAAATTCATTTTTTATAACTTTTGCGCCGTCTGTAAGTGCGACTGAAGCAGTTACTGCCGATGAATCAACAGATAAAATCATTTTTGTTCCTCGGATTTATTATATATTTTAAATTTTCTCTGATTATCGGAAATTTTTTCAATCTCAACAATCAGCACATCATCAGGCAGGGCACCGTAAATATGTTCGCTCCACTCAACGGCAATATAACTATCCGTATCCATATAATCAAAAAATCCCGTTGAATCAAGGTCCTCCCAGCTTTCAACACGGTACATATCAAAATGATGCAGCGTGTTCTGCTCCCCTTTATAGGTATTGCAGATTGCAAAGGTAGGTGAAGAGACATCAGCACGAATGCCGAGTCCCCTTGCAAGTCCTGAGGTAAAAGCTGTTTTCCCCATACCCAGACCGCCTAAAAATGCAATCATACTTCCCTTTGGCAGGTTGCGGGCAATATTTTCTCCAAGCTTAACTGTCTGCTCATAGCCATCTGTCAGATATTCTTTCATTTAAAAGAGTCCTATTGTATTTCCGTTTTCATCAATATCAATTTTGTAGGCGGCGGGTGATTTTGAAAGGCCCGGCATCGTCATAATTGAGCCTGTTTGGCACACCAGAAATCCGGCACCGTTTGAAAGGTTCGCAGAAGAAACGGTTATCCTGAAATTTTCAGGTCTGCCAAGCACGGACGGATTGTCCGAAAGGCTGTACTGTGTTTTTGCCATACAGACAGGCATTTTGTCAGCACCCAGAGCAATAAAGGCGTCTATGCTCTTTTTTGCCTCCTTTGTATAATCAACTCCGTCCGCTCCGTAAATCTCTTTCGCAATAGTCTCAATCTTATCATAAACAGGCATATCCGTATCATAGAGATACTCAAAATGATTTTCCTTTTCACAAGCCTGCGCAACTTTATGTGCAAGTTCAATACTTCCCTCTCCGCCCTGCGCAAAGCACTTTGTTACCGCGAAGTCAACACCTTTCTTTTTGCATATTTTCTCCACAAATTCAATTTCCTCATTGGTGTCGGCATAAAAATGATTGATTGCAACCACGACCGGCACTTTGTATTTTTTCAAATTATCAATATGCGCCTCAAGATTTGCGCATCCTGCGTTTAGCGCATCCATATTTTCTTTTGTAAGCTCATTTTTTGCAACACCACCGTTGTATTTCATGGAACGAACCGTTGAAACAAGAACGATACATGACGGTTTTAATCCCGCAAAACGGCACTTTATATCAAGAAATTTTTCCGCACCGAGATCAGAGCCGAAGCCGGCTTCGGTAACACAATAGTCACCAAGTTTGAGAGCCGTTTTGGTGGCAATTACCGAATTGCAACCGTGAGCTATATTGGCAAAAGGACCTCCGTGCATTATAGCCGGCGTGTTCTCCAATGTCTGCACCAGATTCGGCTTTATCGCATCCTTGAGCAGCACTGTCATTGCGCCGTCCGCTTTTATATCGCGGCAGTAAACGGGTTCACCGTCATATGTATACGCAACAAGTATATTGCCGAGCCTTTTTTTCAAATCAAATAAATCGTCTGCAAGGCAAAGAATAGCCATAATTTCAGACGCGACGGTGATAATAAAATGATCCTCTCTCGGAACGCCGTTGAGCTTACCGCCAAGTGAGCATACAATATTACGAAGCGCACGGTCATTCATATCAAGACAGCGTTTTATAAGAATATTTCTCTGATCTATTTGGAGCGCATTGCCCTGCTGTATATGATTGTCAAGAATCGCACACATAAGATTGTTGGCACTTGTAATAGCGTGCATATCACCTGTAAAATGAAGGTTAATATCCTCCATGGGAACAACCTGTGAATATCCACCGCCTGCCGCTCCGCCTTTTATACCGAAAACAGGACCAAGTGACGGTTCTCTCAAAGCAATAACCGTCTTTTTCCCGATTTTGTTCATAGCCTGTCCAAGTCCAATTGATACGGTTGTCTTTCCCTCACCCGCAGGCGTGGGATTAACTGCCGTGACAAGCACAAGCTTTCCATCCTCCTTACCTGCAAGGCGCTTTAAAACATTATCCGATATTTTAGCCTTGTACTTTCCGTAAAGCTCAAGCTCATCATCAAGAATACCGATAGATTGTGCGATTTCACTTATATTTTTCATTTTTGCCTGCTGTGCAATTTCAATATCTGTCATCAAGTTAAACACACCCTTTACAAAAAATCTTAATATTATCTGTTTAGCATAATGATTATAACATATAGACTAAAATATTCCAATACTAAAATTTAACTTTCAAGTCACAATTTTATACTTGACTTAAATCGTCATATGTAATTTAATAGAATATGTAAAAATTTGTTTATAAAATACAAAGAGATAAGGGAGGCTTGTTTTGAATAAAAATAAATTAGGTTTTTTCAGTTCACTTGATTTTGTAACAATTATAGCGTCTCTGCTCTGCTCGGCATATGGTCTCATTCTGGTTTACAGTGCTACATACTCCAAGCTCCCCGACGGCAAAATCATTTCAAATGATGTAAGAACAATGATTATATCTGTTTTAGGCGGAATAATTGTTGCACTGATATTATGCAATATTGACTATGAAATTATTTCAAAGCTGTGGCCTGTTATTGCTGCCGGATGTATTGTATTGATGCTTGTCACACTGCTTTTCGGAAAGGCGGCAAATCCATACCGACCCGACGCAAAATCATGGCTTGATCTCGGTGTTTTTACCTTTCAGACATCAGAGCTTTTAAAGGTAGGTTTTATAATATCGTTTTCATATCATCTTGACATGGTTAAAGACCATATTAACAGAATTAAAACGATAATACCGCTCGTTATTCACGGAATGATTCCCGTAGCTCTTGTTGTTGCCACAGGCGACTCCGGCTCCGCACTCATTTTTCTCATAATGTTTATAGGAATGTTATTTTTCGCAAAGGTCAACATAGGCTACTTTGTTGCCGGAATCTGCGCAATCATTGTTGCATTTGCAGTTGCTTGGAAAACAAAGATTATAGACGGAATACAAAGAGAGCGCATCGTGGCTCTGTTTTATCCTGAGCAGTACAAGGATGTACTCTATCAACAGACAAACGGAAAAATCGCCATGGGAAGCGGAGGACTGCTCGGACAAGGCTTTTTAAAAGGGAGCATGACACAGAGCGGTGCGGTTCCCGTTAATGAAAATGATATGATTCTCTCGGTAGCGGGAGAAGAATTCGGATACATCGGCACTGTCGCTGTTATCATACTTCTTTTGATACTCATGCTCAGAATGCTTTCAACAGGTCAAAAAGCAAGAGATAATGTAGGATATCTTATGTGCAGCGGAATAGCTGTTATGCTTTTTGCGCAGGTGCTCATCAATATCGGAATGGAACTCTCTCTCCTGCCGTGTATAGGAATTACACTTCCATTGTTTTCGGCAGGCGGCTCATCCTCTCTGTGCATATACTTAGCACTTGGAATTGAAATGAGTGTATACAGATTTTCAAAATCATACGGCAATTCTCTGTTTTATACATAAAAATCAAGTACAAAAAGAGGCTGTCTCTGCTAATTTAGTGGAGACAACCTCTTTTTTTATTCTTTTATTACTGAAAGATTTGCGGAATACTTTCCATATATCCAGCAGTTATCCGCATTTTCAAGAGACGCCGTGAGTGAATATTCAAGAACGCCTGTTTTTATATTTTCACTATATGGGGAAAGATCAACAGTGAAATTAATATTAGACTGATTGATGTCAGCAAGATGCTGAGCAGTACCTATAACAGTAACACTTGTAAAGTTTATCGCATTGGTGCTTGCTTTATATCCTTTTGGAACATTTGTTATTTTAACAGAATTACGGTTGACTTTAATCTCCTTTTTCTCATAATTTGAAGGAACATTAACAACAGCGGTTATTGTATCAATGCTGTCTAAAACAATCAACCCGTCAATGGAGTCTGTTTTAAAATCAAACGAGTTCCTGCCCACATTAAGCTGTGAAAAATCAATTGTTCCTATATTCGCGGTACTGATATCCGCATCCTCCAATACGCCAGCGTTAACCCTGTTCACGCTGTAGCTTACACTAAAGTCAGATGTATCGAGTCTTTTGGGCTTACCTTCAAATGTTGTTGAAACATCGAGCTCAAGCTGTTTTAAAACAGGAATTGTAAGCGTTGTGCCTGCCGGATCCGTATCCACTGACACATATTCAACCTCGGTTGAATTAGAATCAACGGCAGATAAAGTAATATCGTATGACTGAGTTGATTTGAGCCTTTCATTAATACTGACATTTGAAATGACCTTTTTCACCTTGGAAACATATGATTTAGGTCCTTTAATAATAGCGGTTTCACTGCTTAGAAGCGGCTCGCCCATTATATAGCCGCTTTCAATAAAATCATCATTGCTGTATGAAATTTCAATCGGCAGCTCTTTTTTATCCTCAACATCAAAAAAACCTTTATAAGTTGTGGGATAATAGCTTTGAACATCAAAATCAGCATTTTCACCTGTTGTGACTTTTATAGGTACTTCAATATTACCTGTCGAGCCGACAACATTGGTCTGAAGGGATACATCTATATCATCTGATGTGATATCCTTTGCAAGATATTTCTTACAACTTACAGTCACATCAACATCAAATGTCTCGTCACCGTAACACTTGATTCCAAGCTTTGCAGCCGCTGAATCACTGAAATCCGCAGTAACGGGAACTGTAACCGTCTTTGTAGTTTCAGGCGAAAGATTCATAGATGTGGCGATCCATATAACAATTGCAGCAATGACGGATATAATGATTAAGTATTTATCATTATAGATTAGCTTTCTTAAAGAAAAATTACTTTTTTTCTTCTTCATTTCTGCCATTATTTTTTCATCCTCCTTACAAGCTTTGTAATAATCTTATCATCTGAGGATGAACCCGTAGGAAGAAACTCTGTTGTCAAAATATCTCTTAAATCACCTACAGACACATCGCGACGAAGAACACCGCCTTTAACAACGGATATTGCGCCTGTTTCCTCACTGACAATAATGACAAGCGCATCGCTTTGCTCCGTAACGCCTATTCCTGCGCGATGCCTTGTCCCGAGAGAGGAGGAAATCGTCTTTTTTGTGAGGGGAAGAATACATCCGGCAGCGCATATTTTACCGTCACGGATTACTAATGCACCGTCGTGCAGAGGAGATTTCGGGAAAAAAATATTTTCAACAAGTTCTTTTGAAACCTTAGCGTTTATCTCTACTCCGGTAGAAATAACATCACCGAGCAGGGTGTCATTTTCAAAGCATATCAACGCACCTATTTTATTATCTTTCATATCAGAGCATGCCTTGCAGGTGGCCTCAATCGCATCCGATATTCCGGCAATTTCAACGGCAAAGCCGGGATGGATAATTGTTTTTAGGCTTTTGCTTGATGCTCCGAGACCTACCTGCTCAAGAATATTTCTGATTTCGGGTCCGAAAAGCACAACTACAATAATAAGTATATTAGAGAATATACTTTTAAATATAAAACTTGATGTCTCCATCCCAAGAAGATTTACCAAACCGTAAACAACTGCAAGGAAAACAAGCCCCTTGAGAAGCTGCATCGCTCTCGTTTCCCTGATAATCCTTATACATATATAAATCAGAATAGCAACCATTGCAATATCAAGAAAATCTGATATGGAAAAGGTTGAAAAAACACTCAGTATTTTATTAAAGGTATCTGTTAATTCCGAAAACATAAATCAACTTCCCTGTTAAACAAAGATTATTACAATCTGTATTTTATCACATAGCTGAAAATAAATAAAGCAAATATCAAAGTTTTTTCAAAGAGTTTATAAAAATTTCACATTCCCTTTGAGTAGTAAATACCGAAGGACTTATTCTTACCGCGCCTCGCTCCTTTGTTTTAAAGGCATTATGCGCAAGGGGAGCACAGTGAAGCCCCGCTCTGACAGCGATTCCCTTTTGCGCTAAGAGAGCAGCCGTTTTTTCAGACGAGTAATCGTCAAAATTAAAGGATACTATCGGAACCGTTTTGTAATTTTCAGGATAAGGCGTATAAAGCGTTACCTTATTCATTTTTTCAAGCTCTTTGTAAATCATTTGTATATGCGACATTTCACAACTGTAAATGTTATCTATACCTATACGGTTAACAAAATCTATACCTGAACCAAGTCCGATTATTCCCGAATTATTCAGTGTTCCCGATTCAAAACGATCCGGCATAAAATCCGGCTGATTCAAATTCATCGATGACGAACCTGTTCCGCCTTCTATAATTGTATCCAAATACAGACTGTCCCTAACGGCCATAATACCCGTACCCATCGGGCCGTAAAGTCCCTTATGACCGGGCGCGCATATAATATCGACATTGTCTTTTTGGGCATCTATATTTAACACCCCTGCACTCTGTGCAGCATCTACAATAAACCGA
>CANQZA010000035.1 GCA_947628175.1 uncultured Clostridia bacterium | reverse complement strand
AAGAAATTTACCGTTAAGTGGAAGAAGCTGACAACACAGACAACGGGATATCAGATCCAGTACAGTACAAGCAGCAAGTTTAAATCCGCAAAGACTGTAACGATATCGAAGAACAAGACGACCTCAAAAGCAATTACAAAGCTCAAGGCAAAGAAAAAGTATTATGTCAGAATCCGTACCTATAAAACAGTTAAGGTGAACGGAAAGAATACAAAGCTTTATTCTTCCTGGAGCAAAACGAGGTCCGTTACCACGAAAAAATAAAAGGAGAGGATTCAACACCCTCTCCTTTTTATATGTTGTTTATCCTGTAATCAGATTATTTTTTCAGGCTTTTTTTCTCTTGTCATCAGGCTGTTTACAGCATCAATCGGTTTTACGCCGTGATTTACCACCGCATCCGCCATCAGCACCAATGGCATTTCAACATGGTACTTTTCGGATAATATGACGGCGGCGGGGAGTGCATTGATTCCCTCAACAACCATTCCCACCTCTTTGATTGCCTCCTGCGGAGAAAGCCCTTTTCCTATCAGATATCCGGCTTTGTTATTACGGCTGTGCCTGCTGGTTGCGGTGACTATTAAATCTCCGATACCTGCAAGACCGAAAAATGTCTGAATATCACAGCCCATTGCAGTTCCGAGACGCGTAATTTCGGCAAGACCCCTTGTGATAATAGCGGCGTTGGCATTGTCTCCGTATCCGAGTCCTGCCGAAACACCTGCCGCAAGCGCAATAATATTTTTTAATGCTCCGCAAAGCTCAACACCCATGACATCATGATTTGTATACACTCTCATACAGGTGTTCATAAACACATCCTGCACTTTTTTGGCGGCGTCAATATTTTCGCAGGAGGATACAATAGTTGTGGGAAGGTCGAGTGCAACCTCTTCGGCATGAGTAGGTCCTGACAGAGCGACGATGTCGATTTTTCTGTCCGAGTTATGTTTTTTGAATTCATCGCGGATAATCTGCGACATGGTAAACAGCGTGTTTTCCTCAATTCCCTTGGCAACATCAACAATAATCTGACCGTTTTTTATAAACGGAGCGCTTTTGGCGGCAACATTGCGGACATATACCGACGCAACGGCAAATATAATGATGTCCATTCCAATGCAGGCCTCTTCTATTTTCTGTGTAAATGCAATACTGTTCGGAATAACTGCACCCTTGAGATTGGGATGTGTGTGTGTTGAGCGCAATGCGTTCAGCTCACTCTCTACCGCCGACCAAACGATGACCTCGTTATTCGTATTCGCAAGCATTCTGGCCAAAGCTATCGCCCAGGTGCCCGCACCTAAAATTCCTATTTTTTTCATATATACACCTATGTTGTCCTTTTTTCATAAAACTATACCACAGTTGATACGCACAGTCAATGTAAAATTAAATTTCGCTCATCCCGTTCAAAAGCTCGTCAGCCGCCTTGGAGCGCAGATGCGGACTTTGCGCCACATAGATATATCTTGCGGGAAGAGGATCTTCGACATCTATTTTTCTTACTTTCTTTTCTGCAATCGCTTTTTCGGCAAAATCCGACACGACACAACCGATTCCCATATTCCTTGCCGTAAAGCTTACAATTTGAGAGCTTGTGGCAAGTTCAAATTTCGGTGAGGCGGTAAATGCGCGCCTGCGAAATTCGTTGTCAATAAATCTTCTGGTGCTTGTATTGCTTTCAAGCAGAATCAGTTTGTCTTTAAGCTCTGAAATGATGACAGGTTCAGACAGATCGCAGTCATATTTGCAGATGAAAATATCATGAATTTCACGCACGGGGAATATTTTCAACTGTGAATCAGGCAGCGGACCGCTTACCGCGGCAAAATCTATCTTCCTGTTTTTGAGAAGTTCTAAAGTCTGCGGAGTGGGGTTATTTGTAATGGATATTTTTATTCCGGGATATTTGATGTGAAATTTTTCAAGATAAGGCAGCAGGAAATATTCAAGCGTCATATCGCTTGCGCCTATTCGTATTTCTCCCGCATCCATTCGCAGCATTGCAGTAAGGCGGCGCTCCCCTTCAGAAAACGAAGCGATTCCTAAGGACGCATATTGGTATAGTATCTCCCCTTCAGAAGTCAGCGTAACGCCTTTTGGCGTGCGCAGAAAAAGAGGACAGCCGATTGCCTCTTCGAGCCGTGAAATGCTTTGGCTGACAGCAGGCTGGGAGATATACAGCTTTTCGGAGGCAAGTGTAATGCTTTTGTTCTCTGCTGCGCAACAAAAGATTTTATACCAGTCATAATTAATATTCATCTTCATCACTCATAAGGAAAAATTATATCTATTATATTATAGCATAATATATAATTATTATCAAATGCGTTTTATCTGAAGATTATCTGGTTTCGCTTTGGACCGACGGAAATCATGGTAACAGGTACGCCGATTTTGTTTTCAACAAAATTTATATATTCCTTTGCCTGCTCAGGCAGACGGTCATAATCGGTTACATCGGAGATATCGCATTTCCAGCCGTCGAGATATTCATAAACAGGTTTAGATCTGTTTAAAAGATGAGGAAGAGGAAATGTATCCGTAATGCTTTCGTCTATGCTATAGCCAACGCATACGGGAATTTTATCAAGATATCCGAGCACATCGAGCATCGTCAGGCAGATTTCTGTAGCGCCCTGAAGCATACAACCGTATTTTACACAGATGCAGTCAAACCACGCCATTCTGCGCGGTCGTTTTGTATTTGCGCCGTATTCACCCTGATCACCTCCATGTCTGCGAAGCTCGTCGGCCTCTTTTTTGCGCAGTTCGCCGACAAGGACGCCTTCACCCACGCTTGTGGTATATGCCTTCACTACGCTGACAACTGATTTGATTTCATACGGTGCAATGCCTGCTCCTGCACTTGCAAATCCCGCGAGCGGTGATGAGGAGGTGACATATGGGTAAATGCCGTTATCTATGTCACGAAGAGCGCCGAGTTGTCCCTCCAAAAGAATGTTTTTTCCTTTTTTAAGCGCGTCATTTATGTAATATGGACCATCACATAAAAACGGTGCCAAGCGTGATTTCAGATTGTTCAGATAATCCGTAAGCTGTTGCGGGGAAACAACTTCCTCGACACCGTAAAATGCTTTGAAATATATGTTTTTGTCCTCACAAAATCGTTCTGCTTTTTCGCTCAGCCTGTCAGAGTACAGCTCTGATATCTGAATGTTCTTTTTTGCATATTTGTCTGCATAAAAAGGTGATATTCCCGAAAGTGTCGAGCCGAATCTGTTTTCGCCGAGGCGTTCCTCTTCCAGTTTGTCCTGAAACTTATGAACGGGCAGAAGAAGTTGCGCTCTGGAGGAAATTAAAACTTCAGGTGTTTTAATCCCTCTGTTTCTGAGCATTTCAAGCTCAGAGAAAAATATGTCGGCATCAAATGCGACGCCGCTTGAGATCAGATTTACAGTGTTTTGGTGGAATACACCCGACGGCAGAATACGCAGTACAAATTTACCATAATCGTTGATAATGGTATGTCCCGCGTTTGCTCCTCCCTGAAAACGCATTACGATATCTGCCTTAGAAGCAAGAAGGTCTGTCATCTTGCCCTTGCCCTCGTCACCAAAGCTGCTGCCAGTTATTGCCATTACCATAAAATTACCTCCGTTTTATCATTGTATTTACACCCTTATTATATTAGGCGGGCGGCATCAATTCAAATACGGGAATCTTATGTGTACCATAAGAATAGGTTATTTATATTGCGGCAAAAGACTTTATATTCGGGTGTATAAGAATTTATTTGACTGACTGCTTTTTTTAGAATATAATTATATAAAATAATGCAAGCAGCAGGACAAAAAATCAACCGAATTTTTATAAAACAGATCAACTGCACAGAACAAATCGTAAGACTGATATGATTTTACTTTGCATTCTATATTCTTATAAATTTTTATTCCGTGATTTGGGAGGGATATACTGTGAATCATAATACAAAAACGCTTGAAAGCGGCAGATTGATTTTAAGAAAATTCAGGATAGAAGACGCGCAAGGAATGTATAATAACTGGGCAAGTGATGCAGAATGCTGCAAGTACTTAGCTTGGAATGTTCATAAAGATGTTGAAGAAACAAAATCTGTTATTGAAGGCTGGATTAAAGGGTACGAAAATGGCGACTATAATTGGATAGTTGAGTTAAAGGACACACATGAAGTGATTGGAAGCATATGTGTAATATCTGCCAATGAAAAACATTCTACCGCTGAACTTGGATATTGCTACGGTTCAAAATATTGGGGTAACGGCTATGCGACAGAAGCACTAAGAAAAGTACTTGAATACCTGTTGACGGAATGTTCCTTTTATTTAATAGAGGCAAGGCACATAAGCGGCAATCCTGCCAGCGGCAGAGTAATGGAAAAGAGCAAAATGCACAAAGATGCAATCTTAAGAAGCAGAAGAATAAATAAATATACGGGCAAAAGAAACGACTCAATTGTATATTCAATAACAAAAGAGGAAATTTAAATGCAAAAAGTAATTGTATTTGATTTAGGCGGAACTTTAATGGAGTTTAAGGGTATGCCGCGAGTATGGATTGAGTATTATAAAGCCGGATTTGACAGCGTCAATGCAAAATTTAATCTTGGTTTAACTGAAAGCGATATCGACAGGTCTGTCCAAATAATGAAATCTTATAATCCAAGGGTTCATTACAGAGAAAAAGAAATTGCTCCTTATGATATTTTCAAAGAAGCAACTTCCGCTTGGAATAATAAATTAGAGATTTGCAGCATAATGGAAAGCTTTTTTGCAGGGATTAATCTTGATGTAATTATATATGATTACTCTTTTGAACTGTTGGAAAAATATAAAGCTGACGGATATAATATCGCTTGTTTAACAGATCTTCCAAGTGGTATGCCTGATTCTATTTTCAGAAAACCGTTAGCAAAATTGATAGATAAATTGGATTTCTATGTTTCCTCACAAAGCTGTGGATATAGGAAACCAAATAAATTCGGTTTGGAATATATTGCGGATCATTTCAATGCCGATATAAAAGACATTCTGTTCATTGGTGATGAGGAAAAGGATAAACAGGCTGCACAAAATGCCGGATGTAAGTTTATCTATATAGATGAATTGTTAAAAATAGTGGGAATTAAATCATTTTCCTTTGGTTGATTTGGGCATAGCAGCTGCTGACGACAGCTCGTGTACAGACTTTTAGTTATCACGAGAAAGTAACGGACCGATCGTTAAATGACCATGTGCATTTGCATCTACAGGCGTTATTTTTTCCCTGCTTATGCCAAATTTCGCATAACAAAAGGCATTGGCAAGTCCTCCGACTTTCCAATGCCTCGTGGTCGAAGTGACCGTCCTTGAATTTTTAACACATCTTTAAATTCCTTGATTTTAAGCGGAAAATTGAGGTTAAATATTTTGATGAAATTCAAATCTACCCCTTGAAGTACTCCACAATGTTATAAAATGCTAATTTATAAAAAATCCCTGTGACTATCAACGAACATATTTTATAATCATGCAATAAAAAAGCAGCATAATTGTTGCTTTTTGTTATTATATTAGCTTGCTTTTTCTAATTTGCTGATATAACTATCTAATTTCATAATTGAATCATTGTGCTGTATCATTCAATATCAGGCAGTATCTTCACATTTAGTGATTTTTTGGTATACTAAAATAAATACAAATGTTGAGGTGCAGACAATGAAAGAAATACAAGATCGTTATTACTCCATGCCGGAGATTATGCAATATCTTGGAATCAGCAGAGATACCGCCCTGCGGTGGATCGCTACGAAGGACATGCCCGCGCATAAAGTTGGCAAGAAGTGGAAATTTAAGGTTTCCGAGATTGACGAGTGGATCAACAGCGGCCGGGCGGAGGAATAATGCTCCATATTATTTTTGGTAAAGTAGAATTCGACCTGAACTTTATGAAAAAGTTCCAACCTTTTCAAATTTCCGTGTCTATATGAGTGAAAGCTTTCGAGAGGAGCAAACAAGTGAACAGACAGGATGTAGAGAAAACGATAACCGAATACCTGAAGCCCATATTCGGATTTGCTCTGAAGAGGTGTAAAAGCATCCACGATGCAGAGGATCTGTCACAGGAAATCGCGGCAAAAGCGTTCCGTGCGCTCCTTGTCAAGGATGGCATTGCGGACATGGGAAAGTTCATCTGGACCATTGCCCATAACACGCTCAGCAACTATTATCGTGATGCTGCTAAAAGTATGGTCGGCGTTTCTGTTGATGAGGTCGCGGAGCTGATCGCAGATCCGTGCTCCGAGCCGGACATCGACGACAATACAGAAGCTATCCGTCGCCTCCGGACTGAGATTGCTTACCTCTCTAAGCTGCAAAGAAGAATCGTGATTGCGTATTATTTTGAAAATCGCAAGCAGGCGGATATTGCGGGAGAACTGGGTATTCCTCTCGGCACGGTCAAGTGGCACTTGTTTGAAGCCAAAAAAGAACTGAAACGAGGGATGGAAACGATGAGAAATTCAAGCGAACTGAAGTTTAATCCGATTAAATTTGACTCCTACGGGATGAACGGGTCCGTTGGCAAAAAATCTCCCGAAGAATTTTTCCGGTCGGCACTTTCCCAGAATATTTGCTATTGCGTGCGAAACGAACCGAAAACGGTCAACGAAATTTCCGATGACTTGGGTGTTTCCCCTGTGTATGTGGAAACGGAGGCAGACTTCTTAGCGGAATACGGCTTTCTTCGGCTCGAAAAGGGGAAATATCTTGTCAATTTTCTTATCAGCGAACCGACATCCGAACTGCTTACCATGCAAAATGATATGTACAAACATGCCGCGGCACTGTTCGCAAACGATTTGTATGACGAGCTGATGGACTCCGGGATTCTTGATGATTCGGATATTGTTTGCAATCAGACAGACAAGCCTATTTCTCTTACCGAATCGCCGCGCGCCGACCGCAATTATCTTCTCTGGACGCTGATTCCGTATATCGCCGCCTGCTCGGGCGAAAATCTGATGGATCAGCATATTTCATTCGAGGAGGTTGCCACCTACCGCCCGGACGGCGCGCACGACATTTACAACGCAATGGTCGTGCCGAATAATTTGACGCTCCCGGTGGACTATGTTTATATGAAAAACTGGAGCGGACCGATGTGGAATGCGTCCGGTGGACTTATGCTTTGGCAGGTAAACAGCGAATGGTCGGATCGAAAACCTCCGACTCCGAGCTTTTCGGAGGATGCCAAACGGGTGCTCTCGCTCTACCGTCGGGAAAAAGATAATATTTTGTCAAAGGACGAGTATGCGTGGCTTGCGGAACATGGATTTATAAAGACCAACGGCGACTATGACGGTCAGTTTAAGTCAGCGTGGCAGATTGTTTTGTTGGCAAGCAAAGAGATTCAAGATAAACTCCTTGCCATCGGTGAGCGAATCAAGGAAAAGCATCAGACGGACTTTGATTCGCTGAAGGCGCCTTATGTTGAGGCGGTGCTGAAATTAATTCCGGCACACCTTAGAAAAATGAAACAGTACGAATTACAGTTTCTTTTTCACTCCGACGGGTGGTTTTTACTGCACTGCATCACCGAACTGCTTAAAAACGGCAAACTGAAGGAGCCTACCGAAGGCCAAAGAAGGTCCCTGACCACACTGATTGCCAATGTGTAAGCAAATGGACCGCCGCAGGTTTTTCTGCGGCGGCTGCCCCTGTTTTTGTAGGAATTTTTTTGAAAAAGCATTGAACCGAGAAGCTATTGTTGCGACCTTGTAGGTGAAAGCTTTCAAAAGAGGTACTGAAGATGCAAAGCAAAGACTTAGAAAAGCACATAGAATTTTTGTTATCTGCAGCCCTACAAAAATGCGGCAATATATATGACGCTGAGGATCTGACACAGGAGACACTTCTTGCAGCACTGTCGTACATGGCACGCGGCAAAGATGTTCAAGATGTGAAAGCATGGCTTCTCGTTGTTATGGGGAGAAAATTCAATGATATGCTCCGTAAAAGATATCAGCAACCAATAGTCAGTATTGGAGATGACTTTGATATCGTTGATGAGAATGCTATGATATTGAAACAAAAAAGTCCTGAAATGCCTGTATTTAAGCCAAATTTCGCATAACAAAAGGCATTGGCAAGTCCTCCGACTTTCCAATGCCTCGTGGTCGAGGTGACAGGATTTGAACCTGCGGCCCCCACGTCCCGAACGTGGTGCTCTACCAAACTGAGCCACACCTCGTTTTCTCGTTTTTATATTATTACACAAATCAATTCATTTTTCAAGGGTAAAGTTAAACATTTTTTTGACATGGATAGGTTTATAATGTTATAATATGCTATAACCTATTTAGGAGAAGCATTATGAAACGGATTTTTACATTTTTTACCGCGCTTACCCTTTTCCTTGTATCGGGAATTTTTCCCGCGTTTGCGAAGGATAATGCCGCTTTGAGTATATCCGCCAAGGGCGAGTCTGTGCCGATATCCGACAAGCTATACGGCGCGTTTATTGAGGATATCTCTTTTGCGTGTGATGGGGGACTTGTTTCAAATCTTGTCAATAACAATTCCTTTGAATATGAATTTAATAAAACAACTGCATGGAAGAGTGACGGGCTTTCTTCCTTTGAGACAGCAGATGAGTTTCCCTTAAATAAAGCAAATCCGACATATGCCGTTATAACTGCTGACGGCAAGGGAAGCATTACAAATACCGGGTATACGGAAATGTATACATATAAAACTTATACGCGTGATGAGAAAAAAGCGTCTGCTGCCGATATGGGCTTTAAAAAGGGCGCTGAATATGATTTTTCCTGTTACATAAACAACAGGGATTTTGAGGGTACGCTTTGCGTTTATCTTGATTCGGAAAAAAACAGAAATACTGTAACAGAGATGGATATAAACAATAAATCCAAAAATGAATGGGTAAAGTTTGATACGGTTTTGACCTCGTTCGCCGATGAGGACGGAGCGCTTACTATAGAATTTGACGGAACAGGAACGCTTTATCTTGATTTTGTTATGCTTGTTGCGCATAACAGCCACGGATATAATACACAGCAGTGGAAATACACGACGCTCCGTTCGGATTTATACACAGCGCTTGAACAAATGAAGCCTGCTTTTATAAGATTTCCGGGCGGCTGTCTTGCCGAGGGTGACAGTCTTGCAAATCTCTATAACTGGAAAGAGACGATCGGGCCTCTTGAGGAGAGAACACAGTTTTATAATCTTTGGAGAGATGATGTCGGCAGAGATTATATCAATACAATGGCAATGGGTTATCACGAATATTTTCAGCTTTGTGCCGATTTATCTGCCGAGGCAGTACCTGTTCTCAATGTCGGTCTTACATGCCAAGGAAGAGCAGGGTATGATGATCATGTTATTGCACTGCAAAAGGCTTCAATGACGGATGAGGAGTGGGAAAATTATCTTACAAATACAAGGAATATTCCTGCGGACAATGTAGAAGAGAGAACAAACTTCACCAATTATATTGACGGTTTTAACATAAAATCCCGTGAGGATTTTGAATCGTATCTTGATACAATCGCATTAAGACCGGGTACAAAGGAATGGGAGGCATATGTACAGGATATTCTTGATTTGATTGAATATGCAAACGGTGACGCCATAAAAACATATTGGGGAGCGCTCAGAGCGGCAAACGGAAGTCCGCAGCCGTTTAATATTAAATACATAGGTCTCGGAAATGAAAACTGGGGCGAGATATACGAGAGAAATTTCAAAGCTCTGTATAAGGAAGTGAAAAAGGCTTATCCCGATCTTACAATCATTTCCTCAGCCGGTGCGTGGCTTGAGGGTGAAGCGTACGATTATAATATGAGCTGGATTAACAGGGATTACAGCGATACGGTTGTTGATGAACATTATTACACACGCGACGGGTATCTTTTTGAACATAATGACAGGTATGACAGCTATGACCGTAATTTGGCACATATTTTTGTAGGGGAATATGCGGCTACTTCAAGAGGAGTCGGAACACTTTTAACAAAATCAAATATGCTTGAGGCGGTAGAAGAGGCAAGTTATCTCACCTCGTTTGAGAGAAACGGCGATATAGTGGATATGGCGTCCTATGCTCCTACTTTTGCGAAGGTCAACGCACAGTGCTGGGATATCAATTTGATTTGGTTTGATTCACAGGAAGTTGTTCTTACACCGAGCTACTATGTACAGATGCTGTTCTCAAACAATTATGGAACAAAATATATGAAGTCCGTATTCGCAAACGGTTCGACTGTTCAGGACGGAATATATGAATCCGTAACGGTTGACGAAGATAACGAGGTCCTTTATGTTAAGCTTGTCAATACCACCGGAAAGAGAAAGACGGTTGACATCAGCTTAAAGGATTTTTCAGCCATAAACAGAATATCATCGCAGTCTGTAAGCAGCAGGTTCAAATCCGCGTGCAATGAGGTGGGAAAAAATACTACCTCACCTGTTGAGTGTGATTACGACGCGGGCGAGGCTGTCAGCGTAAAACTGGATAAATATGATGTTACCGTTTTAAGAGTGGCGTACGGTTCAAATTCGGGTGATGCTCTATACAGCCTGCCCGATAATATAGATACTATGCCGGAGCATTCCCTTTATTTGCCGGCGGTTGTAAAAGCAGTCATTGCCGGCACTGTGGCAGGAGCAGTTATCGTTATCAGCGTCTCTGCTGGAATATCCGCAATGATAAAAAAGAAAAAGTCAAAGAAGAATGATTAGGAATGGTTATAACATTTTATTCAAATGTAACAGTAAAAGATGAGGTACTCAGCCATATTCCCCGTCTTGGGGAGCATAAGGTTTCCTTTTTCAGACTTAATGAAACAGATTTAATGCTGGAGCAGGCAGGGGATACCTGTATATTATTTGCTGACGCAATGGCGGTTGTAGACAAAAAGATTATTGACGCAATGCCCGATTTAAAGCTGATTCACTCAGAGGGAGTAGGCTATCAGGGCTTTGATGTTGCATATGCTTCTCTTAAAGGAATAGCCGTCTGCAACAACAAGGGTGTCAATGACACGGCAGTTGCAGAGGATGCGTTGCTTTTGATGCTCTCCTGCTTGAAGTCAATCATTACGGGACATCAGAGTGTTTATGACGGCAGGCAAATTGAGGTGAAGAAGGCCTCCTTCGGTGTTATAAGAGAGCTGAGTCAGTGCACGGTCGGTCTTGTGGGATTTGGAGATATTGCAAGGGCCGCCGCCAAATTTGCCAATGCTCTGGGAGCGAGGGTAATTTATACGAACAGGACAAGATACCCGCAGCTTGAAGATGCGTATCATGTCACATATTGCGATATGGATGCACTGCTTGAGCAGTCTGATTTTGTATCGCTTCATGTTGCGGTGACTGATGAAACAAGAGAGATGGTAAATGAGACATTTTTAAAAAAGATGAAGAAAAATGCTTATCTAATTAACACATCAAGAGGGGATTTGGTAGATAATGAGGCGTTGCTGGATGCTCTTATGCGCGGGGAAATTGCAGGAGCAGGACTTGATGTCATCTCGCCGGAGCCTGTAATGACGGACAATATTCTTTTAGATGAAAGAATAAAGGATAAATTGATTCTTACACCGCACATTGCCGGTATAACAAATCTTACGGTGAAGAAAATATATGCAAATATGTGGGATAATATTGATTCATATTTACACAATAAACCATTAAAGAACAGGGTGAATTAAATGAAAAAATATATAGGTATAGCTTTATCGGCAATTCTTATTGCATGCCTATTTTCAGGCTGCTCAAAAAATGAATATTCCTTTACAAACGCTGCCAAAAGCGGAGAAGTTTCGGTTGTGTCGTTTAACTGCGCCGCGCCGTGGGGAAATGCTCTTAAAGGCACCTCTTCCTCAAAAAGAGAAAAACGCTTTGCGGCATATATGAACACGGTTAAACCCGATTCTATCGGCACACAGGAAATGAATCAGGACTGGGTAGATAAACTCGCCGCCGATATGAGCGGCTACGATTGCTATGCGGTCGCACGCGGCGGGGATGAAAGCGATAAAAAAAGTGAAATGAATGCCATTTTCTGGAATAAAGATAAATTTACCTGCGTAACGAGTAATACCTTCTGGCTCAGTACCACTCCTGATCAGGAGAGCCGATATGAGGGCGCGGGATGCAACAGAATCTGCTCGTATGTTGTTTTGCAAAATAAAAATACCGGCAAAAAATATATGCACATTAATACACATCTGGATAACGCAAGCGCTGAGGCACGCGAATTCGGCGCAAAGCTGATTATGGATAAGCTCAGAGATTTTCAGGCGTTGACGGATTTTAATGTAATGCCCGTTGTTTTAACGGGTGACCTCAACGATACGGCAGAAGGTAAACCGTATGAAATCTTTTCGCAAAGGTTAAAGGATTGCTCTTTAATATCCAAGGAAGAAGCAGCGCCGACCTATACAGACTGGGGAAAGATTGAGGACGGAGAGCCGATAGACTTCATTTTCTCAAGCAACGAGGCGTTATCCTATTCCGTATTAAATGATGTGTCAAACGGATATGTTTCGGACCATTACGGCATTTTTTGCATCATTAAACTGTAACAGCTTTTCAATCATAATAAAGAAACCCTACCTGCACTTTGCCGAGTGTGTATCAGGTAGTATTTATTGTGCAAAACGGCGTAACCCGGTTAAAAAGGTTACGCCGTTTTGCGGTGTTTGGGCATAAAACAGCGCCCAAGTTTTGCTTGGACGCTATGGTTGCGTATTTGATTTATAATATACCGACAAACGGGAGATTATCGCTCCTGAACTTGTTTTCCGCTGAAATGTTCTATCTCTATTTCATACATCTGCACAGCCTTTCCGGAAGCAGCTATTCCTTCATCCACCATATTCTCGTTGGGGTAGAACTTCATTGCAAATCGCTTCAGTAATGCCGTTGCCGCCGGCTGATCTTCGATCAAATGACAGCGTCCGAATATGACAACGCTTTGCAGAAACGGTGCCCAGGATTCTTCCTCCTTTACCGTCTCATTTCCGAAAACGGTAAAGCATACCTTGTCGCAAGTCTTTATGGCATCTGCTTTGTGCCCTATGCGTGATCCGTGAAAATATATCTTCCGATTTTCCTCGTCATACAAATAATTCACCGGTATTGCATAAGGGTAATTGTTGTCTCCGTTTACAGCCAAAACACCTCTCCGGGCATCATGAAGAAGTTTTTTTGATTCTTCGGTACTAATTTCGTTTTTCTTTTTTCGAATCGGCCTAAACATAGTATCCATCCCCATATCCATTTATTCGTATTTTTACTTTCCTAACTTTTATTCCGTAAGCAGATTAATGCTTTTCACAATAAGGTCAAAGAATGTTTCAACGATTTTCTTATCCTCTTCGTTGCCTCTTACACACATTGAAATGGTAAGCTCTTTTCTTACGGATGTAACGGACAAAAGGGCATACGGTTTATATTTAACAGCTCCGCTCATAAAGCCATCGGTAGGCTCGTTTCCCGCAAGCGCAAGCTTATCCACCTCAAGTATGCCGATATTGCTCATAGCAAGCAGGGGATTTGCATAGCCGATTTTAATAACCTCCTCCGACGCAGCAAGAGGTAAAATTTTATAGCCGAAGGAAAGCAGAGGCAGACCGTGCAGGCCTATAAATCTGTCCTTTTTAAATTGATTTGAGGACGCAATGACATATTTTAAAGTATCAAATATAGTGTTTCCGCGTTCAGGGACTCTGCACTGCATCCAGGCAGTATGATTTGTTATACCCTGTCCGCTGTTATTTTTAATATGTCTTCTTAAATCTACTGCGCAGGAGATTGAAACGCTTTCGCTGCTGTCAAATTCTGCAAGCTCATAAAGCGCATTGAAATACGCGGTAAGAAGCATGTCATTAATAGTTGCACCGTATTTTTTGCCTGTCGCGCGGATTTCATCAAATTTTGAGGCGGGGATTTTTCTTTTAGCAATAAAAGACTTATCCCTGATGTTGTCAGGTGTAAAGGGAAAGCCGTGATTATCCTTGGAGTTGATATTCTTGTAAAGATTTTTGGCCATACGCTTTTCGCCTGCCGAAAAATCATCGTATACCGACTCATACGAACGCGTACCTGTTCTCAGTTCAATAGGACTGATGCCTTTTTCAAGAAAATGATTATAATTTTCACAGAGCGCCTTCATAAAATATTTCAGGTCGCCGCCGTCCATACACATATGATTTTCAACTACGCACAGGACTGATTTGCCGCCGTGTCTGAACACGGCAACCTTCATCTGAATATCAGCATCAGGCGGTATGTACTGCACCAGAAAATCATTGATTTCCTGTTCCAGATTCTCTTCGCTTACATCTTTTACGGTTAATATATCGTCAACAGTATAGTCTTTAACCGTCCAGTACGGACGGATTCGGTTATCCGTAAAGGAGGAATGCAGGACGGGAGCCTTTTCAAAAAAGCAGATAAGTACCGTTTTAAGAGCTTCTATGTCAATCTCATAATCGTAATGGAGTTCTACATGCACCATTCGGTCATTGAAATCACGGAAAAGGTAATGCATTTTATCCCAAAGCTCAGCATTCAGTTTTCTTTCCATGAGTCAATCACCTCCTGCTTTATTTTTTTATTTCTTGCAATGGACATATAGATTATAACGACATCTAAAATTAATGAGAAAATAATCAACAGCCATCCTTTGCTCCACAAAAGCACACCGAGAGCCGAAAGAATAATATACAACATGACCGCAATGACAGGAATATAAAGAAGATCATTAATGATAGAAAGCTTTTGCTTTGTAAGATAAGCGTATACACCGTCAGAAATAAACATAAGCGCTATGCCCGCAATAACGATTATCCAGCTTTTTGAAAAGCTGCTGAAAACGACAGCAAAAAGGAATACCGCAACGGTAACTACCATAACATCCATTGCAAGAAGAATTCTTGCGAAGATGTGAAATCTTCTTCTCATTGACGAAATCTTTTTTACGCCGAGCGATAAAATATATGCTGTCCAAAGCAGAATACCGTTGGAAATAATCAGCCATGTCTGCCCCCACAGTTGCGTAACAAAGCTGAATACAAGATAAACGATAATGATTCCCAGTATATAAGCCACTGAGCCGACTGCAATTAACACGGCATTATCTTTGGTTTTGGCAGCGGCAGTCTCTTTCTCATAAAATTCCTGATAGTCCTTTTTAAGGTCAGGATGCTCGCTGATAATTAAATCGCTTAGTACCTTTTGGTTTGATAGTCCTCTTTTTGCTATTTCGGAATATCTTTCATTCATTTCATCAAGTGTTTTTCTTTTGAATTTAAAAAGCGTTTCATCTTTGCCGGACGAAGGCAGAGCGCTCTCGATATATTCTATAAACTGTTCCATTATTTCTCCAAAATTAAAAATGATATAATTAATGTATATATTTTACCATAAATTTCAATGCAACTCAATAAAATGTTACAAAATTTATGTCGCTTATGGATAACATTGAGCATTACAATATGTATAAGAAAACCAATGCTGTCGTCCATAAAGAAAAGGGGCAGGCGTAAAAATAACCCCTTGAGGATAGACTGAAAATATGCGCTCAGCGTGGGTTTTTCAGTGTCCCTTCAGGGGTTTGGTCTGTAAAAATTCTTTTTTAAAACTTACTCGGGTTTACGGTTTGAACAGATATCCGGCTCAGCTTTTTCTTCTTTCCTCTTACATAGATTTCAAGGAGCTGTGCGTTTGGATATTTCGTGATATTTTTATCAAGCACCATAAAATCGGCGCTTTCTCCCTCTTTTAAAACACGGCAGCTTGCTTTTTTATAATCAACAGAAAATTCGTCGTTGATAACAGGAATGACTGCTTTGCCGCCGAGGTCAATCACCTTACTGTCCCTGTAGCAAAGCGGAATACTGTAGCCAATATACGCAATATTCTTTCTGTTTATGACCATAACGGAATAAATGGTTTTATGCTCATCAAGCGAAATAAAATCTGCATTTGTATAAACAGTCATATTATATCACCTGATGAAATAATAATACAAAGGTGGAACTTTGTCAAATTCTTTTGCTTTTAGGGCAATGATTATAATGATTTTACATAATGGGTGATTTTATCCGCGACCGGCTTTGCCTCTTCATAGGACACAGGCAAAAACGGTTTTCTCGGCTGACCGCAGTCAATGCCGTATCGCTGTGAGATGACCTGTTTTACTGCACCGTACAGCGATTTGCAGGACAGAAGTGAAAAAATGCAGTCATTGATTTTGAACTGGAGTGATCGGGCCTCGTTCATTCTGTTTTGGCGGATAAGAGTCTCCAGTTTCACAAAGAGCTCCGGCATACATCCGTATGTTCCGCCTATTCCTGCGTCTGCACCCAGGAGTCTTCCTGCGAGATATTGCTCATCCGAGCCGTTGAAGATGATAAAATTTTCTCCTGCGGCTTTTCTGTACCGCTCCATAAGGTATACCGGCTCCGCCGAATTTTTGACGCCGATTATTTTTTTATTCACAGCCAGCTCTGCGAGCATATTGTCGGAAAGGTTAAACCCCGTAAGCTGAGGTATATTATAGATGATAAACGGCAGTGAAACAGACTCCGTAATGGATTCCCAATGCAGCCTTACACTTTCGGCAGGGAGATGATAGTAAACGCTGGGAACAGCACTTATGGCATCAACCTTTATGCTTTCACAGTGTTGTGCCAGCTCAATACTTTCCTTTGTAGACGGGCATCCTATGTGAACAATAACGGTGAAATCCTCCCCGGCAGCTTCTTTGACAGCCTCTGCAACCTGTATCCTCTCCTGCTTTGAAAGCAGAAAACCTTCACCTGTTGAGCCGCAGGCATAAACGCCTTTTACACCGAGAGATTTATATAATTTTACAAGTTTCTTTATTTTTGCGCTGTCAATGTTGTCGCTGCTGTCATAAACAGCATTTAAAGCGCAGAATACACCTCTGAATTTATCATAATCTACCATAACGCACACCCCTTACTTTTATCTTGCAGTGTGATTTTACCATACTATGCTCCGATATTCAATATTCATTCTGTTGACTTACCTGTCGATTATTGATATATTATTTTCGGGTGATGAAGATGACAAACAGTCAGACTATGAATAAGATAAAAGGCGGACTGATAGTATCCTGTCAGGCGCTTGAAACAGAGCCGCTTTATGACAGCTATATAATGGCAAAAATGGCATGGGCGGCATATCTCGGCGGTGCTTCGGGCATAAGGGCAAACACGGTTGTTGATATACAGGCTATTCGGCAAAAGGTTGATTTGCCGATAATAGGGATAATCAAACAGGTCTACGAGAACAGCGATGTTTATATCACGCCCACGGTGAAAGAGGTGGACGCTCTTGTTGAGACAGGATGTGAAATTATAGCCGTTGACGCCACAGCCAGACGCAGGCCAAACGGTATTACCCTTGAACAATTTTTTACGCAAATCAGAGAAAAATATCCCAATCAGCTTTTTATGGCCGATACAAGCTGCTTTGAAGAGGGGCGTGCCGCCTGTGAGCTTGGCTTTGATATTATCGCAACCACAATGGCGGGGTATACACCCTATACCAAGGGAACCCCTCTTCCCGATTACAATCTGATGAGCCGCTATGTAAATGCGCTTGATGTGCCTGTGATTGCCGAGGGAGGCATATGGTCGCCTGATGAGCTGAAAAGAGCTATGGATATCGGCGTCTATGCCGCTGTAGTGGGAACAGCGATTACAAGGCCTATGGATATAACAAAACGATTTGTTCAGGCTATAAGCGAATAAATGCAATGTATCATCGACGATAAAAGAAAAACGCTCTGAAAGTACATTTTCAGGGCGTTTTATGATCTCTTTATACTCTACATAATATCTTTTTCTATTTCAATTTTATCTTCGCTCAGTTTTGCAATAACACCGTTGCAGTCGGCAGTGCAGATAATCCGGGATTCTGATATTTTTTTCAGTCTTGCCTTTACATCGGGATATATGTTTTTCTCCCAGTTGCAGATAATGGCATAATCGGGGTTGAGCGTCTTTACCCATTGGGATGAGGTTGATCCCACATATCCGTGATGACCTACCTTTAAAATATCAACCTTACCTATTTGAGGCGCAAGCCGTTTTTCGTCTCCGTCCTTATAATTCAAATCACCGGCCAGAAGTGTTTTTGTGTTTGCAAGTTCAACAAGTGTGGCAACGGAATTTATATTTTCGCCGAATTTCAGACGGCGCTTTCTGTATGAGCCGTTGAAAAATGTAATCTTAAAATCCCCGAGTGTTATCTGTTCTCTGTCAAAGCTTTCAATAAGCTCAACCCGGTTTGCTTTGATGGCATCAAGCATCTGCGTGTACACCTCAAGATTGTCCCATGATATACGCTCATAAATAAATATGTCCTTTGGGTTGTACGGCTTCAGATATGCTCGTTTGACATTGATATCCGGATGATTGATAACCGTGTCAAATCCGCCTATGTGGTCGGAATGACAGTGCGTGCCGAGCACAAAATCGATATGTACCTTTCCGTTGGAATCCGAAAAATTGTCAAAAAGATATTTTAAAACAATGTCTTCGTAGCCGGGCAGCTTCAGATGCGGCTTGTTTGCAGGATAATCCGTATCCTCAGCGGCGTCAACCATTGCGATTTTGCCGTTGCTTTCGAGTATGATGCAGTCTGAATGACCTGTGCTTAAAAAATGGATTCTGCCGTTCATATTTAAACCTCAATATAATTTTTTAATATGTAGTCAATGTTGTTTTCGTTGTTGGAACAAATGATATCGCTTGCTGTTTCTTTTAACTGCTCGTCGGCATTTTTAACCGCAAGGCAGTTTTTTATAACCTTAAACATTGAAATGTCGTTTTTGCTGTCACCGCTGATGATTATGTCATCTGTTGAAATATGAAGCATTTGCGCCAGACGGAGTATGGCGCTTCCCTTATTTGTGCCGGCTTTCATTATTTCCATATTATTTTTTATTGAGGATGTGAAAGTGATACTATCCATCTGTCTGAGAATACTTTGGCATTCACATCTCTCATATTCATTGCGGAAGAAAACATTGAATATTTCAATTTCATCGGCTTCTTTTAGGAAACTGTCCAGATTATTTACACCTATTCTGAGCGAGTCAATAATCGGACGATAATATTCATCTATGCGAAAATAATTATATGCATTTTTGTTTAAATTGCTTTTTTCAGTAACAGGATGACCTGTGCAGTATATTTCAATCATTGCCTCGTACTGCTTCAGAATGCGAAAAATATTACAGGCAAGGCGTGTATCAAAATAATTGCCTATGGATTCATTTGTACTCTTTCGGTAGATGACCGCACCGTCCGAGTATATTATAAAGTCAATATATTTACAATTGAGGAGGGACTCGGGTATTTCATACAGCGTTCTGCCGGTAACGGGAATAAACTTTATTCCCATATCGAAAAGCTTTTTTATTGCCTCAAAATTCGTTTTGCTCACCTGTGAGCTGTCATCAAGAAGCGTTCCGTCCAGATCGCTGGCAACGATTTTGTATTTCGTGTGCATATTGGTTTACTCCGTTGGCTTTTTCTTTCTGTGAATGACAAAACGGTTTAACGGATATGTCCATAAAGTGGGAACGGTCATTACTACAAGCTTGGTAAGCATTACTATAAATACGCTGTCGTAGCCTTTATTCTGAATAACGGTCCCGAGAAATGCGCCAAACCATGTGTTGAATATAATTGTGCCGATTACCATTATGGTGTAAAGAATGGTAGACAAAACAGGGTTTGCATCTGCCTTAAAAGTGAGCTTTCTGTTCATAATATATGCAGCGGCATATCCTATAACAGCAGATATAAAATAGGAGTACATATAGCCCTTATATTCTATTCCGAGGAAGGAAAGCACGGGACTGTCCGTTACAGGTACTTCGTTTAATGAGCGGAATACGCCGTATTGGAGAATGGCGAAAACAATCATCTCAAGTACAGAAGTGCTGGCGCCTGTAAAGGTGAATTTGAGAAATTTCCATATTTCAGCGTGCTTGTTGATAAATGCAGTGAATTTTTCCTTGAGGGTTTGATTAGATTCAGTCATAAATTCTCCTCACCTAATAATGATTTATTTTGTTTTATTTTAACATAATGTTGTAAAAAATGTATATACTTACTGTTAAATCTATGTCAAATAATTTTTGCTCAATGCGGTTATGCATAGTCTTTTATGGTTTGTTGAGATACGGTTTCGTTCTCATTTAAGTCGTTAATAATTATTTGCGGATACCATTTTTTTGAATATTTATAAGGATTGTCCTTTTTTGTTTCGTCGTAAATAATCTGGGGAAGGCGTATATTTTCCTTTTGTACGGCAGATGGTTTGTTATGTGTGTTATCACGCATAACGGCTGTAACCACAAAGCGAAAATCCTTTCTGTAATCCGTAGGGCAGGAGAGGGTAAGCAGTTTATCTTTTCGTGTAATTGTTATGCCTGTGTCATAGATAAAGCGGCTGTTAAGCCTGTCGATATAGTCCGAATAACTTTTGTCGGTCATGACCTCTGTTACATTGTATGGAAAAATATATCCGTCGTCGTCAGATGCCTTTGTATTTGTATAAAACGCCCCGACTACCATAAAGTTGTAATCGCAAAACAGATCGGAATATCTGATATATCCGCAAGAGGAATTGTACGCCCGGGCGCTGCTATAAAACCGTTCTATACTGTTATCGGGCATGTATACAACATAGTTAAAGGTCCGGGTGTTTTTTGCACTCTGCTCCCTGTATGGCAGCTTGCCGTCGGAGTCTGACAGGACAGGGGATTTATAGGATAAGTCATTCATTTCAATGAATCCGTCCGTAAACTGGTTTTTACCGTATAAATCACAGTATTTTTCCATAATACCTTCGGGAAACTCAACATTGGGATATTTTTCCCTATAAGGCTTAAGATACGCTGTTTTTGACTGATTGACGGCAAAAACGGACGCGGTTGTGACGACTGCCGCAAGAGCAAGAGCGCCAAGAGCAATAAAGAATTTTTTTGTAAAAATTCTTTTCAAATCCGGTTTTTTTACTTTAATTTTTTTTCTCTGCTTTTCACGATTTCTTTTTCTTTCTCGTTTTTCCCTTGCAAGATCTTTCTTACTCTTTGCGAAGTCTATTTTTTCCGAACGGTTGTTTGCGTTTTCCGTGGGCAGGTTCGGCAGCGCATTCTTGTGCTTTCTCTGATTTTCAAACTCTTCAAGAATTTTATCTATATTGTCATTTTTTTCGCCCATATTATTTCACAATTACCTTTTTCATAGTATTTATCGCCTGCTCAATGAGTTCGTCAAGGTTTTCTATTTTCATTTCGGCGTTGATAACATCTTCAATCTGAGGTCTTGTTTTCGGATGCTTGGGTGTGAATACGGTACAACAGTCCTCATACGGCTGAATAGAGGTTTCAAATGTGTCAATCTTTCTTGAAACAGCAATAATTTCTTCCTTGTCCATACCTATGCACGGTCTGAAAACGGGCATATCCGCGACACAGTCGGTACACGCAAGCGCATATATTGTCTGGCTTGCCACCTGACCTACGCTTTCGCCCGTGATAAGAGCAGAGCAATTTTGCATTTTTGCTATTTTCTGTGAAATCATCATCATCACACGCCGCATGATTATTGTGAAATACTCTTCAGGGCATAAATCTCTTATGGCCTCCTGTATCTGTGTAAACTCTACAACATATGTCGTGATGACGCCCGAATATCGCGCAACCTTTTTTAAAAGCTCCATAACCTTCATCTCGGCAAGCTCTGAGGTGTATGGAGGAGAGGCGAAATGCACAGCGCAAAGCTCAATACCTCTTAGCCATCATATAC
>CANQZA010000034.1 GCA_947628175.1 uncultured Clostridia bacterium | reverse complement strand
GATCTCTCCGAGCCGCTCTCATTGGTTGCGACGGTTTTATCACGCTCGACCTGTGACTGAACGGGAGTATCTTTAACCTTTTTGCCTGTCATCGCAAAATCAAGAACCACTTGATTTTTTCGGAGAAATATTTATCGCTCTGTTCAAAGGAACGTCACAGCGTATTTTCCGCTCTGCTCAAAACAAAAAGAATGTATTTGATGAATGTATATTCAGTTGTCAAAGTTTAGAAGGTTTTTATCCCTCTACTTTCTAACGGACATTTTCTTCTTAAAAGTCAGGGTACTCTAAAAAAATTTTTTGCTTTTTTTCTTATTGCGGTCACAGCTTCATTAACGCTTTGTTTCTTTATTCCGTATCTCTCGGCAAACGAAGATTGACTCTCCCCATATTTCAGGACAAAAAGAAAAACTTCTTTCTGGTAACCAGTCAGAAGTTTCATAAATCTTTCTTCTAAATCTTTTGCCGCCTGCTCTTCTTCGAGGCTTTCATTCGATTGCAGCCATGAGGAATCATCATTATTTTCATCATTAGCTGTTTCAAACGATAACGGGTACATTATCGACGCCTTTGTTTTTTCATTGATATTGTCTGAATCAAGCGATTTTCTCAAGTCAAGTTCTCGATACATTCGCTTTTCTTCACATCTTAAAAGCTTCATTGTGTCGTCACTTATTTCGCATACTTCGCCTGTACTTCTAACTCTTGCATAACACTTACCGTCGGCTCCCTTCCAAAGGTCGTAATCAAAATCTTTATTTTTATACATTTATGTAATCTCCTTGAATTGAATTTTTGAAGGTTGTTTGTTTTCAAAAATTCGGAGATTACGGGTATTTAGCTATGTAACAAAGCCAAAATGAAAAAAGCCCTTTCTGCACTAAAGCAAAAAGGGTAAAAAAATAGCGTGACAATACAGCGATTAAGCTGCCCGTCACGCTTGTGTTATTATGTTGTAATTTATTTTAAGGCTTTCTCCGTGTAAATTTTCAGGAAAAGCAAGAACCGCAGAACTGCTATTTGTTTTTATGTATTCCATGATTCTTACTTTTCCTTTAATTTTTGTCTTTTATTTTGTTTTTCGTCTTTATTTTATGTCTTGTGCATTGCAAAGTTTGTTGAAGTTTGTCTTATCGACTAAAATATCTACTTTTACGGTTGTGTTTAAATGATTGTCAAATAATATATAAGTTGAGCTTGTATAGCAAACTTGTTTGTTATGTCAAAAACAAACAAGTTTGCTGTAATGTATGAAAAATCCAAGTTATCCATAGCATAATTTGTTCCGCTATGAATTTTCAACAGCTACAAATTTAACCAAAAGATGTCGTCCACAGAATTTTTCAATATTTCCACCACTTGGGGCATGAATCACTCTTATTTGGCCAGGTATTCCAGAATCATCCAATCCGTCACAGTCAGGCGAATCAAAATAAATATCTTTTAATGAATAGCATTGTGAAAATGCCCACGTGTCAATTCGTTTCACCGAAGCCGGAATATGAATTTCTTTGAGTGATCTGCAATTTTGAAAAGCATATTCTCCAATTTTTGTTATGTTGTCGGAAAGTTTAACATTTGTCAGATTTTGGCAATCCATATACATATCTGCAAAAATTTCTGTATCTTCGTCCATCATGGGTGCATACTCGACTTTTCTTAATGTTTCACAGCTGAACGTACCACCTCTTGATGTTATTTTAACATCTTTTGGTAAATAGATGTTTTCGACCGCAGAATTATATATAAGTCCATTATCAATATAAATCGTTCCTCCGTTAAATTGAACAGTTTTCAAGTTATCACACTCAGAAAGGGCTCCGCATCCGATGTACTCTACGCTTTTTGGAATATCCACTTCATTTATGTCACAGAACATAAAAGCGTCATGTCCTATCATCTGCAATTTTTTTGGCAAGGAAAAGTCTTTCAACTTATCACAACAAGAAAAACTGTTAGTGGAAATGATACGTATATTGTTTGAAAGTTCAACTTTTTCAAGAGAATTGCATTCAGAAAACGCATCATTTCCAATGACTTTAACGTTATCTCCGATTTTTACCGAAGTTATATTTCTTTTGCTAAACGAATCTTTACCTATATATGTTACAGGATAATCCGATATTCGCTCAGGAATAACTATATCTGTATCTGTCCCTGAATATCTTATAATTTGTATGCAACCGTTTTTATGCAACGCATATTCAAAATCACCAAGCGTGTCAATTTTAACAACGTCAGGTAAAATATACCAATAGTCACCGACATCAAACAACCTATATGACTCATCGAAAACGACATCGCAATACGCTTCAAAATTTCCGTCATCAGTGTCAGCATAAAATATAATATCATCGTCATATTTTAACAGTTGCTCTCTGTTATCATAATTTACTTTGACTAATCTATCAAAAACACTTTCTGATTTCATATCCGTATTTTTTTCAAGAAGGGTTGTTTCTATTGCTTGCCGCTCGATTTTAGAAGTCGTAGACACAGGAACCAAAGCTTGTGTATTGGGATCAACTCGCTCATTTAGAGTTGTTTCGTCAACACTAAAATTCTTTGAACAGGACTGAAACACAACAGAGGCCAGCAGAGCAAATAATATAATAGCTGACAATTTGGTATATTTTTTCATAATTATCCTCCTGGTCAAATTGTATTATATCTTGATGTCCAATATATTGTAGCTACATTTTTATTAAGCTTAACTCTAAATGCAGTTTTGGTTAAGCCAGTGGTTTCTAAGCAATTTTTAAAATACCTAGCCATTTCAGGGGTTTTTAATACAATCGTAGCATCCATACGAAGACTTCGTGAATAAGGTAAATGTTTTATTAAATTTATATTATACAAAAATCCCGTGAGCCACCAGTGCTTATTTTCTTCATACATATTAGTGCTGATGCTAAATAATTTTTCCATGCTTTGCGAGTTAAATAATAATATAGGTAAATATGCATATTCGAAAAGATTAAAACTCATTTTAAGCTCATCAGATTTGCCAGCACAATTATAAAAGCTTGGTTTTAAGGTGGATTTTGAATTATACACCCCAATTTCACCACCAACACTTATCCCATATCGACCCATCCAAAGTTCGATTCTCCACCACTTATCTTTATAAAAGAATTCACTTTTTAAGCAATGAATAAAACAACCCATGGCCCATGCCATATTGTCATATGTATCACAATATCCTAATGTCTTTTGTAAACACCACTTTTTTGTAGACCATGTTTTATCAAAGAAATCGATAAACTTATTTGCATTTGGATTGTGAAAACCCAATCCCATAAATCCATATTTACCGCTATATGAATCTTTTATTATTGTATAAAGTACTTGAGTTGCTGGAGAATATCCCGAAGCATCTTTTCTATTCACCGGCTCATTTTCACAATAAGCAAATGGGTTATAACTTACTTCTGATTCAGTTGCTCCTATGTATTTTACGTCATCACAGTTAATAAATCTGCCCATTTCCGGATCATAATATCGACTTTGAAGATAATACAAACTGGTATCCGCATCGTAATAATAACCTCTATACCTAAACGGATTCAAGTTAGCTATTTCAAGATTTGAACCGCTAATATTAATTATTTTACCCCATGCATCATACTGATAACTTGCAACTACTTCACCCTCGCTGTCAACAATATCCGTTATATCACCCTGTTGATTTTTCACATAGAAATAATTATCGTTATTATACCTAAATCCAATCACCTCATTATTTCTGTCGTAATAGAACAACAAGGCATTAGTTTCATCGGTTTGATAAACTACATTTCCGTCAAGGTCAACAAAATATTTTGTTTTTACACCATTACTTGTCTTTGATGCTCTTATTCCATTTTCATCATAGGTATAAGTAATATTGTCAAAACTCGCAAGTTGCCTACCCATAGACCATGACAGGTTGTGTCCCATATAATCAATTGGGTTTCCGCTTGCATCATAAGTTATTGTCTGACCGTTATATGCCGTCAATTCATCTTTCCAAGTTTGGTCATATTCGTATGTATTATTGGCATTTTCAGTATATACCTTTTCGTTATTTTCATCAATCGATACAGTATATTCATTCTTTTCGATAATATTTCCTCGACTGTCATAGCTGTAGGCAACCTTAGAGCTGCTGTTCTCAGCTACAATCAGTTGTCCCTTACTGTCATAGGTATAATAAGTCACATCCGTTGCTTCAAAATTTGTACCATTAGCGTCCTTTGATGTTGTTGTCATTGTTTCAGCTTTGATTCTGCCATCATTATCATAAGTATAGCCATGTGACTTTGTGACATCAGTTAACTTATTTGTCAGCAACGAAACAAGATTTTCATCATTATACTTAAGCGTTGTTTGAATATTTCCTGTTTGTATTTTCGATAAACGATTGTAGTTATTTTCATCATACTCAAAGGTTTTAATGAAATCAATATCGCCTATAAAGCCTCTCCTGAAAACATCTTTATTTTCGTCCGTTCGCCTGTTATATCTATTGCCCGGCATTGATACATCAAAACCATCTTTTTGATCAACGTCATCATTTAAGATTGAGTAGATTGAATTTCCTGTATCTAAATTATAGCCATAAACACCGCCCTCATCAATTATTTTTCTAATATTGTTAACATAGTCGTTATATAAATTTATAGCTACAACACTTCCGTCAATTTTTTCTAACCAACCTTTTGTAGTATTAAATGTTAATTGACCGTCTGCCATTATTTTTGAATAGCTGCCATCATCGTTATATTCGTAATTAACGGTTTGGCCATTGCCAAAGTTCGACTCAAGAACATTTTGTTTAGTATCAGCCGAATAGGTGTAACTTACAAGTTGCGAATTCGGTGCACTTGCTGTCAATATACTTCCAAGTGTGTTGTAAGTAAAGACGTAACCATTATAACTATGAGCCGTAACATTACCGAAACAATCATAAGTATAATTTGCAACGGTATTATTCGGATTTGTTCTTGAAATAAGGTTTCCATTAAAATATTCATATGTCGTTGTTCCGTTAGAGTCGTTGACCGTTAAAACGTTACCGCTATTGTCATAAGTATATGCAGCCGTTTTATTATCGTCTGTCACAGACAGCGTTCTTCCTAAAATATCATATTCCGCTTCGTTTATTATTTCGGTTTTGTTGCCCTTTTGAACAGTTGTTTTTATAGGCTGATTCCAAACGTCATAAATATAATCAGTTATGGTTTGAGTCTGTGCTGTTTCAACAAGACCTGTTTCGAGATTGAGCACATTGGTATAAACTGTTTCAACTTTTTGAGTGTTGTTGCCGTAACCGTTATATGCATATTGCTCACCATAGATCTGATACCAAGCATTATTCAACCACTGGCTCACGGAATTAGTTATAATATCGTGCTGTGAATTATACGTATAACTTTCGATTGATGAGTTTACATAATCATTTTCACCTGTTTTAACAGTAACAAGTTGTTCTAATATTTTATACTCCTCATCATATGTATATTGGGTTTTTGTTATCTTAATTTCATCACTGTATTTATACTCAAATTTTGAAGAAATATTGCCAATCTCATCGTAATTCTCTTCAAGAGCAATTTCCCAATCATTCTCACCCCATGTATATGATTTCAGAGATTTCGTTCCTCCAGCTTCATAATATGTGTACATTTCTTTTTCGGATTGAACAAATTTGTTATTACTGTTTCTTTTAAAAGTAATCCATTCAGAAACATCATCTGTATCACCGACATACGCAGTTGTTGTCTTTGATTTAGCAACAGTTTCAGCTCTAGCATAGGTAGTATTCGCTGTAACGGTCAGTTTGCCCTTTGCAACTTCAAGTGTTTCAATAACCCTGTTGTTGCTGTCGTATTTATAGAATGTGTAACTTCCATCTACATTCTTATCATAGAGCGGATTTTGGTTAACCGCACTTGTTTCAAAGTCAGAACTGTCTTCCTGTGTACTGTCAGATTGCTCAATATCATATAATACGACATAAGCAACATCGGTAACTGTATCTTCGGTTAATGTGTTATCAATATTACTCGGATCATAGGTAGCTTCATCTGAATAACCGGCAAGATTATTTGTAATGCTTATTCCGTCTTTGTAGTACCATGTATCGGTTACACCCTTACTGTCTGAAACAGTCACCTTACCGATTTGGGTATCATTTTCTGACTTTGCAAAAGAATCGTTATATGTGAACTTGACAAACGCACCGTTTTGCTGTGTAATTCGCTTCACTCTACCCTGTACAGAATAGTCGATTGTTTCGGTGTCATTTTGATTGAGCAGTCCGTCAGTATAGGCATAGCTATGCTGAATGTTTGCAGCATCGGTGAATTCAATTAGATTATTTCCGCTCCATTGATAGCTGACATACTTTGTATGGTTTTCATCCGTGATATCGTCATGCCTTGAAATGGTAATACTTATAGGCTTTCCGTTTTTTATTTTGACAACAGTTGAGTTACCCGCCTGATCTTCAATATACAGATTATTTGTCGTCCAAGTATAAGTCGCTGAAATATAGCTTTCTTCCACAAATGCAAGTTTACCACTGTTATCAAAGTAACTGGTAAGTCCGCCATACGCCACTTTGTATGCATAGCCATCAACATTCAATTCAAGCTCGTCTCCATCGGCTGAAACATATTTTTGCTCTCTGTTTTGAATGAAATGATGTTTTTCACCGTTGAAATCAGTAAACACATAACCGTTTGAAAAAGGCTGAACATTTGCTTCAAAGCTAAAGAACCAACCGTTTAGACTTGAATAAGTTCTCTCAAAAAGCACAGGAAATACACCATTACCATAAGCAATATCATTAAATGAGGCCGTGTATTCGCCAATTTCGCTTTCAAGAACAAGAGAACTTATTTCGCTGACGTTGCCAGCGGTATCAAATATACGAGCATAAAGAGTTGAGTCAGATGTACAGACAATTGAAAGAGGTTCATCCTCATAATCAATCCATTCGCCGTTACCCAGTTTATATTCAATATGTTCAGGACTATCCGTTGATTCATCAAATTCAGCAGAATTTAATGAAATATAAACCAGACCTCCCTCTTCATAAATGCAGGGAGCCTCAGGGGCAACATTGTCATAAGTCTGAGAAATATGAATGGTTTGGGTTACTGTATCAGCTGTGACAGTAATATCATATCCTCTTGCCGATGTTCCATAGTTTTCTGACACTTCAACTTCTACCATGGAATTTTTTGAACCCGATGAGGGTGTAACAGTAATCCAATTTGGAAGATCACCAAATGACCATGCAGTATTTGATTCTATACTTAATGATTGCCTGTTATTTCCAGGTTCAAAGTTCAATGCCGTAGTACCCAAAATAATATAGGGAGCAGCACCATACTGAGTAACCGCAATAGTACCAATGGTGGTATTACCTGATTTCACGGTTACAGTTCCTGTTCTGTCATTAACAGATGTGTTTTCTGTAACAACAATTTTGTTTGTACTATAACCTCCGCTTGGTGTTCCTGATGTTTCATTTAACGAAATCCAATCAACATCTGTGTATGCCACCCAATCGTTCTCGGTGGTTATTGTAAAAGATTTTTCATTTATCTGACTGTCAGCATTCCAAGATGAAATGTTCAATTTCGGCGCTGTATAAGTAACATACATTTGCGGATAATTGCCTGAACTTGATGCTCTTGAAGAATGAAAATCAATCTGTGTTTTTGACGATTCATCTGAAGAAGCAAGCATTATTCCGTTATTAACACCACTGTTAATCCAACGCTTTACAGCATTTGTGATATCAAATGAATAAGTAGACTTACCTGATGAAGCCGGAACAGATGACAAACAGGTGTGTCCACTACTGTAGCCATTATTTGACTTGCTATACGGCTGATTGTTCCAAGTGATGCTTGTAGAATTCCATGATGCCACATCATAGCAGTCATATGCTCTAACAGAGATATTATTTTCAAGCGGCAACTGATAATAACTATCTTTAGTTAATTTTAAATATGCACTGTCAATATGACTCCCCGCAGGAATGTTAGAAGGAAGAGTGGGTTTGATATAAGTTCTTGTAAGATTTGCAAGATTTCTACCAACACGAAGTTCGTCGTTTATTCTTGTTGTGTTTTTGTAAGTAATTCCGTCCATAACAAAAACATCTTCAAACGACAAATAAACAGTTGGGTCAATTATGACGGGAAATGCTCTTTCGGCAGCATTAAGCCACTCTTCATTAGCCTGAAGAGTCATAACATATATGCCGTCCTTTTTGGCAAGTGACATATCAATGTCTTCGCTTTTAATTCCATTAGCGTCATACATATACGGAGATTCAATATAGAATAATGTTTCTTCAGTATTTTCCGGATCAACCAATCGTACAGAATTATCTTCATTTACAACAGGAACAAGTTCACCGAAATCCATATCAAAACTGTATATGTATTTATTTTTCTTCTCATTGACTACGATGTTTTCTTTTATGCTGTTTGTTGTAACAATATATTCCAAATCATCGTTACCGAAAACATCATCATATACAACTGCGCCAGTTTGATTTTCAACTTTCATCGCAGCATTGTTAAAAGCAGTAATTTCACTTTCGTTTGAAATCTCTGTCGAAAATTTTTCAGCAGCAACCACTTTATCTGTTAGCTTGCTTGAAGATAAATTCTTCGCATCTTTTACAACAGCAGTAGGCTTATTTTGGCAAATCATTTTATCATGGTTTACACCAAAACTGATTGTGTATCCCTTGTTGGTTGTAGAAACCTTTTGACCGTTTTCAAAGTTCTGAGGTATTTTTACATCTATTATTCCCGACTTGGGAGTATACATGGTTTTTCCTGAACTGCTTTTTTCATCAGCTGTAAGTTGCAAGGTATTATCTATTTCTTTCCATTGTTTACCATCTTTGTAGTGAACCGGCTCAGAATATGTAGCTACAACATATGAACCGTCTTCACAAATAAAATGCTTGGAATATTCTTCGCGAAGATCAGTTGCTTCACGTACAATTTTAGATGTCATTTTTTCCTGCACATTAGTTTCGTCTGATATACTGTTATTCGCAAACAAGTTATCAGTCGCAAAAACGGGCATAGCAGCCTAAAAGGTTGTTAATAACATTATTATTGCAAGAAAAATTGATAAATATTTTTTACATGTATTCATTTTAATATGCTCATTTCTTTAATTACGAAATAATGTTTTCTTCTTTTTTGGTTAGAACAGATATAATTTTTTAAATATGATTTTTATTGTTCATAATTTATCACCATCCCTTGTAATTTATTGTTTCGAAAGTAGTTCTTATGTTACATCCTGCTTTTAACAGTTTTAGAAATCTTGCTTGTTAACCCTTTCAAGCTGAAATCGTATCCATCGGAAACGCTCCTCGCCTTTATGATTGAATACATCTCGCTCCTGCCCAGCTGTGCAGAGTCTATCCTCTCAATCTTTTCAATCAGCTTTGCAAAGGTTTCCGTCTGCTCTTTCATAAGGTCAATGTCGAATTTTTCCATCTCGTGGCTGTCGCTTACCACACAGAGATAGTACAGCGCAGGAACAAGGCTTATTTCGGGAATACCCATTGTAAAGAAGTTTTGCCCCTCGCCGAAGTGGAGAGCGTTGTGACCTCTGAGTGTCATTGTACGAACGGTCTTTCTGTCCTTAACAGTGTCGATATAAAGCTTATCCATAAACTCATTGCCCGTGTAAACAATTTCAACCTCGGGTTTACCCGTGTACTTATATTCACCGTCAACGGTGCGCCACTCCTTACAGCCCATGTGCTCGAGCGTAAGGTTCGCAACGCATTTATAATGTCCGTTCTTGCCGTCCCACAAATCTCTGTGCATGGCGAGCCAGCGTGAAGCGGACTGGAACGAGCCTGTTCGAATGTCCTTGAATGTGGGCAGGCGGAAATGTCCTGTTGTGAAAACAAATATATGTGTTCTTTCAAGCTCCTTGCCAACCATATTCCGCATAAGCTCCAACAAAGCGATTGCGCCGTTTTCTTCAACGCAGTTTGTACCGTCAGTGTGGGTATTTACGATAACGTTTTCCGTGGGGTGCTTACCGGGTAAAATGCAGTAAAAGCTTTCGGTGTAGGCGTTGTTTTCTATTTCGGCTTCAAGAACCAGCTTCGCCTTTTTGTGTTCCTTTGCCGCCGCAATAATCTTTTTCCCGTTGGTTTCATTTACCCAAAGCATGGGTATTTTCTGATAGCCCATGATGAACGAAAGGTACTGACCTTGAATACAGTCGTTGTGCAGACCTTTCCACACAAGAACAGCCGCCCTTGCACCTGACAGTTTTGAGATAATACCGTTAAAGCAGCGAACAAAGCTTGTGATAACAGGGCCTTCGTATTTCGATTCAAGGGTAACATCTTCGGGGTAGCTTGTTCTTTTATCGAAAGCAATTTCACTTGGTATAAAGTTGATATTGGAAACGTCGAAAACCGCAATCTTGCCTTTAACATTCTTCACATCGGACAAGCCTTTAACATATACAAGCTCCTGAGTAATTCCCTCTGCGGTCGTTTCGCCCGAATAGGGGTAGGCAGATGAAACAGGGACATTGATTCTTTCGGCGCCGTCAACAATTTCAATTGACGAGCTTTTCTCTTCCCAACGTCTAAAGTAAAACGGGTCTGAATAGATTTTTACGCCCAGCTTTTTTATCTCATCCTGAAGATAATTTATAAAATCGTTATGTGCCTTACTACCCGTAAGTCTTACACCGCAGGCATTCATGGTATCCATGCCTGTTTGCAGGTTTTGTTTTGATAGGATTAAATTCATCCAAATTCACCTCTTTCAGATAATATTAAATTGAAAAAGTTTATATTTTCTTTTTATATTCGTTTATCGGAGTTGCACTTTGTCCTTAAAGTAGGATTTCTTATTTTAGCAGCCAATAGAGAAATTGATACGGAACTAATACCAATAACAAAGCAAAATATTAACTGATTAAAAATTTTGAAAGAAAGTAAAATCGTTAAAATCAAACTTGTAATACATATAAGGAATCTGCTTATCGTCTTGAAATGTTTTGCTTCTTGCTTTGAAAAAGGTTTATTTTCATTTTCAATTGGCGCAAAAGCAAAAATAAATATTACACTCAAAATACTTAATACAATTGAAATGCAGGGTTGAATAGGTAATGGTATAGCTTTAACGGCAACAATCATCAAAAATTGATTAATCCAAAACAAAATGTGGCATTTTGTGTATGTATCAGCATGGTATCCACCTGCAAATTTGCGTATTGAAAATATAAGATACCTATTCGTCGAGTTTAAATGCTTGTTCGCAATATCTTCTTACATGTTAGATAATTAAGCTGTAATCACCAAAATATATATACGGAAATTTCAATGGAAAGATTCTAATTTATGTATGTTTCTATTCACCATAATAGCCGTACCCGAGAAAAATCCATTATCACACTCTATAACATAACTTCCGTTGTATTTTTCTGCTATTGCACGTATGCTCATTATTCCAAATCCATGCTTAGTAGCATCTTTCTTGGTTGTTCTTATTTTGTCAACACTTGTATTGTTTATTGTTGGATTTTTGCAAAAAACAATCAGGTTGTCATTTTCAGTTATAAACGAAAATTCTATAAATCTGTTGTCTTCAACCAAGTTTACCGCCTCAATGGCATTATCAAGAATGTTCGCTGTTAAAACCGCCAAATCAAGGTTATCAATATAAATATGCCGATTTATGCTGATTTGAGATTTAAGTTCAATATTTTGCTTGTTTGCTTCACACTCTTTTGCATATATCACAGCATCAACTACCGAACTTTGCTTATTGGAAAGATTAATCGTTTCTTCAATCTCATTAAGTTTTTTCTTTATCATTTCCTTTGTTGCTTCAACATTGCCATCATTAAGTTCTCCTAAAACAGCAATAAAAATATTTTTTAGATCATGTCTCGTTTTTCTTATTTCTTGATGCGAACGAAATATATCATCATAGTATTGACGTTGATTTTCCAATAGCAACTGTGAGGCTTTTAATTTATGCTTTGCGCTTATCAATTCATGCTGCGCATCAACAATATAGAAAGTCATTGCGTTTGCTACAACTAAAATTAAAAGAGCCGCAATACTTGCTATCTTAATAAAGTTTGTCGCAACTAAATCTATGTATGTTGAAAAAATAATTGCAATAACAACAGTTGCCAGCGGCAGCAACATTAGCTGTGTAAAACGGGCATTGCCTATTCCCTGAAATGATTTATGTCTGCCTTTGCGTATTATAGTGATAACCGAAAAAGTAAACATTTTTGTTGCAAGTAAGCCAATAATATATGTGTATATACTGTTGTTAGCCGTTTCAAAGACTTCTCCGCTTATCATGACGGTTGCCTGCATAACAATAAGTTCAGATATTCCTGATATAACCGAAAAAATAATCGAAAGTAAAATACCAACATACCACTTGTATTTATAAAGAAGAGACAATGCCGCTGTAATTGCTATGCTGAAAACAAATAGCACAATATCGTTTCCTATAAAATGCAATCCTAAAGCATATATCGAACTCAAAATTATAAATAAAATAGAGGTTTCTTTCTTTTCAAATCGCCGTTGTCTATTAGATGAGAACAAATACAGCCCTAACCCTAACTCCAAAAAACAGCTTAAACTTTCAATAATAATTCTCAGCGTTTCCATCATCTATACCTCGATATATGCTTTGCATATTCTGTCAAAACTTCACTTCTTTTTCTTAAACTCATTACGACCTTTGTTCCGTCAGTCAATATAATATTCAATCCGTCAAAACGCTTTATAAGATTCATATTGACAACATAGCCCTGATGTGTTTGAAAGAATCCGTATGGCCGCAATTTATCGAGCACATTTTTTATTGTATCAATCATTTCATACTCACCATCAAAGGTATGAAAAATCAAATGTTTATGACACATCTCAAAATATTTAATTTTTTCAACCGGCATTTTTATTGAGTTATTCTTCCATGTTATTATTATATATCCATTCAATAACTTATATTTATTTAAAGCTTTTTCAAAGATTTCTCTGAATTTATTCTCGGTAAAAGGCTTCGTAATAAAGTGAAAGGGTTCTGTATCAAAAGAATCAAATACTCTTTCGCTATGACTTGATACATAAATAATGATCGCCTTATTATCTCTTATTCGTATAAGCTTCGCAGCATCTATTCCGTCTATTTTGTTCATTTCTATGTCAAGAAATATAATATCAGCTTTACTATTGTTTTCCGATGAAGCTATCAGCTCTTCACCGCTTTTAAAGTCATCAATTTTTAAATCCGAAAAATCTTTTGCATACTTTTCAACAAGTGTATGCAAATTTCTTCTGGTACTGCATTCATCATCACATATTATTACTCTCACAAGAAACACCCTGTTTTTAAATATTATTCAGACAACTTTCCCACACAAAAAAATCTAACAATGCTTGAAGCAATGCAGAATTTTAGCCATAAAAATACCAATCAATTTATCACAAATTATGAAGAATAATTCTCTACATATCCGATTGTCCCGTGAAACACAGCTTTCATATTATAATATATTGGGTGCTGTCTGTATTTTTATGCCCTTTTGCCCGCTTTATAGCGGGCTTTTTGGCAGTTTTTTTATGTGGGAAAGTTGAGTTATTCATTATTATCTCATGTTGATCCAACAGCTTATCTTTCTTGAACATTTTATAGTTTAGATCCTCACATATTGTAACTCATATTCTAAATTTTTTCAACAAAAATCATCTGCGAATAGGTATTTAAGACAAGCGAATAAGCTTTTTAGCTAATCCGGATAATATAAAGTTGCAGATTATGTCGTGCCATATATAAATCTATACATGATTAATTTTAGATACCTTTCCCCAAGTTCAAAAATAAAATCAGGAGTAATTTTCCAATACTGCTCTTTTGAAAAATTGACATATACCAATTTAAGAATACCGTACATCAATTCATCATCAAAGAAAATAACTTTCTTTATCTTAGTTTCCGCTTTACTCCAATCCTTTGCTTTGACAACCTCATCAGAAACCATGAAGTAAACAAGTATAAGTGACATCGCTTTCTTCGATTCGGGATTGCGATGCGATAGCCGGTTATACAAATCTTCAACATACGGCTTTACATATTTTAAAGTATACCGCCCGCCGTACGGATTAACCCTTTGAGCCATAATATCGGCGATGGCTTCTCTCCATATAGCATAGCCTGCGTTCATTATTCCATCTTCGTTAATATCATCACAATGACAATATCTGTCAAAGAAGTGACCGCCGTCTATTTCATTAACGGTGCAATATATATGGGAAATTTCATGTAGGAATATCTGAAAAAGTTCTGCCAAAGAGAAATCCAAATCCGAGCGAATCAATATACCATAATACTTTTCCCCTACAAAAGCAGAAGCGGCAAAGCTTTCAAAGTATCCGTCTGCCATATAGTCCTCTTGAAGCCAATCGGGAAAATATTTTTTACAAAAGGATTCATATACTTCTATTCCGTTATCGGGAGTGAAAAATGCTAAAACAGTGTTTTCGGGTGAGATATTAAAGTTCATTTCATTTTTGAAACACTGCATAGCATCGTATACAATTTTTGTCAAATCAGTTTCGGTATACCTGCTCATTTTTCATTCCTCCCGATTTTCAATTTCGTATTCTTTACACTTAGATTTTTCATATCTCTTTTTGAATTTACCTTTATGCGAATGATAATATTTGATAACTTCGCCCTTCGGTATCCAAATATCAGCGTCATCAATCTTTGAGAAGACTATATCAAATATTTTTTCTTCCTTGATATTCTTTGAAACATATTTTTCATAAGCTTCATATAACCAATTATGAATTTTCTCTTTTTGAGATTGCTTCAAATGTGAAAACTTCTTATTCGTTTGCAGAAGCTTTCCGTCAACAAATTCATGATTTTTCAAAATCTTTACCTCATATATTTTTCTAAATTGTATCACATTCATTATGCAACATCAATACATATTTTTTTAGTCATAAAACGACAACGCATCAACCCTTACACCATTTTGAATAACCTCAAAATGGCAATGCGGACCTGTTGAATAACCAGTTGAGCCCACCTTTGCAATAACCTGCCCTTGTTTAACTGACTGACCTGCCGAAACGAGCAAGACCGAGCAGTGGCCGTAAAGCGTTGAATACGTTCTGTCATGTTGAATTTTGACATAGTAACCGTAGCCGCCTGCCATGTATGACGAGATTACAACCGTACCGTCTGCCGCCGCAACAATCGGCGTTCCCTGTGCCGCCGCTATATCTGTACCACCATGAGTTTTGACTGCACCTGTGATTGGATCAACTCTTGTTCCGAAACGTGAAGTTATGGAATAGTCACCTGCAACAGGCCAAACAAATTTGCCCGACCCTACAAGTGAGCCATTTGGCAGGATAATTGCACCTGAATTATTGATAAGCTCATCCCATAACGCTGCATATTCATCGCTGAGCAGTTCATCAAGCATAGACTTTTGTTCTTTGCTAAAACTGTAATGCTTGCATATTTCATCTGCCGACAAATGACCGATGGTGATTGTCAGCACCTTTTTTGTTTCGTAGGTAGTTTTCTTAATAGATACACCGTTTTCATCGGTTGTAACCTTAACTATTGGAACAGATTTGGTTGTCACCTGTCCCGATTTTGGATTCATGTCATTCATAACTGTTTTCAGCAGTTCATACTTTGTATCGTCCATAGTCGCAACCTCATAAGCATCATCAACTGAGGTTGTTGTCTTGACCGCATAAACAGCAAGAACCGTTTTCCAATCAACAGTGATGTTGTCTGGAGCTGTTTCAATCTCATATTGGTCGTACTCATAATTGTTCTTAAACTCTTCCAAATCGGTATAGTAGTCTGTTGTAAGCTGTGAGATAGCCTGCGTCATTGTCATTTTACTGCCTGTTGTTTTGTCGTTTGAAAGGAAAATTCCAAAGCAGGTGCCGCCTACAGCCGCAAGCAAACATATTATTATGATAACAACAACGGCAGGTACACCTCCCACCGCAACCGCTGTTTCCGTACCCTTTACAGCTGCAATGGTTGCTTTTCCTGCTTCTGCAATAGCTTTACCGATTGCTTTAGCTGTATTCTTTGCCGTTTCTTCTGCTTTTTTTGCAGCCTTGGCTGTTGCTTGTGCCGACCTCTTAGCGGTCTTTTCTGATTTATGAGCATTTTTAATTGCATTATCTGCGGTTTTAATTGTGTTCTTTGTGTTTACTGAACTGCGTGAAGTTTGCTTTATCTTGCTTTCAGCAGAATGAGCATATTTTACAGGCTGAGCTTCTGATTTAGGTTTCTTTACAGAGAGTTTTCCTCTTGTTTTCGGCGATGTCTGTTTTCTCTGTTTTGGCTTTCTCTTTTCGTCAACGGGTTTCTTCTGTTTATCCTCAGAATTCACCGTTAAAGAATTTTCATTGCTGTTTTCTGTTTGAGGATTTGTTTTCTCGGTTTGCGTCTTTTTATCCGCTTCCTTTTGCTTAACCTTTTCTTTAACTTTGCGACCAACGCTTTTTACAGCTTTATCCGCAGCAATGACTGCATCTTCTGCGGTCTTGTGCATACCCTCAGTAACTTCATCTGTTGCATATTGTACAGGTGAACAATCGTCTGATATTTTTGTGTTTTCGTCAATTTTGCCCTTTGCTTCGATGACACCGTCTTTTGCCTTAACAGAAACAATTTTGGCTCTGTCAGCAGCTTTACCGGCAGAGCCTTTGGTTTTATTTTTGGTTGTCTTTTCTTTAGGCTTAACATTTTTCGCCATAAGCACCTCCTGAAACTACTCTTTCATTTTCGTGCTCATAAGACGGTACAGTTCTGTATCTTTCGGGAACTTCCTCTCAAACGGTACAAGAGCCGAACCAACCTTTACTAGACCATGACCGACTTCAACATTCGTTATATGCGTCATCTGTGTTTCGCTTATCTGCAAGAGATTGGCGAGATCTTCTCTGTCTGTACCGCCCTGATTGAGCATGATAATAAATTCAGAGTTTGCAAGCATTGTTCTTGCCGTATGGCTTTGCAAAAGGTCGTCAACATTTTGTGTGATTCCTGTACAATAAGCTCCATATTTACGAACACGCTTTCAAAGTGTGAACAAGAAGTTTGCGCTATATTCGTGTTGGAACAAAAGGTATATTTCATCAATAAAGATATATGTTTCTTTTCCCTCTGCTCTGTTTTGTGTGATGCGGTTCAAGATGCTGTCAAGAACAACAAGCATACCAATAGGCATAAGCTGACTTCCAAGATCAAGAATATCATAGCAGATAAGTCTGCTCTTGATATTGACATTGGTCTGCTGAGCAAAGGTATTCTGTGAACCGCTTGCAAACAGCTCCATAGCAACGGCAATTTCAGTCGCTTCGGGTTCAGGCTGTTCTCGCAAGTCTTTACACAATTCAACAAGTGTAGGCGGTTTGCCTTTGTACTTCTTTCCGATATATGTTTTGTATACATTTGCAAGACAGCGGTCAATGATTGATTTCTGCATAGCAGTTACTTCACTCTTACCGCATACCTGTTCAAAAAGAGATAGAACAAATTCAGACTTCATTGCAAGAGGATTTGCACCGTCTGCATATTCTTTGTTAATGTCAAGGCAATTGATATGGCTTCGGCTTGTAGCCGAAAGTCTAACCACCTGACCGTCCATAGCTTCAACAAGAGCCTTGTATTCTCTTTCGGGGTCTATGATGATAACGTCTGCATTGGTTGAAAGAAGAAGCGACACCATTTCTTCCTTTGCCGTAAACGACTTACCCGAGCCGGACACGCCTAAAATAAAGCAATTGCCGTTAAGCAAGAATCTACGGTTGACGATTATCATATTTTTACTGATAACATTTACACCTTGAAACACACCGCCTTCATGCTGTATCTCCTGCACCTTAAAGGGCATAAAAACAGCAAGGCTCTCAGTAGTAAGTGTTCGCCTTGCTTCTATCTTGTTTATGCCTATCGGAAGTGTTGCATTAAATCCGTCAAGCTGCTGATATTTTAACACACCGATTTGGCACATATGGTTTCTTCCCATTGCCTGAATTGCTTCCGTATCGGCATTGAGTTCTTCAAGTGTATCCGCCGTGTGCATAATCGTCATTATGACCTTAAACATCTTCTGATCTCTTGCGGTAATATCATCAAGAAATTCTCTTATCTCTTTTCTTTGTTGTTCCATATCATAAGGTACAACTGCGGAATAATTGCTATTACTGTTTTGTTTTCTTTGATAATTGGCTATATTTGTTTCTACACCGAGAGCCTGTTTCTCAACATACTTTTGCGCCTCGTCTGTTGACACAGGAACAATATCAAAATTAAAAATCATATTTCTGTTTGTATCGGTAAGTTCCCATATTACCTTGTCTTTGATATATGAGGGATAATCACGGATAAAAAGAACTCTTGCATATTTATTACCGACTTTGAAATGGTCTGATTTAAACTCAAAGCCGTCGGGAGATATATAGTCCTTAAAAGACTGGCCTTTTCGCATTGTATCTCTCAAATCAAAATGATAGTCTGTTGCTTCTTTAGGACGGCAGAAGTCATGTATAATGCGAAGCCGTTCTGTCAGATCAAGCTCGGTACATTTTGAACCCAGCCTTGAAAAATGTGCCGTCAAATCAGTGCCGACACGGTTAAAATGTGCTCTTGCTTCTTCGACTGTCTTTTTCTGAATAGTTAAAGTTACATATTATCTTGCACAATGGCATTAGCTCCGTTTGCAAGCATTGTAAGCATTTCATTGATTTCCTTACGGTATTTATCTTTACCGTCATCGGCATTTGCTAACAGTGCCATTTCTTTAAGTTCCGTCTTTTTAAGCTTTCGGTTTACTATCGTTATTTGTGTTGACACACCGTTTTCAAGACTGTTTAATATTTCACTGTACAAAAGGAATTTTGCTTCTTTATCCTCTTTGCTTGATACAGCATAGTTAATATCCGTAAATTTAAATGTTTTTGAATAGCGTTCTTTACCTGTCATAAAGATACCGTCACTGTAAACAGCATCAATTTTGATAACATCCTGAACGGATTTAGGTACAAACATTCCATCGCCCTTAATCTCATTTAAACCGATTTTTCTTTTTATCATTTCCACAAAGTCGAACATCGTTATTACCTCCCATATCATAAAAGTTAATTGCTTTGAACTTCAGTTCTTTCGGCATAAGTATTTCACTTTTCAGAAAAGCGAACAAGGCTTTTTCTGCCGTCATGCCGTGATACTTGAAAAAGCCTATTCCCGCAAACGGCACTGCACTTAAAATACAAACCCACGAAAGTGTTTCAATGCCAAAGAACGGTTTTAGTAAAAAGTACAAGCCTACGGCAACACCGCAGGCAAGAACAGAAAAAATGAACTGTCGCAGGGACAGTCCGAAGTAAACGCTTTCCGTGTAGTCACGAATTTCTCGGTTAATCTTTACTTCCAACAAATCATCTCCCAAAAGAAAAAGTGCCGCCAAAGCGACACTGAAAATTTTTAGTTATTCCCAAGAAACATTGATTTTTCTGTGTTTAGATGCGCAGTCCGCTAAATACAAATTTATCAGAGTTTGATAAGGAATTCCCGATACCGCCGACTGTTCTTTGAAATAGTCAATCGCTTCGCTGTCAATGTTGATTGTAATTTGTTTTTTTACCTTTTTTACATAAGGATTTTTCCTTGCATTTGTAAAATCGTATTCTTCTCTCATAGTGTTCACCTCATTTAAATTCATAGTACTGTGCAATTTCGTTTTTTGTTGCTTTTCTTGCTGAAATGATTCTGATTACGCTTTCAGATTGGCGATAGCAATGACATACTACAAGCAAATTTGCAGAAATACTGTTTCCGAGTATAATAAATCTCTCCTCTGTTTCGGAATGCTCGGGGTCGTCAATTAACAGTGCGTCTTCATCATAGAACACTGTTTTTGCTTCGTCAAACGAAATGTTATGCTTCTTTTTGTTTATCGTGTTTTTGTTTTCATCCCATTCAAAGTTTAGTATATCCATAATTACATTATAATTACTTAGTAATTATTTGTCAAGAGAAAAAGTACTTTTACAGTCCCATCATCTCTTTAACAACCCTGTCGCTCATCTTAACCGTACCTACAAGAACAAGCATATTGAAAATCAATTCCCCGACATATTTCCACACCTGATTTACAGCCGCAGCAGTTTCATCAACAACAGGCGGTGACGAAGCAAACAAAGAGAAAATGATACAGCCTAGAACAATTATCGCACCCTCTAAACATACAGCGGCATAGCTTTTTATGAAGCTTTTACCGACAGATGAAGACGGTTCTCCTGCAAACGACGATAACGGAACAGGTGCAATAGCGGTATAAAGATAGACCTTAAAAAATCTGCCGTATACAGTCATTATCATGATGAAAGAAAGTACTGTTATGAACAGACTGCCGATGAGTGTCACCGCCCATAGCGGTACTGACTCCCAAAAGCCACTATCCTCAATAGCTTTAATGATACTGTCGGGTAATACCATCTCTGATGTACTGCCTAGGCCCGATGTTGCCATGATTTTGGCTACAATGCCTTGTACTATGCTGAACAGTGCCATCATCAGTTCAAGCCCGTAGTCGATTGAAGCCTTTGCAAGAATAAAGCGGATAAACATTTTGACTGCTATCTCAGGTCTTTTAAGTTCTGCAAAATTGCCACAGGTCTTCATCATACCGACAACAAAAAAGAGCACCAACAGCGAATAGCCTATCGCTTGCAGTGCTCCGTGTATATTGGTAATAACGCTCCATATTGAGCCGTCTTTGAATTCTTCGGGGGATTGCGTAACAAGCAGCCATATTTCAGATAATTTGCTGTTCCAAGTTTCAAGGGCATTTTGAAGATTTTGGACTACCCAATTTGATGATTCCATTTGACTACCCCCTTTCGGAGAAAACCGCCCGGCATCTCTACCGAGCGATTCGTACTTCTTCCGTTATTTCACAATCAAATCAAGAATAGCCTTTGAAAAGGTAATAACAATACCACCTGCAACGGTTAAAAATCCGTTAGCTCTTTGTGACGGATCGTGAGATTTCAGTGATAAGCCAACCTGCACAACACCGAAACCTAAAATAATCATACCCACTGCACGGATAAGACCGAAGATAAAAGTTGACAGATTGTTTACCGCTTTGAGCGGATCGTCTGCCGCAAATGCTGTTACCGCAAGGGTACAGATGATTGTGGCTGCAAGAATAATACTCACATAAAGTTTAAAACCTTTTCTTGTTTTTCCCGTTAAAGGCGAATGTTTAGATTTCATTAAATTACTTTTTTTCATGAGATTTTTCCTCCTTCTAATCTCTTAAAAAATTCTTCAATTTCTTCGCTTGAATAAACTACAAATTCAATATCATCAATGGATTCGCTGTTTTTGTTTTCTTCTAATTCTTCAAAATCTTTCAAAAACAAATCGCAGACTGAGTAATCGTCAAAGCCGTGAATATACGGTTCGGTTTTTCCGTCCGTTGTAAGTGCAACATTCGGATGCTTCAAAATATCGAACTTCAAATCCTGCACAGGTCGTTCACCACGGATAAAGAGTAAAGCATACTGATTATCCATCATTCGCACTTCGTCTGGAGTAAGCAGTTCACGCCCTGAGATTTGATAGTTTGTAGAGTAATTACCGTTTCTACCTATGCTTTTTCCGAAAGTGTTTGTGTCAATCGTTTCTTTCCCGAGCAGTTTTGAAATATATTCGTGTGTACTTTGCTCGTTACCACCTAAATATAGAAACTCGTCATGAGGTAAGCTTCTGCTTATCCTCCCGTAGAAGGATAAGCGTCCACTCCCTCCCAAACCGCACGTACACCTCTCGGTGTATACGGCTTTCCGCTTATCATATTTGCGGTGTTA
>CANQZA010000033.1 GCA_947628175.1 uncultured Clostridia bacterium | reverse complement strand
TTCTTTCCCTTGCTGTCCTTTACCGTTACGGACGGCTTCTTTACTTTTCCGTCATAGGTATAGCTTGTTTTGGAAAGAGAAACGGATTTTACTTTTTCGGCAGCAGGCTGAGAAACCGTCTTTTTACAGTTCACACATTTTCCGACAGCCTTGCCGTTGCTATAGGATATTGTTTTTTTGTCGATTTCATGACCGTTCTTTGATGAAGTCACTTTAGTTTTCTTGTCGGAGCACAGAGCAATACTGACTTTTACGGTCTCAGCGCCGGATTTTGAATAGGAAGTTCCTGCACCGCCACTGAAAATCTGAACCCAATACCAACTGCCGTCTGCAACAAAACAGCCGATACCTACTTTTGTAAAACTTTGATTAAGAATATTGCTTCTGTGCCCGGGTGAATTCATCCAATCCGTCATTACCTCATCGGGAGAAGTCTGATTGAACGCAATATTTTCTCCCGCAGCGGATTCCCACTCAAAGGCGGAAAAACAGGCGCTGCCGTCTGGCCTGGTGTGTGAAAAAGAAGCGGTAAGTTCTGCCGCTCTGAGCATTGCCGCGTCCGTAAGCGCCTTGGTCGCAATGACTTTTTTCCGGCCTTCTTTTGCTCTTTCCTTATTTATAATTTCCAGTACTTTTTTTGAATAGGAATAATTAAACTCTCCTGTAACGCTTTTTGCCGAGGCGGCAGCATTGGCTGACAAATCCACGGCCGCAGTGACGCTTATAAACATTACAATCGATAAAAACAGACTAAAAAATCTTTTCATTAACATTTCCCTCCGAGAATTAAATATATAAATATTATATCGCAATTGATTTATACAGTCAACAAAACAGCATACCCTTTTTATTAAGTATTTTATGGTAAATATATTGATTTTACTGGTCTTATGTGGTATAATTCTTGCGAAAATTTGATATGAAAGAAGGACAATTTAATGTCAGTTGAAAAGTTGAAATACTTTGTCAATAATGAATTCAGGGACTCCAAGGCAGATGTCTGGTACGACCTTCACAATCCGTCAACCGGTGAGGTAACAGGTCAGGCTCCGTGCTGTACAAATGATGAGGTTTTGGAAGCTATTGAAGCCGCAAAAGCCGCTTATCCGGGCTGGAGCAGTACCCCTGCCATTAAGAGGGCGCAGGTTCTTTATAAAATCCGTGATTTGATTATTGAAAGAATGGACGAGCTCACAATGTGCGTTGCCAAAGAAAACGGCAAGGTGTGGGCTGAAGCTGAGGGAGATGTTCTTAAGGCAAAAGAGGGTACAGAACTTGCGACACAGGTGCCTTCACTTATGATGGGTGAAAGCATTATGGACGCCTCAAAGGGTTATGACACCGTAAAATACCGTGAGCCTATGGGCGTGTTCGCCGGCATTGTACCTGTTAACTTCCCTGCAATGATTCCGTTTGGCTGGATGGCCCCTACATGTATTGCGACGGGCAATACAATCGTTCTCAAGGCAGCTTCACTCACCCCTAAAACGGCTATGATGTTTGCACAGCTTTATAAAGATGCGGGTGTTCCGGACGGTGTTATCAACATTGTTACCTGCTCAAGAAATGAAATTGATACCATTCTCAATCATCCTGATATTAAGGGTATTACATTTGTCGGCTCAACACCTGTAGGTCTTAAGATTTATCAGAAGGCTGCTGCCGCCGGCAAGAGATGCCAGGCTCTCTGCCAGGCTAAAAACCATGCTCTCGTTTTGGAGGACTGCGCACTTGAGAGAACTGTTGCGGGTGTCATTAATTCCGCATATGGCTGTGCAGGACAAAGATGCATGGCTCTGTCTTGCTGTGTTGTACAGGAATCCATTGCAGACAAATTTGTTGCAGAGCTTAAAAGGCAGGCACAGAAGGTAAACTGCGGTCCTTCATGGGATAAGTCATCACGCCTCGGTCCTATTACATATGAAAAGCATTACAAGGAAGTAATCGACGATATTAACAAGGGTGTTGCCGAGGGCGCTACACTTGTTTTAGACGGAAGAAACATTGTTGTGGAAGGATATGAAAACGGTTACTTTGTTGGTCCTACAATCTTTGACAATGTGACAGAAGATATGACAATCGGTCGTGATGAGGTATTCGGTCCTGTACTCTGCATCAAGAGATGCAAGAATTTCGAGGACGGTTTAAAAATCATGAATGAAAATCCGTATGCAAACGGTTCTGTAATTTATACACAGAGCGGATATTATGCAAGAGAATTCGCGCGCCACACCGACGGAGGTCAGGTTGGTATCAATGTAGGAATTCCCGTTCCTGTAGGATTCATTCCGTTCAGCGGCCACAAGCAGTCTTTCTTCGGCGATCTCCACTGCCTTGGCAAAGACGCATACCGCTTCTTCACGGAATCAAAAGCCGTAACAACCCACTGGTTCAGCGAAGAAGAGAAAAAGGCTCTTGAGGTTTCAACTTGGGACGGAACTATATAATGACTGATTAACTGTTATAAAGAAATGTATATCCCGAACTGCATCAAATGTATTTCGGGATATTTTCATATTGTGTTACAATAGATACTGATATTCAGATATCCGTCAGCATAAAAAATCGGGTATTAAAAATATTCTTCTGATAAAATATGCTCAGACAGTAATAGAAAGGGAAAGCGGTATGAATTGGATTGACGGTTTACAGCAGGCTATTGACTACATTGAGGATAATATCACCGAAAAACTTGATATTGATGAAATTGCGGCGCGCAGCTTTTCATCCCCATATCATTTTCAGCGTGTATTCAGCCTGCTTTGCGGCTATACACTCGGCGAATATATCCGAAACCGAAGATTATCCCTTGCAGGAGCACAACTGCAACACGATAAAATGAAGGTGATTGATGCGGCTGTAAAATACGGCTATGAAAGTCCTGACAGTTTTTCAAAAGCGTTTCAGAAATTTCACGGCATAACACCGTCACAGGCAAAATCCGATTCCGCCAAGCTGAAAAACTTTTCACGCCTGTCTGTAAATGTTTCATTGGAGGGTGGAAATATTATGAATTATAAAATTGTAAAAAAACCTGCGTTTGTTATCACCTGCCTTCAGAGGCGCTTTAACGGCGCACCGGCTGACAGATACCGTCAGCAGCATGATTTTATGGTTGACGGCAACACAAGATTCGTCAGATATGCCTTGCAGGGTATGGCTAAAGACTGTAACACGGAGTACTGTGTAATCTCTGATATTGATGATGAGGGCTATTCCTTTGCCATAGGCTCAATTATACCGATGTTTTACAACACACATCTCCACGAGACAATCGGTGTATATTCCAATCAGCTCAGCGTTGTTCGAATTCCGGAAAACACTTATGTTTCTATAGAAACCGACAAAAGTGTTTATTGTATGGACGAGCATCTCGATTTAAGGCGACGATTTATAAACGAGTGGTTTGCCAACTCAGAATACATGATTGCAAATGCGCCCGAAATAACGATTATTCATTTGTTAGATCATGATAAAAATAACAGCTATGTTGAGCTTTTGATTCCGATTGAAAAGCGCCCTTAAAACTGCATATTCCAAATTTAAAGCCGAGCGTTTTAACACCCTCGGCTTTACCTGTTAAAATGTTCGTTCAATTACAGTGGATTTTACATAATTATGCTAAGATTATGCTAAGCATTTCATTACAGCCAAGCATAAAATGTGCTTTTTCATTTCTTAAACTATGATACTATAAAATCTTTGAATTACTTTTATCTAAATCAATATCGGTAAACAACTTGACTTCGTTATACTCATTTTCAGCATCTTTAAAACACCGATAATTTGATTTACATAACATTCAAGTGTAATCATTTTAATACGATTAGCAATCAAAGTGTTACAAAATCTGATCATCACGATATATTGTAATTATCATATCGGTATGGTATCATAATAATAAATTTTAATGTGAAAAAATGATATTAGGTGATATAAATGATTAATATTTTACTTGAAGGATATGACATAAATGCTGATTATCTTTACGATGAACTGAAAAATTACATAAAACCCGAACACAAAGTTGCTATTGTCGCATTCTCGTTTCGTGATGACAGAGTTAAAACTTTGTCGGATTGGAAGGATTTATACAGTAAAGAAAGCGGTATGTATTATAACGGTATAATAAACGGGCTTACCGCCTACGGTATATCTGAAAATAATATTTCATTTATCAACTACTTTATCGACACGAAAGGATCTGCCGAGCGGAAAATAAAACAATCAGATATTGTGTATTTTCTTGGCGGTTTGCCTGACAGAATGATGGACAGAATCAAAGAATTTGATTTGACAGATGCGTTAAAAAAGCACAACGGAATTATTATGGGATATAGTGCGGGCGCCGTTATTCAATTATCGGAATATCACTTATCCCCTGATAAAGATTATCCTCAATTTAATTATTACGAGGGACTTTCATATTTAAATGATTTTTATTTGGAAGTTCATTACGAAGGCACTGAAGTACAAAATGACGCTATTCTTCGTGTATTAAAGGAAAGAGGAAAAACAGTATACGCAACCGCATTAAAAAAGGGCGCTTTACTTGTTGATAACGGTATAATAAAACTTCTCGGAGATGTGCGAACATTTAATGTATAAAAAGTGATATTCCGCGGCAAATGTAATTACAATATGCGGTAAGATTTGCAGCATCAAAACTACTGTTTCTAAAGAGTTGTGTAAACAATTAGGAAAAAATTATATGTTTCATGGATTAGCCAACAAAAAACTATAAAGGAACAAAAGAAAGATGAAATATATTGAAATTATTAACAAAACATACGACTTAATATCTGAATTTATAGATAGTAAATTTAATGAATACGCCAATGAAAATGATTTGGTTTGTAATTATAATTCATTTGCTTTTGTTGCTAAGATGGTGAAAAAATTATAGGTGTTATAACTGGTCACTCTTATTATAACGAGGTGCATATAAGTGATTTTGTTGTTCTTAAAAATTATCGTGGTAAAGGTATTGGTACAAATCTTATAAAAAAAGTAGAGCACTTTCATAAGGATAAAGGATTTGAAAATATCAATCTTACAACCTATGAATTTCAGGCACCTGAATTTTACAGACGAAATAATTATGAATTGGAATTTGTAAGAGAAAATAAATCAAATTCAAAGCTGTCAAAATACTTTTTCATAAAAAAAATTATGAAATAAATAGGAGTTAAAATGTTTATAGAAAACAATATACTTAAGCATTATTTGAGAAATGTGTATTTTATTACCGGAACAGCTTATGCCGGTAAATCAACAATGGTGAAAATGCTGGCGGATAAATATGATTTAATCCTTTGTGGCGAAAATTATCATTGTGAAATTACCGATAGAGTAGCTGAACCCGATATACAGCCAAATTTATGCTACATAAAGCAAATGAATAGTTGGGAGGATTTTGTAAAGCGTTCTCCTGAAGAATATGAAAAATGGATATACGGTGTACAAGATGAAGTTGCAGGATTTGAGATTGCAGAGCTGATTTCATTATCTAAAGACAAACGAGTAATTGTTGATACAAATATACCGATTAATATACTTAAAGAAATATCGGGTTATAACCATGTTGCAGTTATGTTATCCCCTCAAAGTATGAGCGTTGATCGTTTTTTTGACAGAACTGATAAGGAAAAGCAATTTATTCTTAGTGTAATAGAAAATTGTGATAATTCTGACGAGGTAATGGCTAACTACAAAGCAGGATTAGAATTAATCAACAGCGAAAAGCATTACAAAGAATATGCTCAAAGCGGATTTTTTACATTATTTCGTGAGGATAACGATCAAGATACCCGGGAAGAAATGTGCGAAAAACTTGCAAAGCATTTTGGATTCACAAAGTAGGTATGTAAAATGGCGAAAGTAATTGCAATATGTGGTAAGATTTGCAGCGTCAAAACTACTGTTTCAAAAATGATGAATATGCGATGCGTCTTAGTGCAATTACTGCTTCAAGACAAATAATATACCGGTGTCCCGTCAGCAATGTCAGGACTGTGCCCAAAATAAAATACCACCCGTTTCCCTGTCTGCTTTTTTCTGACAGTGAACATAACGGGTGGTATTTTATTATTTCATATTTTCTTTTTTATGGCATATATCCGCTGATTGGCAGTTTTCACAGCCGCAGCCGCAGGAGGATCTGCCGCTCTTTTTATCCTTTATTAATTTTGCAGTCACAAATCCGACAACCGCAATTACGACGAGGAACACTACTATTGTTCCTAAATTTGCAGATAAAAATTCTATCATATATATCCTCCTTGAATCATTACTTTTTTTTGGCCTTTACTTTCAGTTCGTCAACAGAGAGAGTAGTAGACTCATTGTACGGACGAACAAGCATAAAGATTAAGAACGCAAGAACAATTACTGCCGCTATAAGTCCGATTACATTTGCACTGCCGGCAAATATGCGTCCAATCTGATATACAATAAGGGAGACTGCATAAGCAAAGCCGCACTGATAACCGATAGCAAACCAAGTCCACTTAGAGTTATTCATTTCACGCCTGATTGCACCAATTGCCGCAAAGCAAGGGGCACAGAGAAGATTGAAAATGAGGAACGAATAACCTGCGAGCTTTGTCATACCCTCAAAATCAAGCACACCGAATACGCCTACGACCTCTTCCTTGGCAACAAGTCCCATAATTGTTGCAATAGCCGCCTTAATGGTTCCGAATCCGATAGGCGCGAAAATCCATTTAATCGCATTTCCAATTACGCCGAGAATACTGCTCTCAAGCTCCATCTCAAGGTCAAATCCAAATCCGCCTGATGAGAGGGCGCCAAAGTGGGAGCCTGCCCAGATTACTATTGAGGACAGGAGAATAATGGTACCCGCTTTTTTTATAAACGAAGAGGCGCGCTCCCACATTGAGCGAAGTACATTTCCTACTGTAGGCCAGTGATATGCAGGAAGCTCCATTACAAACGGAGCGGGCTCTCCGGCAAACATTTTAGTCTTTTTAAGCATAATACCGGAAATGATAATTGCCGCAACGCCAAGAAAATATGCGCTCGGAGCAACCCACGCTGCTTTATGAAACAGTGCAGAAGCGATAAGAGCTATAATCGGCAGCTTAGCGCCGCACGGAATAAATGTCGTTGTCATTATTGTCATTCTTCTGTCGCGTTCATTCTCAATGGTTCTGGACGCCATAATACCGGGAACACCGCAACCGGTACCGATAAGCATAGGTATAAACGATTTTCCGGACAAACCAAAACGGCGGAAAATTCTGTCCATTACAAAGGCAACACGCGCCATATAGCCACAGCTTTCAAGAAAAGCGAGGAATATAAACAGGACAAGCATCTGCGGAACAAAACCCAAAACGGCACCCACGCCTATAATACCGTCAATGATAAGACTCTCAAGCCACTGCGCACAATTCATCTTAACAAGCAGATGGTCAACAAGAACAGGAACACCGGGAACCCAGCCTTTATATGTCGAAGGATCGGGCATTCCGTCACTCTCCATTGCTTCGTCAACAAATGAAATATCATAGCCTTCCTGCGCAAGAGAATCGCCGTATGAGCCGTAGGCTTCCTCAAAAGCACCGTAATCGGCATCCTCAATTGCCGCCTGTAAATCCTCCGCGCCGATAACCTCTGCCTTTACAGCCGCGTCAACTGTTGTTGACAGCTCACTTGTAAATATATTTTTCTCAGCGTACGCATCAATATCATCATTATAAGCCGCGCTGCCTGTAATAAACCAGCCGTCACCGAAAACGCCATCGTTTGCCCAGTCAGTAGCCCATGTTCCGACTGTTGTTACAGATACAAAATATACAACAAACATCACCGCAGCAAAAATAGGGAGCGCAAGAATACGGTTTGTTACAATCTTATCAATCTTATCTGATGCGGAGAGCTTGCCTGCGCTTTTCTTTTTATATGAACCCTTGATAATAGAAGCAATATAAATATATCTTTCGTTTGTAATAATGCTTTCCGCATCATCATCAAGCTCCTCTTCAGCAGCCCTGATATCGGTTTCGATATGATTCAGAACTGTTTTGTCCAGTTTCAGACGACTAAGTACCTTTTCATCACGCTCAAAAATCTTGATAGCATACCAGCGCTGCTGCTCATCAGGTAAATTATGTACCGCTGCCTCTTCAATATGGGCAAGCGCGTGCTCAACAACCCCTGAAAAGCTGTGCTGCGGAACGGTTATATCACCGTTTGCCGCATCTATTGCCGCTTCGGCCGCGTCCATTATTCCCGTTCCCTTCAAAGCTGAAATCTCGACAACCTTGCAGCCAAGCTGTCGTGAAAGCTCATCAATACGGATTTTATCCCCGTTTTTCCTCACAATATCCATCATATTAATTGCAACAACGACGGGTATTCCAAGCTCTGTAAGCTGTGTTGTGAGATAAAGATTTCGCTCAAGGTTTGTTCCGTCAACAATATTGAGTATAGCGTCGGGACGCTCATCAATAAGATAGTTTCTCGCTACTACCTCTTCAAGCGTATAGGGGGACAGTGAATAAATACCCGGCAGGTCCATAATGGCAACATCACTGTGCTTTTTTAGCTTACCCTCTTTTTTCTCAACCGTAACGCCGGGCCAGTTGCCGACAAACTGATTTGAACCGGTTAAAGCGTTAAATAAAGTCGTTTTACCGCAGTTGGGATTGCCTGCAAGAGCAATTTTAATTTCCATAGTTAAAATATTCCTTTCCTGTTAATACGATTAGCAGAGACTAACCGTTTGTCAAAAAAAACGGGATTTATCCCATTTTACTGATCATTCAACTTCAATCGTATCTGCGTCTGCCTTTCTGATTGAAAGCTCATAACCTCTGACCGTTACTTCAATGGGATCTCCCAAAGGCGCTACCTTGCGTATTTTAACATCAACGCCCTTTGTAATACCCATATCCATTATGCGGCGCTTTACCGCCCCCTCGCCATGCAGCTTTACAACCTTAACGGTATCGCCGATTTTTGCCTGTCTTAAAGTTTTCATATATTTTCCTCCATAATATAATCGGATTCGTGCATGTATTTACACGGATTATACCATTATTTTGCTTGCCATTTCCTTGCTGATCGCAACGCGGGAATCCTTTACATTCACAATCAGGTTTCCCCCGATTGAAGAAATTACGGTAACTCTGCCTCCATTTACAAAACCGAGATTTTCAAGATGAGCACGAACCTCAGAATTGCCTCCTATTCTTTTTATAATTGCTTCCTCACCGATATCGGCAAAATTCAACGGCATCATATTTGTTCCTCTTTCATAAGCCGGTTTTATGGATAGTTTCAACTAACCCTAAACGAATAAATAAAGGTTAGCAATCTCTAACCGCATATATGTTAGCACCAACTAACTCATTTGTCAAGAAGAAATTGAAACTTTTTTATAAACTTGAATATTTTTTTTGTTGGTGATATAATAAAGCAATAAGTTTAAAGGGGTTATGACAATGAAAATTCAGGAATCCGCTGAAAACTATCTTGAAACCATACTAATATTAAAAAAGAAAAAGGGTGCTGTTCGCTCCATTGATATTGCAAACGAGCTTGATTATTCAAAGCCGAGCGTCAGTATTGCAATGAAAAATCTGCGCGAAAATAACTATATTGATGTTGACGCGAACGGATATATCAGCCTTCTTGAACCGGGAAGAGAAATTGCCGAAAAAATGTATGAACGGCACACCACCCTTTCAGACTGGCTTATAAGCATAGGAGTTACCCCTGAGACTGCTGTTGAGGATGCGTGCCGTATTGAGCATATAATAAGCTCTGAGACATTTGACGCAATAAAAAAACAGATTCATAAAGGCTAATTCTATGGAAAATCACAACCGGCTTTTCAGCAGCGAATAAAATCGCATTAAGAAACACCCAAAACTTTTTAGGTTTTCGGGTGTTTTTTTAAGAAGGACGCAAAACTGCGGTTATCTATTATCTTTGCATCGGCGGAGGAAGAAAATCGTCGGGGTTATGACCATCTCTTTTCTGCTGCCTTGATATTTTTTGCTCTCTGCGTTTTTTCTTTTTTCTGTAATTATTATATACAAGACTGACATAAATAATGATTAGCAAAACAATAACCGCAGATATTATTTTTATAGCCGTTGATGAAAAGAAAGTCTTTACTGCGTTAATCACTTTAAGAAAGGTTGAAAGTTCGACATCATTTGCTGTTACGAGTTCAACTGTCGCAACAACCTCCTCCCCGTAAAGAATTTCGGCCGTACCGGCAGAATCGCCTTTTAGAACAGGGGCTTTCAGTGATGACGGAGCATCGACAGGTTTTATGATTATCGCCGATTTATCAAGCCCGGCAGGAACAATGACATTAACATCATTCTTCGCTACAAGCTGAACGCTGTCGGCATTTTTTCCGTCTTCAACAGCGGCCTCACTTAAAACCTCATTCTCGTTTACAAGCGTTGTATATTTAAGGTTATGGAACGCCCATTCAAACAGTGATTTTGCATCAACAAATGAGCACTTTGTTTCATATGGCTGACCTTTAATTTTCTGCTGAGGCGACTTCATAACAACCGCAAGATAATTATATCCGTCCTTAGATGCCTTTGTAATCACACAGTATTCGGCTTCATTGGTAGAACCGGTCTTGATTCCCTGTGCGTATTCATAATAATAGGTTACATAGCCGGGACTGAGCATAAGATTGGTATGATGAAGCGTATAGTCGCCGTATTCAAATTCCGTTGCAGTCGCATATTTTACAAAATCGGGATTTTTAAGTGCTTCAAGCGTTATAGTCGCCATATCACGGGCAGTTGTATAATGATTGTCATCATGCAGACCATCGGGATTGACAAAATGTGTATTTTTACAGCCGACAGATGTTGCCCATCGATTCATTTCATCAACAAACGCTGTAACACTCCCGCTTACATATTCAGCTAAAACCTGACATGCGTCGCACGCCGAATGAACCATGGTAAGATATAAAAGGTCATTTATGGTAAGCTCTTCTCCGACACTGATTCCTGCCACCTGAGCGCCTGTTCCCAATGTATTCTCGTAGGCCGTTTTGCTCATTTTAGTCTTTGCGTTAAGGTCCTTGACATTATTGAGTACAACCATTGCAGTAACAATTTTGGTAAGTGAAGCGGGATAAAGCTTTTCATCGGGATTTTTCTGTGCCACAACGGGATAAGACGCATCATCAAGGTTAATGAGCATATACGCTTCGGCATATATCTTTGCATCAGGCTCATAAACCGCCGCCTGCGCAGAAAAATTCGGATTACAAAAAGCAAACGAAAAAGCAATGACTACAGAAAAAATAAGAGAAAGTGTTTTCCTCATAGACTTGACACCTTTTTAATTAAAAGATATTATAGTAATAGTTTAACATCTTTTTTCTTCGTTTTAAAGACTATTTTAATATTTTTTGGAGAATAAATATGATTTTTATAACCGGAGACACGCACGGAGACATTTCGTGCTTAAAAAATTCAAAGCTTGCGCGCCTTGGAGAAAAGGATACTCTGATTGTTTGCGGCGATTTCGGATTCATCTGGAATCCCGATGATCCCAAAGAGCAAAAAAATCTTGAATGGCTTAAAAAAAGAAAGTATACAATCTGCTTTGTTGATGGCGCACATGAAAATTTTGATGTTCTCAATTCTTATTCCCCCTACCGCTGGAAAGGCGGAAATACGCATAAAATCGCGGACAACATATACCACCTGATGCGCGGAGAAATATTTACATTTGAAAACAAAACCTTTTTTGTAATGGGCGGAGGAGAAAGTGACGACGCGCATATGAGGCAGGAGGGTGTCACCTGGTGGGAGGATGAGCTTCCGAACGCAGAAGAGTTGAAAAACGGTGTGTCAAACCTCAGGGATACCGACAAAACAATCAACTACATTGTGACCTATGAGGCGCCTACCATTGCAAAAGACATTCTGCAAAGGACACACAGCAATATCATTATAACGCCGCTAAACACATACCTTCAGGAGCTTATGCAGAATGTTGACTATATGCACTGGTACTTCGGTTCACTGCATATTGACCTTAATATAAGCAAAAAAATGACCGCGGTATTTAACGAAATCATACAGATATCATAAAAAGTCATTATAATAAAAGGAAAACGCTTGGATAAACTCCAAGCGTTTGCTTTTGCATTATTTTTTACAGTTTGACTTTGAATGTTTTTGAATAAGAGGAGTAAATCTTTTTGCCGCTTACGGTTTTATAAGATCTCATCTTAACATAATAGGTTTTACCCTTTTTGAGCTTTTTGAAAGTATGTGAAGTGGTTTTGTTCTTCTTGATTGTTTTTTTCTGAACACCCTTGCTGTATTTTGAATTTGTTGCAAGAATCAAATCATAGCCACTTACACTGCTGTCCTTAGCCCATGTCATTTTAAGCGTTGATTTGCCCTTTGTTGCTTTTTTAAAGGAAGGTGTTTTGGGTTTGGTTCTCTGGGTAACAGTTGCGTATGAGCCATATTTGGTATACTTTTTACCGTTTATGCTTGCGCTGAAATACGCCCTTACCCTGAACTTATATTCCTTATTGGCACCTATAGCCGCCTTTTTATTATTTGTATAAATTTTCGATGCGTTATAGCTCGTTTTGTTTGTAACAGCAATACGCTTCCATGACTTCTTTTTTAAATCATAACCGTAAATCTCGTAATAGCAGTTCCCACCCTGTCCTTTCCAGCTCAATTTAACAGATGAGGCTGTTGAAGATGCCTTAAGTGACGATATTTTACCCGGATTCACAAAGAAATACTTGTCGGCTGTAATTTTGGAATAACTGCCCTTTCCCTTTATATGGCACTTATAAATACCCGGGGTTTTAGCCGTAGAGGAGAAGGTGTAATCCTTTCCTTTTTTCAGTGTGTATCCGCCGAATTTTACCACAGGGGCGGGCGTAAGCTTTTTGCCGGTATATTTCAAGTCAGGTATGCTCACGGAAAATTCATTACAGATAATATTAAATTTCATCTGCGCCGAACCTGTATAATTACCTTTAAATTTAACAATTACATATCCTGTTCCCGACTTAGTATTGTTCTTGTAAGAGTCAATATTGTAATCCTTACCCTTTACAAGAGTAATTTTTTTACCTGATGAATTATAGGCAAGAACAAAATTGTCAGGCTTTATCTGTTTTCCCGTGTATTTGTAGGATGAAGTTGAAATATACTTATTATTAAATAACGAGCTTATATTATAACAGGATGCAATTTTATACTTTCTGTCCGTGTATGTTCCGCTCTTGAGATAGCTGCTTGATGATAGAGCCGTAATTCTTATTACACCCTCGTCAAGATAGTTGAGACCGCCGATTATTTTTACGGAAAAGTCTTTATCTTTATAAACAGGCATATTTCCGAGCTTTAAAGTTTTGCATGCGCTTACCATATCCGTACCAAAACGGACATTGATCGAATCCATTTCAAGCAAGGACAAATCTGCTTTCATGACTTCAAATTCGTATGAAAGTGTATTGCAGTAATTACCGTAATAGTCTATACAAATCCAATACTTTCCCGGATAATACGGACTTATAGGATTTTTCTTTTCCTTATCGGTTTGCTCATAAATTCGGATTACATAATCCTTGCCTTCAATCAGCTTTGTGCTTGAAACATCATAAATATCAGCGGAGATTTCTATATTATCACCGATAAACTCAGCACTTGTAGGCCTTCTTGTATGCTCTTCGTCATAGCTTTTCCAATCACTCATATCCAGACGGTCAATAATGACATTATAACTTTTTATAGGAGATGAATGCATATCGTCTGCAAACAGAGGATATTCTCCGTGATCCTTCAAATATTCAGGCTGTGACTGATACTCTACACCATCTGCCAGATCAAAAATATTAAGAGAATAATAATAACCTTTGCCGTTGAAAACAAATGTATTGCACTTTTCAAGCTCATTTGTATCGTTATTTATTTTATAATAATTACCATCAGGCGCAACAATGATGTAGTCTGCAATAAGCTGAGAATCTTTCTCCTTCGTTCTTGTTATAACAATATATGAATTTTGCAAATTGATAGTTGATATATGAAAACTGTAGTCATCATTACTTCTTGAGGCTATTGACTGATAATCGTCAAAAATCTGCTGGTGAGACTTTGCCGAAAAAACCGGGCTTTCTGTTCCGCGGAGAAAATAACTATAGTCCACTGCAAAAATCTTTGCGCCATATAAAGCGCTGTTCTGCTCGGCAAAGGTAGCGTCTACCTGATACCATTTGTATGTGCTGTCATCATCATCACGAAGATACACATAATTCCACGCATGCGGATCATCGGGATTTGTAAGAGTTGCCCCTTCATTATCACCCTGTACAATCTTTGCGTCAATTCCGTTGAGCTTGCACAGATAGTAAAAAACCTGTGAATATCCGTCACAAACCGAAAGTCCCCTATCTGCTATATTCAGTCTGTAAAGCCCCTGAGAATCTGTTGTATGAGAAATGTCTATTGAATCAACATCAAATGCAGATGGATTGTATGATTCCTTTAGATATCCGAACAGTGCGCCGTACGCGGAGTGAGAATAATTATATCTTACCGTTCCGGGACCTATATTCTGGTTGGGCTTATCTTTGTTTTCAAAAACCTCATAGTCATATACAGTATTTGTAACAGCAAAATTATAAATCGTTTTTACAATATAATATTCTTTTTCGTCACCGACCGCAGCCTGTATCGTTTTGTTATTTTCAATATATTCCTTATTCCATCTTTTTAAAAAAGATTCTACCTTTTGCTCTTCAAGATTTGTTGTCCTATTTGAAATTTCAAATTCGAAATAATAATAACTGTATTCTTTATTATTGTCAGACGCAGAAAGGCGTGCTACAGCAGTAGCCTCTGCCCAGCTTAGCATCTGAAGATAGTCGCCCTCATTAGGCGCGCTGCTGTTTTGATAAACATCGTTAACCATATTGTCACACTTAGCGAAGAGTGCATCCCCATCCAGCTTTCTGTTTGCGGCATTGTTTGTAGCAACATAAAAAATCACATTTTCTTCACGGTTAACCATTGCCCGGCGAAGCAGGTCATCTACATTTTCAAAATCAGCAGTATTATCGACAACGCATTTATGCCATACTTTGTTTGAAACAACCCAGTGATCGCTTTCATCCTCGGGATTTATATAATAAAGCGGATCTCCCGGTTGTGTCTGCTGACCTTCCGTATAAGGAGAGGCTGACGCCGTAAGCGGAAAAAGGATAAGACATACCACTATCATAGACAAAAATAGAATAAATTTTAACATTCTGTTTCTTTTCATCAAAAGCACCTCCAGTAAAAGCACCTCTAACAAATGGGTGAAATACTATATTATTATTATATTGCAAAAAAGATATAAATTCAATAAAATTCAATAAAATTCAATAAAAAAAGAGCGGATAACCGCTCTTTTTTTTATTTTATAAAATGCTTTTGGTAATAAAATGATCTATGTAAGCATAGACTTCTTCTTTATTTGTTTCATTGAGGATTTCATGCCTTGCGCCGGAGTACAGTTTCATATCAACCTTTGTGTGTCCCGTCGCAATCAGCCTGTCATAAATTTCACGAACACCCTTTCCGTAATTTCCGACAGGATCCATATCACCGCTTATCAGCAGAATCGGCATCTCACTGTGAATATTGCGCGCCCATGCATCCGTATTACATTCCATGCAAAGCTTTGCCAAATCCTGATACCCCGCTGCGGAAAACATAAAACCGCAGTATTCATCGGCTACATAGTCATCAATCGTATTGCTGTCTCTGCTTCCCCAATCGTAAGAGGTACGGTGTTCAAACGGTTTATCGTATGCTGAAAAACCGAGCTTGTGAAGAAAGGATGATTTATGAGTCCTGCCCTTTATTGCTCCGACAATGTTTGTAATGGCTATACTCATATTGGCAAGCGGATTAGAGCCTGATGTTCCGATAAAAACGGCAGCATCAAAGCAATTGCCGTACTCATTGATAAAGCAGCGCATAATCAGGCTTCCCATTGAATGACCGCATAAAACATATTTTTTATCAGGATATTCTTTTTTAGCAAGATTCATAAGTGTTTTGGCGTCTGCAATTATATCCTTGTATCCGTCTTTGTCCCCAAAATGACCGAGCAAAGCCTTGTCTTTATTGGACTTGCCGTGGTTAATCATATCGTTCATAAAAACGGCATACCCCATATTGACAAAAGCTTCAATCGCAGACTTATATCTTCCGCAGTGCTCTGCCATACCGTGGTGAATCTGAAGCACAGCCTTGACCTCACCGTTATCCGGGAACCACTGCCATGCCTTTATTTCGCAGAGGCCGGATATGCTCGGATAGGAATATTCCTTCACCTTCATTGAAAACACCTCTCCTAAAACAAAATCAGAATTATTCTTCCTCTGTCAGATCAGATGTGCAGCAAGCGCATTTTGTTGCATCAATCGGTATTTCGCTCTTGCAATATGGACAAATCTTTGTTACAGGCTCTGCTTCAGGCTCCTCTTTCTTTTTGCCGATTGTCATGGCCTTATTCACTGCCTTTACTATACAGAAAATAATGAACGCCATAAGGATAAAATTAATGATTGCGGAAAGAAACGCACCGTAGTCAATATAATTTTCGCCCATAAGATGAATTTTACCCTGAATATCCGCACCGCCGATACAGTTAATCAGCGGGTTGATGATATTATCCGTAAGTGATGTTACGATTGCAGAAAAAGCGCCGCCGATAATAACGCCGACTGCCAAGTCAAGCACATTGCCTTTTGAAATAAATTCCTTAAATTCTTTAAAAAACTTTTTCATTTTACTTCCTCTTTCAAATTTATTTTACCGAAACTTCCGTAAAACACATCGGTATTTATTAACATCATATCATATTATTCCTGTAAAATCAAATGGCGGAACAAATTTTTTATCAGCCGAACTCAACTCCTGAATAAAAACATTGTCCATTCCCTTTTCAATAATATAAGTTATGACCTTTTCATATTCTCTTTTCGTAATCTTTCTGTTGATTTCGGGATAATCGCTAAGATTGCCGCATGGAATATATTGCGACATAATCGATAAGTATGTACCGTTTAAATTCTCATTTAACCAATCTGCTATTTTGATTGCGGAATTTGTATTACCCGGCAGAACGAGATGGCGCACTATCAGACCGGATTTCATCATATTGCCGTCAAAGGTGTCCCTGACCTGCCTGCGCATTTCCAGTATCGCAGACGACGCTCTGTCAAAATAATCTTCCGCGTGGGAATACCTTAACGCTTTATCCCCTCTGATATATTTTAAATCCGGCAAATAAATATCAATCAGTCCGTCAAGTTCCCTGAGCGAGCTTACCTCCTCATATCCGCTTGAATTATAAACGATGGGTACCGGGCATTTCCACCTTTTTAAAAGCTCTGCAAGTCTGTGTGAATAATGCGTGGGATTGACAAGATTAATGTTCTGCGCACCCTGCTTAATGAGATTTTCAAAAATCTCAACAAGCTTCTCTTCTGTTATGTCAAGCCCCTTATTTTCCCTGCTTATTTCATAGTTCTGGCAATAGACACAACGAAGATTGCAGCCGCTGAAAAACACGGTACCGCTGCCATTTTTTCCGCTTACGCAGGGTTCCTCCCAGAAATGAAGCGCCGCTCTTGAAACACGAAAAGCATTTCCCGTTTTGCAAAATCCAAGGTTTTTTTCCCTATCCGCATTGCAGTGGCGGGGACAATAAGAACACATCATATCAGTTGCTTATATATCTCTCCTTTTTTAAACGGTGTTCGTGACGCTGTTTCCTTAGCCGCATTGCTTACCGACATTCCTTTTTGCATCAGTTTTTTTGCCATATCAACAGCATCCTCAAGGGTTATATCGCTCGGACGCACTTGCCTTTTGCCCTCAATAATCAAAACAAATTCACCTTTAGGCACATTTTGGCTGTACATTTTCTGCGCCTGCGAAAGTGTTGTTTTGATGACCTCTTCATGTATTTTTGTGAGCTCACGGACTATGGCTATCTTTCTGTTTCCAAGAACATTATGTAAATCAGACAGAGTATTCAACAGTTTATGGGGAGCCTCATAAAAAATAAGCGTTCTTTTTTCGTCCTTTATTTCTTCAAGATGCTCATGCCTTGATTTTTTATGAACAGACAGAAATCCCTCAAATGTGAAGCGTCCCGTCTCCATACCCGATACGGCAAGTGCTGTCGCAAATGCCGTAGGACCGGGAACGGACTCAATCTCTATTCCCTTTTCATAACACAGCGCCACCAAATCCGCACCCGGATCTGATATTGCGGGCATACCCGCGTCTGTCACCACCGCGCAGCTTTCACCGTTTAAAATTCTTTCACAGATAATCTCGCCGCGTTCACGCTTATTGTGTTCAAAATAGGATACCATTTCCTTTTTTATACCGAAATGATTTAAAAGCTTTACAGTCACTCTTGTATCCTCAGCGGCAATAAAATCAACACTTCGCAGTGTTTCAACCCCTCTCGGTGATAAATCTCCGAGATTGCCTATCGGCGTACCGACAACATATAATTTTTCGCTCATCTGTCATACCCGTCTGCATAAGAGCCGTAAATTTCCAGCATCTCATCCGTAAATTTACCGTTTTCCTTTTTTATAATCAACTGCGCCTCGACACGCAGAAATGATTTCGCGCCCTTTTGTCCCTGAATCAGGAATAAAAAAGGCTGTTCTCCCATTGCGTCCTGAACAAAGCGCAGCCGCTTAGGCTCAAGCCTATATTTTCTCATAATTTCAAGCGTGTCAACAAGGCGCTCCGGTCTGTGGCACATACAAAACTTTCCGCCGTACTTGAGCAGATACGCCGCAGCCTTTACAGCATCCTCAATATTGCAGCACACCTCATGGCGCGCAATTCTTGCGCTCTCATCCAAAGATTCAATTCCCGTTCCCACGGGCTTATACGGCGGATTCATAGTTACCAGAGAAAACGACTCCGCTTCAAAAAGTCCGTCTATTTTTCTCAGATCTCCCAAAAACGGAGTGATTCTGCCTTCAAGATTATTTTCTTGAATCGAAACACAAATCTGCTCATAGGCGCTTTTTTGAATATCGATACAAAAAACATTATTGATTTTTTTATCACGAAGCCACAGAAGCGGAACAATGCCGCAGCCTGTTCCCATATCAATAGCCTTGTCTCTTGCATTAATTTTTGCAAAATGGGAAAGCAAAACGGCGTCTGTTCCGAAAGTGTGCTGTGCGCTTACCGCAATTTTTATATCATCTGATAATCTTTCAAAACTATACATAACAAGGCTATTATATCATAAATATAATTTATTTCAACTTTATATCCGTCTGGGCAGGATTATCAATGAGATTTCCCTGATAATCAAAGCGTGAGCCGTGACACGGGCAATCCCATGTTTTTTCGTCGCTGTTCCATTCAAGCCGGCAGCCAAGATGCGGGCAGGCATTGTCAACACAGTATATTTCGCCGTTTTTATCCTTATATACCCCTACCTTGCCGTCCTCGGTATCTATAATAACAGCCTCATCACAAGTCAGATTATCTGCGTCCTGCGGGGAGAGTTTGAAGTTCTCCTTTGCAAGTCCTTTTACCGACTCAACAGCATTGAGCACAATACCTTTTAAAGCTGCCGTGTTGAAACGCTGGGGAGAAAAAATCTCCGCATCTGCCATATATTCACCGTTAATCATATCGGCAATGATATTTGACGCAGCCATTGAAGTTGTCATTCCCCATTTCATAAAACCTGTCGCAACATACCAATCCGGTCTTTCGTCAGAAAACACACCTATATACGGCACCGAATCGGCAGTTATGCAGTCCTGGGCAGACCAGCAGGCAACCTCACTTGATGACGGGAAATACTGCCGTGCAAAATTTCGGAGCATATCATAGCTGTTGCCCTTATTTTCGCCTGTTCTGTGTCCGCCTCCGCCGATAATCACCATATCCTTGTACGACCGAAAGGACATCGGATATTCTTCATCGCCTATAAAAGTGCCGCCAATAAGAGACGCATTTTTTAAAGCGACAGCATAGGAGCGCTCCTGATACATACGGGCAAAATACATCCCCGGGAAATTCACAAACGGATAATGGCAGGCAAAAACGATTTTCTGTGCGCAGACCTTAAACCCATTGGCAGTTATCGTATTTTCATCTATTTCTGTGACAACTGTATTTTCATATATTGTCAGATTCCGTGATACCGCTTTGATGAATTTTAGCGGATTAAACTGCGCCTGATTTTTCAGCTTCAACGCTCCGATAATTTTAAAGGGAAGCGCAAGCTCTTTACACAGTTCAACATCAAGCCCCAGCAGATCGCAGGCTCGTTTTTCGTCCTCAAGTGCTTTCATATCCGACTTTGTATAGACATACGAATCAACACTCTCAAAATCACAGTCAATATTTTCTTCTTCAATAAGCTGACGGTATTCCTCCACTGCTCTTTGATTAAGCGCCGCATACTGCCTTGCTCTTTGCTCATCAAAAGTACTGATGAGCGTATTATATATCAAGCCATGCTGCGCAGTGATTTTGGCAGTCGTGTTCTTTGTTTGCCCCGAGGCTATTTCGTCCGCTTCAAGAATAACTACATCATGACCAGAATCCTGAAGTTTTTTTGCCGTAAGCACACCCGCCAGACCTGCTCCTATAACTGCTATTTCAGTTGTAATATCCTTATCAAGAGATTTTCTTTTTTCAATTTTGCAGCTTTCGCTCCATATCGATTTCATAATTATCACCCATAATATTTTGAGCAATAATCCTAAAAAAATCACCGTTGCTTTCATAACAACGGTGAAAATTTCATCTAAGCATCAAGCGCTTTTCTGAGAAAGGATTTAAGCTGTACACTTTTCGGATTGTTGAATATTTCCTCCGGCGTGCCGAACTCATCAATGACTCCGTTTGACATAAACATAACCTTATCGGCAACATTTTTTGCAAATTCCATCTCATGCGTAACAACAATCATAGTGCTGTTGCCTGTTTTAAGACTTCGTATCACATTCAAAACTTCGCCCGTCAGTTCCGGGTCAAGAGCTGATGTGGGCTCATCAAAGCAGAGAATATCGGGACGCATCGCAAGCGCTCTTGCAATCGCGACTCTCTGCTGCTGTCCGCCCGAAAGCTCAAACGGATAAGCGCCTGCTTTATCGGCAAGTCCGACCTTTTCAAGAAGAGCATTGGCATTTTCCTGAATTTGCTTAAGTTGCTTTGCCCTTTCCTCTCTTGCTTTAGCCGCTCCCTGCTGTTTTTTGACATTTTTTATTGTTTCTCGCAATGCAAGCTTCGGCGCAAGAGTAAGATTATTTAAAACGGTATACTGCGGAAAAAGGTTGAACTGCTGAAAAACAAGACCGAAATGCAGCCTTTTTTTTCTTATTTCCTTATCACTCATGGTTCTTTTGTCTTCTGTATCAAGCAGAACCTCGCCGCCGACGCTTATTGAGCCTGTATCTGGAATTTCAAGAAAATTCAGGCATCTCAAAAGAGTGGTTTTACCGCTTCCCGAAGAGCCGATGATTACAAGCACATCGCCTTTTTCAAGTGAAAAATCTATACCTCTGAGCACCTCGTTGGAGCCGAAGCTTTTATGTATATTTTTAACTTCAAGTATAGCCATAGTCATCAACCTCTGTAATAGCTTAGCTTCTTTTCGGCTGCACCGAACAGCAATGTTAAAATACCGCAAAACGCAAGATAGAATACACCTGTATAGAAGAGCGGCCATATCTGACCTTCCATTTTGATGTATGTCTGCCCCGCCCAGATAATCTCATAAACAGCGATAATCCTTGCAAGCGAAGTGTCCTTTACAAGTGTTATCACTTCATTGCTCATGGGAGGGATTATGCGCTTGATAACCTGAAGCAGAACCACTCTGAAGAATATCTGCGTCTTTGTCATACCCAGAACCTGCCCTGCCTCATACTGACCTATCGGAATTGATTCTATTCCTCCGCGGTAAATTTCTGAAAAATAGCAGGAGTAATTGATAACAAACGCAGTGAGCACCGCGATAAAGCGGTCAAACACGCTCCAGGTTGCAATCCAAAGAATAAGCGCGTTATCCGTGTCAAATTTCTGTGCCCATGCAC
>CANQZA010000032.1 GCA_947628175.1 uncultured Clostridia bacterium | reverse complement strand
CCCCAGAGCTCCTCCATTGGATTACCCTCGTCATCAAGCAGATTATCATATCCTGTCTGAGCTCTGATATATTTATCGTGATCATTCGGATAGAAGACAACTTCGGTCAAATCTTTATTATAGATTACACCGTCAAGGTCACAGTAGTACGGATTTTCATCATCAATCCACACATTCTGCACCCACCAGCAACTGTAAATTGACTTTCCGTCTATTTTCTTTACATCTTTACCGAATGAAATTTCATTCAATACTTCGTCACAGTTAAAAGCATATTCATTGATTACGGAAATGGGCTTTGTCATATCCTTTTTTCCTGTTTCGGAATCAACAACATAGTCAATGGTAATTTCTTTTACATCTCCGGGATTTGAAAATCTTACCAGCTCATAAGTTCCGTCACCAAGATCCTCATACTTGTAGGTGTCATTGTGAACAGCACGGAAAGACATATAAATTGCAATCCCTATTGCAAGCAAAAGAACTAAAATCACGATGACTTTTTTTAACTTTTCCTGTTGTACAGGCAGATTGATATGCGGTTTTTGAAGACCGTCTATTTGATATGTCCATATTTCATCTTCCGGAATATCAATAGTATACGACTCGGCATTGGCAAGATCCTCTTTTGCCTCTTGTGCGAGAAAATCATCCTTTGGCTTTTGTGACTTATCCTTTTTCTTTACTGATTTCATGAAATCACCTCCGCCGTTTCCTTTTCTGCATCCGTAACATCTGCTGTTTCTTTTTCAAATATATTTTCTTTGTTATATTGCTTTCTTGTTACTTCCTCACGGCGGCGCAGAACCTGAATAACTTTATTCTGTTTATCGTCATCATAATCCCAGAAGAAATAAGGTATAGTCATAAGGATGTATCCGGCTATATCAAACAAAATCGGAATAACAATTATTTTAATTCTTGATTCATCAATAAAGAGCACATCCCAGTTACTGTTAAAGCCGTATTTCAAAAGCAAAATCGGAATAATAAGACCGACAAAGGTTGTTATAGGGCCTGTAAACCAGCCGAACACACCCGAAAAGCTCTCAAGCCGTTCTCCTGACAAATACATCTGATAGTCATTAATACGGATAGCCATATCGTGATCGATTGATTTTGGAACGGTCTGGAACATTTCCGTAATGAACAGCATAACAACGCTGATAGTACCGCACAGCGCAAGATTTTGACCGCAGAAAAGATAGGCGCAGACAATAACGCCGTAGCAGACAGCTCTTGAAAGCTGGAAGAAAATCATTATCTGCTTATATGAAAATCGCTTTATAAAATATGGTGTGAAGAAATCCGGTGGTGTTCCGGCAAAGGAAATTACAGCGACAATAAGGCTGTATGTCAGACCGCTCAGACGGAATGTATAAAGATACAGTACCGTTGTAAATGCAAGCATACCGTTGCCAAGCGAATCCAGAAGGCCGACGATTGTCTGAATCCACCTGTACTTGTTTCTCATTACACCGAACATGCCGTCCCAGAAGCTGATTCTGACCTTCTTTTCAAGCGGAGGCTGCGGAATTCTCTCTTTGATTCTGCCTGCAAAAATCATTGTGAGCGTTGAGGATACCAGGAATGTGATAGGAATTATGTACTTGAATACGGCGATATCTGCCCACTCGTCCTTTGTCATACCGATAAATACAGGAAGGAGGATTGCCAATATCGACTGAGCAAAGTGTGAAAGCTTGATAGGCCATGTTCTTACAAAAATTCTTTCGCGTACATTAGGACTGCAGTTCTGTGCGCAGGTTTCAAGCTGATTAACATTGGTTGCAAAACCGCCGAACAGATTGAATATCGCAAACAGAAGGTTGGCAACCCATACTCTTGTAGGTACATCGGTAATGGTAGTGTAGAACGGAAGCCATCCGATAAGGAAGACCATTACTACTTTTGGTATATAATCGCAATAAAGGGAGTACTTGTATCTTCCGAATTTTGGAACGAGTTTTTTGCGCCAGAAAATATTTCTTGCACCTGCCCAGCCGTTCCAAAGAATATGTGTACCGAGAATTTTAAATGCCGAGGCTGCACTGATTCCCTCAAGACTGTTAAGATATGTAACAAATTTGCCTGTCTGGTTAAAGAGTTGGGAATAATCCCCAATAATCATCGATAATCCTATAACGATGAGCAACAGATATACACCGTTGAACTTGCGTTCTGTCTTTTTGGGAAGAAAGCCGAGGTTATCATTAATAACCCATCCCATCATGGTCCAGATATAGTTGAGCGGCATATTAATAAGATTGATTATGGAAAATGTCAGATACGGAAGCTGATAATGATACATCATAAGATAGCAGCTTGCCGCAAATGACAGATAGTCCAGCGTTTTGGATGCAACATAGTTGCTTCCGCCTCCTATAAGGATATCCCCATATTCCTTATACGGAACATACTTTCCGGGCGCCGGTGTTTTCCAATGTGTTTTGATTTCGGTAAACAAAGCTTTCACCTTTGAATCTTTATTCGCCATGAAAATTCTCCTTTTTTATAATGCTAAAGTACTGAAAATATTTTATCATATATTTTGCGTTTTTGCACTATTTTTTTAAAGATTTTTGAAAAAATTTAGATAAATTTTATAAATCTTATTTTTCAGCTAATAAATGGAAATACAAAAGCTGATTTCATTATTTCATTCGACAGAATTTCTGTATTGTCTCGGCGTTATTGAAAATTCGTCCTTAAAGCATTTAATAAAATAGCTTTCCGAGCAAAAACCGAGGTAATAGGATATCTCCGATATTGAATAATGATCGCAAAGCATATCCCTTGCCGTATAAAGCCTTTGTTTTCTGATGTATTTTGCAAGGGTTATTCCCGTGTTTTTCTTAAAAAGGGCAGCAAGATAATCGTCTGATAGATGGCATTTTCGGGCAAGAAAGGAGACAGATAAATCCTCATGCAGATGCGTGTGTATATAGTGAAGACAGTATCTCACAGGTTTAGGATAAACGCTGTTTTCTCTGCTCTGCGCTACCATATCGGTTAATTCAAGACATTTTTTTCTCAGATAATCAAGTATATTGTCGTTATTTTTCATATTGTCTATTTTTAAAATACAGTTGTCTGAAAAATTGTAGGCAGTCGTCTGGTCAAGACCGCCCTGTATGGCATATCTTGCAGCAAGTGTTATTGCCGAAACCGCCCAGTACTGCATTTGTCTGAGTGGGTCGTTTGACATTTTTCCCGTAACAATTTTTCCTTTAAGAAGCTCGTGCATCATAAGTTTTACCGAGCTTCTGTGACCGTTTTTTATACACGAAAAAAACATTGTTTCCGTCTCATACGGTGTGTGAACTCTTCCGTTTTCTCTTTCGTCAAACAAATGACTGTCCTGTAAAACCTCAATACATTCAAGTGCGCTGAAATTCATATTTGCATACTCCTTATTTTAATACTATAAATGTATCACTATTTTCCATTTTACGCAACGGAATTTTTATATAAAAAGCGGAAATATTATATAAAACTCTTTCATAAAGGTATTAAGATGAAGAAAAGCAATGCAGGAGGTCATCATTATGATAAGCAGAACAAAGCCTGATTTGGATTTAAAATCCATACAAAAAATTTTTGATAATACCGTGCTTGGAAATGTTGTTGAAGCGCATACAATCGGTGACGGTGAGTATAATGCCGTTTATCTTGTAAAAACAGATAACAGGGAATATATACTTAAAGTTTCACCTTTTGATTCCACAGGTATATTAACATATGAAAATGATATGATGAGAAGCGAGGTCTATTGGTATGCCCAGATGAGAGCGCATACGGATATAAGTGTTCCTGTCGTGTATTACAAGGATTTTTCACGAAAAATAATACCAGCCGATTTCTTTATAATGGAAAAGATTGACGGAAGGCAGTTAAATAATGCCGGTCTGACAAAAGAGGAACGCCATGCGTGCAAGAGACTTATTGCGCAGATGGCGGCACAGCTTCACAAGGTGACCAATAATCAGTATGGTTATATTCAGAATGGACTGTATGAGGATTGGTATACTGCAATCAGAAGTATGGTCAATAATCTTATAAAAGATTGCGTAAGAGCAGGGAAAAGAACAAAGAGAGGAAAGAAGCTCTTATACTATATTGATCAAAACAGAGACATTCTTAAAAAGGCTCCATGCTGTCTTGTAAACTATGATATATGGGATGCAAATATATTGCTCAAACGAAACAGCGAAAATTTTGAGCTGACATGGATAGATCCTGAGCGTGCCTTCTGGGGTGATCCGATGTTTGAATTTGTGTGTCTTGAAATGATGACACCTCTCCGTAAAAAAACGACAACCCTCAATGCTTATAATCAAATCGCCAAATACTCCGTTACGCCAACGCGCGAGGAGAAAATACGCTACGCCGTAGGACTTGGATATATGGCGCTGATTCAGGAAACGGAAAAATATTACCGCTATTCGCCAAAGCACTTCGGATGGTGGAGAAATGTATCATCAAGCTCTGTTCTGTACAAGGATGCGTTTTCAATATTAAACAGATGAAGCAAAGAATGGATAAGAGTCAGGAATTCGCATCTGAAAAAATGCCGCTTTTCGGAAAAATATGTAAAAAGTATATTATGTTTTAACACAACCGTATAAATTTCTTTATTATTGGGTGTTTTATTATCCATTTTGCCGTCAATAATACCCGTATGAGAAGTTTTAAATATTTAAACCGACTGCAGACCGCAGTTCTTGTACCCTTTGTTATCGGCGCTATTTGCATTTCCGTTTCAGAAGTTTTCAGTCTTGCGGCACCGTTATTGCGTGAAAATTATGAAATTCTAATTTACAACCTTTCAAAAATGTTCAGCAGGATCATACCATATACCTTTGCCTATTTTTTGGTTTCCTTCAGTGAAAATGCCAAACGAGGGTTAAAGTCCTTCTGGACGGTAATATGCCTGATTGTTTTTGTTACCTGTGCGAATTCTGTAACAGATATAAGTGCAAGGCTTTTTTTCGCCTTTGCAATAGGACTATTTTGCATTTTTTGCTTCAGAAAGTTCAATATGATTACAGCTTTGACCGTTGCGTTTTTCAGCGCGGCAATCTTTGGTATTTTGATAGGATATATCAATGATTATTGGAAAAATGCGATTATGGTCTATTCGCAGTTTATCAGCGAAAAAGGAATTGTATCCTCTGTATTGTTCGGAATCTCTGATATGTTTCTATCTGTTTTCGGCGATAATACGCTGCAAAGGTTGTTTTTTTTCAACAGCTTCGGCGGTTCACTTTTCATTGACGGAAATATTGTCACGGGTGTAAAGGATTTATTTTCAAGCGGATACGGCGGTGATTATCTGTCGCTTTATATGTCCGGTCATTATCTTATGCTCTTTGCGTTTTTGGGTATGTCGCTTGAACTGATAGGGGAACTCAAGGCAACGCAGAAAACAGTACTGATTCTTTTGTGTTTATGCACAGTTATTAGCGGCAATTTTTCTTTAATACTGATTTATTTTCTGCTTGAAAGCCCGTTTTTGTTTCTGATTTCTCTTTTTATCTGCGGGCTGTGCTATGCGACTGCCTTTGTTTTAAAAATCAATATCGGTTATCTCTCCGGCGGCGGTATGATTGAGATGATAACATACGGAAATAACTGGATTTATCTCCTTGCAAGCGGTATTGTTTTTGTGGCAATCGGGTATTTTATGTTTAAATTCAGTGTTGAAAAAAGGGGAATTTCAGACAGCCTGAATATTTATATTCCCACAAGATTAAACAATACTGTTAAAGCGCTTGGAGGAATTGAGAATATTATTAGATTCAAAGATAATACAGTTGAGGTAAGGAATCCGGGTATCATAAACACATTTATGCTTGAATGTGAAATTGACGGTAATACAGTCAAATCAAATGACCGCAATTTTATTGACCTGCATGAATATCTGTAGTATAATCCATTTGCTATGGATATAAAAAAACTATTGTTTGAAAATCAGGATACAGACTATAAAGCTTTTCACGCAAAGCTTGTTCCGAATATAGACAGTGATAAAATTATAGGAGTCAGACTGCCTGTTTTAAGGAAAATTGCCCGTGAGGCCGCAAAACGCAATGCAAAAATCGGTGATTTTTACTATGAGGAACGAATGCTCAGAGGGCTTGTAATAGGGTATAAAAATTGCAGCATCCGTGCGCGTCTTAAAAGTCTTAAGGAATTTATACCTCTTATTGACAACTGGGCCGTCTGTGACTGTTCGTGCGCAGGTTTTAAATTCACAAACAGCAATAAAAAAGAAGTATGGAATTTCATACAACCGTATATTACGGGCAGTGAATATGAAGCACGCTTTGCGGTTGTTATGATTATGGATTACTTTCTTGACAATGAGTACGCGGACGCGTCAATAGAGATATTATCGCATATTGCTTCTGATAAATATTATGTGAATATGGCAGTTGCATGGGCTCTCAGTGTTGCCTTCGTAAAATATCGAAGCAAGATTTTGCCGTTGATTGAAAATAATCTTTTAAATGATATAATCAGAAAAATGACTATACAGAAAATATGCGATTCATACAGGGTGGATAAAGAGACAAAGCAATATCTCAGAAAACTTAAAAAAGTTAGAAAAGAAGGGTCTGTCTTATAATTTTTAGTGAGACAGACCCTTGTTTTTTATTACATATTGTATGCCGCTGAAGCTGCGCCGAGAAGTGGCGAATCACTGCCGAGCTGCGAACGGACGATTTTAACCTTCCTGAAATTCTCCATCAAAAGATTGTATATTTTTCTGTCAATCAAATCAATAACATAGTCCTCGTTCATTATTCCGCCGCCGATGACAATAAGCGGCGGATTGAAAATATAGATAAGATTTATCAGACCGATAATGATTTCATCAATCCACTTATCAATAACAGAGCGTATTTCAGGTTTTTGAAAATTTTCCTTTTCAAAAATTTGAAACGCGTTGAGTTCTGTTGAGTTTGCCTTGTTTACTGATTCAATCAGTGATTTAGTCGACGCATAGCATTCGTAGCATCCTTCTCCGCCGCAGCTGCATTGCTTGCCACCGCCGTGTGTAATCATATGCCCGAATTCTCCGGCAGAAGATGACATACCCTTGTATAATTTGTTATTGAGGAAAAGAGCGCCTCCGATACCTGTTCCGTATGTCAGACAGAGAAAATCGGATTCTCCTTTTGCAGCACCGAATTTTGCCTCTCCGTTTGCAAATGCATTTACATCGTTTTCAACATAGGTCGGTATTCCCGTTTTATTCTCAATTATTTTTTTGACCATCATTCCGGTGTAGTAGGGAATATTATCTGTTGAGTAAACAACAATACCGTTTTCGCTGTCAACCTGACCGGCTGTTGATATGGCAACCCGGTCGATATGATCATATCCGTCTATTATGGAGATGATTTTTTTTATAATATGCTGACCGCCCTTTTGCGCTTCGGTAGGTACCGTATGCCTATCGGACAAAACAAATTTTTCATTACATATTGCATATTTAATATTCGTTCCGCCTATATCGAAAGTTAAAATCTTCATTTTTACCTCCATAAATGAAAGGTCCACACTCTTGTTACTTAAATTATAACAATTCTATGGTACAAATTCAATACTTATTGAAAATTGATATGTTTTGTGCTAAAATATTCTTAACAATATGAAGGAGCGTTAAGATGGAAGAAGAAATCAAAGAAGAAAAGCTTGACAGCCCGCTTGTTGTACATAAGGCGAGTGACGCATCATATCAGGAAACGGCTTCCGAAATTTCTATGAATGCAACGCACACCGACGAGGATAGTTCTTTTATTCCCACTCTTGAGCGTCACAGATTCAGAAAGAAGAAAAAATCAAAAAAGTGGCCATGGATTTTACTTGCGGTGATTGCAGTTGCGCTTTCCGTACTATGTGCTCTTTATTTCACCAATGTTATTTCTTTTAAAGAAGAGAAGACAACGGTTCTGTCTAAAAAATCCTATACAACAGTCGCTGTTAATCATTTTAAGGATACCATTACAATTAAGGGTACATATATCTTTTTTGAAGGCAGGGAAGTGAACGCAATATCAGGTCTTGAAAAAGAGATAAAATATCTTGACAAAAAGACTTCCTTCACTGTTCAGGATGAGCACGCTGACAGTAATTTCCTTAATTATGAGGTGCTTTCAATGCTTTCAGATTACGGTTTTGATTATAAAATTACACATATTGTTTCATCAGGTCTTGTGTCGAAATATGAAGTAACGCTTTCATCAAAGGCGACAGAGCCGTCATCTAAAAAGAAGGCAGAGCAAACCCGGGAAAAAAATAAACCTTCATCAGGTGACTGAAGCTATGCTTATAATAATTGGACTTATTTCTCCGAATAAAAAGTTAAAGAAAAGTGGGGACTCTAAATGAAGAATCAGTCTGATACCATATTCTGATAGTAATTTACGGCAAGCCTGTCACAGCGCTCATTATAAGGATGACCGCTATGCCCCTTTACCCAGTTAAATTTTACTTTATGCTTTTGAAGAAGTGACAATAATTCCTCCCATAAATCAACATTTAAAGCCGGCTTTTTGTCGGCTTTTTTCCAACCGTTTTTTTTCCACGAATAGACCCAGTCTTTATTTATGGCATCGCACACATATTTTGAGTCGGTTGTAAGCGTTACCTCACACGGTTGTCTGAGTATCTTTAATGCCTCTATGACAGCGCGCAGTTCCATGCGGTTGTTTGTGGTCATAATTTCTCCGCCGCAAATTTCCTTTTCGGTTTCTCCGTATACAAGAACAGCGCCCCATCCGCCTTTGCCCGGGTTATTGCTGCACGCCCCGTCAGTATAAATATCAATCTTCTTCATAAATACCTCATATATTATTAATTACAGATATATTTTACCACTTATTTTGGTAATAATCAATATGGAACCGACTTGACAAGAAGGCAATAATATTTTAGAATATATAAAATTCTTGTTGAACGGAAAAATTATTTATCTTTGGAGGTTATTTTTTTAATGACAAATCAAAACAGGCTAAACGGTAAGAATGCCGAAGGAAAACGGAATTCCAAAAAGCGTTATGTCACTTACCGCAAGGCTTCCGAAAAGAAATCGCTGCGTCCGCCAAAGGCTAAGGAGACTGTCAGTATCGCGTTTCTCGGAGGAATGAATGAAATCGGAAAAAATATGACCGTCTATGAATATGGCAGCGATATGTTTATTGTTGACTGCGGTCTGGCATTTCCTGATTCCGATTTGCCCGGTGTTGATATTGTAATACCGGATTTTTCGTATGTTGAAAAAAATGCTGAAAAAATCAGGGGTGTTATCATTACACACGGTCATGAGGACCATATAGGCGGTCTTGCCTACCTTTTAAAAAAAGTGAATATTCCTATTTATGCAACAAAGCTCACGATAGGTCTTATAAAGGGCAAATTGGAGGAGCATAATTTGCTCGGGGATGTAAAGCTTGTTGAAATCAAACCGAGAGATAATATAACGCTCGGCTCATTCAATATTGAGATGATACATGTAAACCACTCCATACCCGATGCAGTAGGACTTGCAATCAGATGCCCTGCGGGTGTAATCATTCAGACCGGAGATTTTAAGATTGATACTACACCGGTTGACGGTGATATGATTGATCTGCCGCGCTTTGCTGAATACGGAAAACGCGGGGTTCTCGCTCTTCTTTCTGATTCCACAAATGCCGAAAGACCCGGCTATACAATGAGCGAGAAGACGGTTGGCGAGTCATTTGAACTTCTTTTCAGAAAGGCAAAAAACAAGAGAATAGTTGTTGCAACCTTTGCTTCCAATATCCACAGGGTACAGCAGATTATTGATGTTGCGCAATCGAGGGGACGCAAGGTTGCGGTTATAGGAAGAAGCCTTGAAAATCTCGTAAATGTCGGAAGTGAATTGGGGTATCTGAATGTTCCGGAGGGTATTCTGATTGATATTAATTTGATTAAAAATTATCCTGACGAAAAGCTGGTTATAATCACAACGGGATCTCAGGGTGAACCGATGTCCGCATTGACAAAAATGGCTTTCGATGAACACAGAAAGGTCAGCATATCTCCTAACGATTATGTGATTATTTCTGCCACGCCGATACCGGGAAATGAAAAAATGGTAGGTAATGTTGTCAATGAGCTTATGAAGCACGGCGTTGATGTTATATATGAAAAAATGTATGAGGTACATGTGTCAGGTCATGCCTGCCAGGAAGAGCTGAAACTTATGATGGGGCTTGTAAAGCCTAAGTATTTTATTCCCGTACACGGTGAGCAGAAGCATCTGCAAAAGCATGCCAGTCTTGGTATTGCAATGGATATAAAGCCGGAGAACATTTTTATAGGCAGTATCGGTAATAAAATTGAACTGTCGGATGATTGCATCAAAACACTTGAAAATGTGCCCGCGGGTGAAATTTATGTTGACGGTCTTGGCGTCGGTGATGTCGGAAGTATTGTTTTAAATGACAGAAAACATCTTTCAAGAGACGGCATTATAATCGTTGTTGCAACCATAGACAGTGCATCTGGAAGTGTTGTAAGCGGTCCTGACATTGTTTCAAGAGGGTTTGTTTATGTCAGAGAAAACGAGGAACTTATGAACAGTGCAAGGAATCTTGCCTGCCGTGTGATTGACGAAATTTACGACAGTAACTATCACGACTGGAATTCTGTTAAGACGAGGCTTCGTGACGAAATATCTCGCATGATGTATGAAAAAACAAAGCGCAGTCCGATGATTCTTCCGATTCTGATGGAAATATAACGGATGCGGTTAAAATCATCACACCCTGTACGGCTACCGGGGATTTATGTGATTTACTTTATATTTGTAGCCGGAAAGGCTGTGTGAAAGGTTATGAAAGTTATTCTCAAACAGGATGTTAAAAGTCTTGGCAAAAAGGGAGAGCTTGTAAATGCTTCTGACGGATACGCAAGAAATTACCTTTTCCCAAAGGGATTGGCTGTTGAGGCAAATACCGCTGCTATGAACGATTTTAACAATAAGGAATCTGCCAAAAAATTTCATAAAGCAGAGGAAATTAAGGCGGCGCAGGCGGATGCGGACGCTCTTGAAGGCAAGACTTTTAGCCTCAAAGCAAAGGCAGGAGCAAACGGCAAGCTTTTTGGCTCTGTTACATCAAAGGATGTGGCCTATAAAATAAAAGATGAGCTTGGAATTGATATTGATAAAAGAAAAATTGTAATGCAGGATATTAAAACTTTTGGCACGGTTCAGGCTGAAATAAAAATATATCAGGGCATTACCGCAAAGGTGTTTATTCAGGTGTCGGAGGCTTAATGTATGGCTGATAGTACAACACTTTCTTCAGGCTCTTCCATGCCTTTTAATCTTGAAGCTGAGCAGTCCGTACTGGGCAGTATTCTTATTGAACCCGCTTGTATGGAGGAAGTTGTTTCTCAAATCAATGCGGACTGTTTTTATTTGCCTCAGCACAGAGCTATTTTCAGTGCGATGATGACAATGTATACCAATTCAAAGGCAATTGACCCTGTTATTATCGCTGATACGCTATCAAAAGAGGGGCTTTATGATACAGCAGGCGGCAGAGATTATCTGCTTGAGCTTGCAAGCGTAGTACCTTCCACGGCCAATGTCGAGTATTACGCCAAAATAGTGAGAGAGCAGTATTATCTCAGAGCCCTAATCAATGTATCAAATGATATTATTGATCAGGCAACGGGCGGGGATGCTGACGCTTCGGTAATTCTTGACGGCGCTGAGCAGATGATTTATAACATAAGGCGCGGAAGGGAAAAGAGCGGTCCTTCAAAAATCAGTGAGATTATTGTCAATGAGGTTTACGGCAATCTTGCTCTTCTTACAGGAGAGGAAAAGGAAAAGCATAAAGGCATACCTACCGGCTTTGGAATGCTTGATAAATACATTACAGGACTGAATAAATCGGATTTGATACTTATAGGTGCCCGTCCTGCGATGGGTAAAACGAGCTTCGCGCTCAATCTTGCTCAAAATATCACAATGAACGCAAGAAAAAAATGTGTTGTTTTCAGTCTTGAAATGACAAAGGAACAGCTTGCCCAGAGGCTTTTGTCTGCACAGGCCGGCGTTGATTCACACAAACTCAGGACAGGTGAGCTTACAAAGGATGAATGGGTACGGCTCGGAAATGCCGCAGGGCAGTTCAATGATGTTGAATTATATCTGGATGATACATCGTCATTAACTGTTCCTGAAATTAAATCAACAGTCAGAAGAATGAAAAATGTTGACTGTATTATTATTGATTACCTTGGTCTCATTTCATCGGCTGCAAAAAAGGAAAACAGGGTTCAGGAAGTATCCGAAATTACAAGAAATCTTAAAATGACAGCTAAGGACCTGGAAATACCTGTTGTCTGCTGTGCGCAGCTTTCAAGAGGAACTGAAGGGCACGGAAAAAATCATAAACCGCAGCTTTCGGATTTGCGTGAATCGGGTTCAATTGAACAGGATGCCGATATCGTTTTGTTTCTGTACCGTGAGGATTATTACAGAAATGATGTTGCCGATGATAAGCAGGACGAAATCGACGCAAGCAAAACCGAGTTGATTGTTGCAAAAAACCGACATGGTGCAACAGGTACTATTGAAATGATATTTGATAAGGAATTTACACGGTTCAGGTCTGTTGATAAATCGTACTATGATTGATAAAATTCTAAAAACGGTTAACAAATTCAATATGCTTTCTCCCGGTAACAGAGTAGTGGCAGGGGTTTCAGGCGGTGCCGATTCAATGGTGTTGCTTTCCTTTCTGCTTTATGTCAGAGAACAGCTTTCCCTTGATATTACCGTTGCTCATATCGAACACGGTATTAGAGGAAAATGTTCAGTCGATGATGCTCAATTTGTTGAGGAATTCTGTAAAAAAAATAACATTAAATTCCGTCTGCTTTCAATAGATGCTGTTCATGAAGCGAAACGGGCAAAGATTGGTGTTGAGGAGTATTCCAGGCAGAAGAGATATGAATTTTTTCACTCCATTCCGTGTGATAAAATAGCAACAGCGCATAATCTTTCAGATAATGAAGAAACGCTTGTTTTCAGACTCCTGAGAGGAACCGGGCTTAAAGGAGCTTGCGGTATTCCTCCCGTAAGAGGCAAGATTATAAGACCGCTTATAGAAATTACTTCTTGTGAAATAAGGGATTATTGCGCTGATAATGGCATAGAATATAGAATTGACAGCACAAATTATGACAGTTCATATTCAAGAAACTATATAAGAAATGAAATTATTAGTAAATTTTCCGTAATAAATTCCGATTATGAACATGCGATAAACAATTTTATAATTAGCGCGTGTGAAGATGAGGCAGTTTTGGATAAGCTGTCAAGGAAGGCCTTTGATTCCTGCTTTAAGGACGGCAGACTGTCTGTTCAACTGCTGAAACAATATGATAACGCAATTATTAAAAGAGTGATTATTAAATTTTTATCACAGCATTCTGTGCCGATAAACAGGATTTGCGTTGAAAAGGTTTTTGCGCTTTTGCAGCGCAGTTGCAGTTCAAGAACGCAGTTATCTGGTACTGTTTTTGCGTTATGTGATGAGGCATATCTGCGGATTGCCGATTTTGAAAAGCGGAATTTTAAAGGCAGTTATGTTACGGAAATTTTAAATATTTCTGAATTTAATAAAAAAGCAGTTGATTTTTATTGTGATTATGATAAAATCAACGGTGATTTTGTTATTCGGGGCAGATTGCCTCATGATACAATTTCTCCTGCCGGAAGAAATTGTACAAAAACACTTAAAAAACTTTATAACGAGCTTAAAATTCCCGTTGAGTTTCGTGACAGCACTGCGGTTGTTGCGGACGATTCCGGTGTTGTGGGTATCGTGGGATACTGTATTGATAAAAGGGTTGTACCTGACAGAAATACGAAAAAAATCTTGTCTGTAAAACTTCCTTCGGAGGATTAATGAATGAACAATATGGCTAAAAATTGGAAATCGGCGCTGATTTATATTTTGATTCCCGTTCTTTTAATCGGCTCTGTAATTTTTCTTGCCAACCGCCAAACAAAGGTTGATGTTAAATATTCACAGATTGTCGCGATGTTTAAGAATAACGAAATTTCCGAATTTTCACTCGATTTATCAAGCGGAAATCTGGATTACAAAACCTTCAAAGAGCCTGATAAGGAGCAGAGATATTCTGTTCCCAATGTTTCCTATTTCCTGGATGATATAAGAGATGAGGTTGATGAATACAACGACCTTCATCCGTCAAAGGCAATCGTTTATGACTATAAGGCCGGAACATCGAATGCGTGGATAATCAGTATGCTGCCGTCAGCACTGATGTTTGTGTTGCTTATTGTGCTTGGCGTACTTGCATTCAGAAAAATGAACAGTGCGATGAACAATGAGACAAACAGAACACTGAGCTTCGGTAAAATCAGGACAAAAAGTCTTGTTGATGATGAAAAAAGAAAAACAACATTTAAAGATGTTGCAGGATGTGATGAGGAAAAAGAAGAGCTTGAGGAGCTTGTTGAATTTCTCAAAGAGCCTGACAGATTCACAAAGCTCGGTGCAAGAATACCCAAGGGCGTTCTTCTTGTAGGGCCTCCGGGTACAGGTAAAACACTCCTTGCGCGTGCGGTTGCAGGTGAGGCAGGTGCACCTTTCCTTTCCATATCAGGCTCTGATTTTGTTGAGATGTATGTGGGTGTAGGTGCGTCAAGAGTTCGTGACCTTTTTGATCAGGCCAAGCGGAAATCACCTGCGTTAATATTTATTGATGAAATTGATGCCGTCGGCCGTCACAGGGGTGCCGGAATGGGAGGAGGTCATGATGAGAGGGAACAGACCTTAAACCAGCTTCTTGTTGAAATGGACGGTTTTGGCGCAAACGAGGGTGTTATTGTAATTGCGGCGACTAACAGACCTGATGTTCTGGATCCCGCACTTTTGAGACCGGGCAGATTTGACAGGCAGATTACTGTCGGTATGCCTGATACAAACGGAAGAGAGGATATACTCAAGGTTCATTCCAAAAATAAGCCGCTTGCACCTGATGTTGACCTCAAGGAAATTGCAAAATCTACTATCGGCTTTGTGGGTGCCGACTTGGAAAACCTTATGAATGAGGCAGCTCTTTTGACGGCAAGGCGCCACAAACACGCCATAACAAATGAAGAAATTGAGGACGCTGCCGCGAGAGTAAAGCTTGGTACTGAAAAGAAATCTCATAAATACAGCGAAAAGGCAAAGCGTCTTACCGCTTACCACGAAGCAGGTCACGCTGTTGTTTCTTATTACCTTGATAACCATGATCCCGTTAAGGAAATTTCGATTATTCCAAGAGGAATGGGTGCAGGCGGTTATACAATGTACCAGCCTCAGGAAGAAAATTACGATTCAAAAAAGGAAATGCTTGACCTTCTTGTCTCCATGCTCGGCGGAAGAGTCGCGGAATCCCTGAAAATGGGTGACATTTCAACAGGAGCATCAAACGATATTCAGAGGGCTTCAAAAATCGCACGCGAAATGGTTACAAAATATGGTATGAGTGATACCATAGGACCTATAAATTACGGTGAGGATAATGAAGAAGTCTTTATCGGACGCGATTATGGTCATGTTAAGAATTATTCAGAGGTTACTGCTTCCAAAATTGACACAGAGGTTGAGAGAATTATTACAGACGCATATAAAAGAGCTGAACAGATTCTCAAGGAACATATTGATAAATTGGAAGTTGTTGCACAGGCACTGATTGAGAGAGAAAAAATTGACAATGCGCAGTTTGTATCTCTTGTTGAGAATGGTTATATAGACAGTCCGGAAAGTCAGGATGATCATGAAAAGGATTTATCACATAAAAAGGATGAATCCTCAGATGAGAATTCCGAAACCGTAATTTTATCTGATGGTGAAAATTCTGACGAATCAACAAATATTCAGTAAAATAAATGAGCGGCAGGTCATTTCTGCCGCTTAATTTTTTTCAATTCTTGACTTTTATACAATATATTGTATAATGAATTAGTATATATACTTTATTTCGGAGGGATAATTTTGGCAAAAAAGAAAGAGTATGGCAATGACAGTATCAAATCCCTGAAAGGGGCAGACCGTGTCAGAAAAAGACCTGCCGTAATATTCGGTTCGGACGGTCTTGAGGGTTGTCAGCATTCCATATTTGAAATTATGTCAAACTCCATTGATGAAGCAAGAGCGGGTTTTGGAAACAGGATTGTTGTAACACGCTTTCTTGACGGCTCTGTTGAGGTTCAGGATTTCGGAAGAGGAATACCTGTTGATTATAATAAAAATGAGGATAAATATAACTGGGAGCTTCTTTTCTGCGAAATGTATGCCGGAGGAAAGTATGACAATAATGATGAAAACTATGAATTCTCTCTCGGTCTGAACGGTCTTGGTCTGTGTGCTACTCAGTACGCTTCGGAATATATGGATGCCGAGGTTCGCACGGGCGGATATAAATATACCCTTCATTTTGAAAAGGGTGAGAATATCGGCGGACTTATTAAGGAAAAATATGACAAAAGCGATACTGGCACAAGGATTAAATGGAAACCCGATCTTGATGTCTTTACGGATATAAATGTTCCGATTGAATATTATAAGAATACAATCAAAAGACAGGCCATTGTAAATGACGGCGTCAAATTTATACTTAAGGATCAGCAAACGGTATCAAAATTTGAAACATACGAGTTTTGCTACAACAACGGAATCAGTGACTATGTAAAGGAACTGGCAGGCGATGACGCCATTACTTCGCCACAATACTGGGAGTGTGAGCGCAGAGGACGAGACAGAGATGATTTGCCGGAATATAAGCTGAAAATCAAGACTGCGCTGTGCTTCTCACTAAAGACTCAACTCAAGGAATACTTTCATAATTCAAGCTATCTTGAGCACGGCGGTGCTCCCGAAAAAGCCTTCAAGAGCGCTTTTGTATATCAGATCAACGCCTACCTTAAAGCAAATAATAAGTATACAAAAACCGACGGTCAGATTAACGCACAGGATGTTGAGGACTGCATCATATTTGTAGTATCATCATTTTCAACGCAGACCTCTTACGAAAACCAGACGAAAAAAGCTATAACAAATAAATTCATTCAGGAGGCAATGAATGACTTTTTCCGCAAGCAGCTTGAGGTATATTTTATAGAAAACAAGCTGGAAGCAGACAAAATATGCAATCAAGTTCTGATTAATATGCGCGCCAGAATAAAGGCGGAAAACACGCGGAAAACACTTAAAACATCCCTTCAGTCCAAGATGGATATGACAAACCGTATTCAGAAATTTGTTGACTGCCGTTCAAAGGATGTAAGCGAAAGAGAAGTCTTCATTGTCGAGGGTGATTCTGCTCTGGGCGCCTGCAAGCAGGCAAGAGACGCGCGTTTTCAGGCAGTTATTCCCGTAAGAGGAAAAATTTTAAACTGCCTTAAATCAGATTATGACAAAATTTTTAAAAATGAAATAATTACCGATCTGATTAAGGTGCTCGGGTGCGGTGTTGAGGTGAAGAATAGAGCCTCAAAGGATCTATCCTTATTTGATATGGATAATCTCCGCTGGTCAAAGGTTCTCATATGCACAGATGCAGATTTTGACGGTTTTCAGATCAGGACTCTTATTTTAACTATGATTTACAGACTGATGCCCAAGCTGATAGATGCCGGCAAAGTCTATATTGCCGAATCACCGCTATATGAGGTTACTTGCGGGGATCAGACATATTTCGCTTATAATGAATCAGAAATGGATGAGATAAGAGCTGAGATAGGTGATGAAAAATATACCGTTCAGCGTTCAAAAGGTCTTGGTGAAAACGAGGCTGAGATGATGGCTCTTACAACTATGAACCCTGCGACAAGGCGTATTATCAGAGTTACCTCTGACGATGCGGAAAAAACATCGGAGATGTTTGATTTGCTGATGGGTGATAATCTTGAAGGCAGAAAGGAATATATCGCCGATTACGGTCATCTTTATATTTCTGCCGCAGATGTAAGCTAAGGAGAGGAATATTTTGGCAAAGAGAAATAAAGAAACACAATTACAAAATAATTCGCCCTTGGCAGACAATGTTCATATCAAGGGCGCAGGACTTGTGCAGAATGAGGTTATAACAGACACTTTGACAGGTAATTATATGCCATATGCAATGAGTGTCATTCTTTCCCGTGCTATTCCTGAGATAGACGGCTTTAAACCATCACACAGAAAGCTTCTTTACACAATGTATAATATGGGACTATTGCAGGGTTCAACCATAAAAAGTGCCAATATTGTGGGAAGAACAATGCAGCTTAATCCGCACGGTGACGCCGCAATTTACGAGACTATGGTAAGACTCTCAAGAGGTAATGAGTCATTGCTTTACCCTTATGTTGAGTCAAAGGGTAATTTCGGTAAAGCATACAGCAAGAATATGATGTATGCCGCATCGCGTTATACAGAGGCGAAGCTTGCGCCAATCTGTCATGAGCTTTTTGATGATATAAAATCTGATACGGTTGATTTTGTTGACAATTATGATAATACTATGAAGGAGCCAACTTTGCTTCCCGTTACATTTCCGTCAATTCTTTGCAATGTAACGACGGGTATTGCCGTAGCTATGGCTTCCTCTATTGCGTCATTTAATTTAAAAGAAATATGCGAAACCACAATTGCTCTTATGAAAAATCCCGATCATATTATTAGTGATACGCTGATTGCTCCTGATTTTGCGGGCGGCGGTTATATTGTTTATGAAAAAGAGGAACTTGACAAAATTTACGCGACGGGACGCGGCTCTGTCAAAGTAAGGGCAAAATACAGTTATGATAAGAAGTATAATTGTATAGATATTACCGAAATACCGCCGACTGCAACTTCGGAGGCGATTATTGACAGAATCATTGAGCTTGTCAAAACAAATAAAATTAAAGAAATCAATGATGTTCGTGATGAAACAGATTTAACTGGTCTTAGAATAACCATTGATTTAAAACGCGGTGTGGATCCGCAGGTATTTATGGCGAAGATGTATAAATTAACGCCGCTGCAGGACGCTTTCAGTTGCAATTTTAATATTCTTATAAAAGGCAGACCTGTTGTTTTAGGAGTAAAAGGAATTCTTCTTGAATGGATTGATTTCAGATTAGGCTGCGTAAAAAGAAGAATTACATTTAATCTTGATAAAAAGAGAAAGCAGCTTCATCTTCTCAAGGGACTTTCAAAAATCCTGCTTGATATTGATAAGGCTATTAAAATTGTCAGAGAAACAGAAAGCGAGTCCGAGGTTATTCCTAACCTCATGATAGGCTTTGGTATTGACGAAGTGCAGGCAGAATATGTTGCGGAAATCAAGTTGCGTCATCTCAACCGTGAGTATATTCTTAAAAGAATTAAGGATATTGAACAGCTTGAAAATGAAATAGCTGATTTGGAGTCAACACTTTCAAGCGACAGCAAAATGAAAAAAATTATTATTAAAGAGCTTGAAACTGTTTCAAAAAAATATGATAAAGGCAGAAAAAGCGAGGTCATCTATGATATTGATGACAGCTATGAGGAAGAAACGGTACAGACTGCCGATTATCCTGTTACGCTCTTTTTATCGGAGCAAGGGTATATTAAAAAAATCAAAACTGCCAATCTTCGTATGAGTGGTGAGCAAAAGATTAAAGAAGGGGACAAAATGCTCCCTGAAATTGAGTGTTCCAACAAGGACGAGCTTTTGTTCTTTACAAATCAGTGCAAAGTATATAAATCAAAGGCAGATGATTTTGCGGATACAAAAGCCTCTGTTCTCGGAGAATATGTTCCTGCAAAACTTGATATGGCAGACGGTGAGCAGATTGTCTATATGGCTGTTTTAAGTGAATATACGGGATATATGATTTTTGTATTTGAAAACGGTAAGCTTGCAAAGGTCGATGCAGGCGCTTATGAAACGAAAACAAACCGAAAAAAGCTTATTAATGCGTATTCCTCAAAGTATCCTCTTGCACAGGCTGTCTATATTAAAGAGGATACGGATATCGTTCTTTGTTCTTCGTCGGGAAGACGCCTTCTTATAAACACGGCCGCTATTCTGCCTAAAGCAACAAAGGATACACAGGGAATATCCGTAATGAAGCTGAAGAAAACACATAAGATTGAGTCTGTGCATCTTTACAAGCAGGGTGAATTTGAAAAGGAATGGCGTTTCAGAGCCAAAAACCTCCCGGCTGCGGGTGCGGTTTTAAGTGAAACCGATATAGGAGAACAAATGACTTTTTAAAATAATAAAAAAATACTTGCATTATTTTTCGTATTATGATATAATTCACAAGTAATTTATCTAAAACGGAGGAAATCATTATGCTCTGGTATCATTATGTATTCGGTGCTGTGCTTATCATAGCTTCTATAATTATAACAATTGTTGTGCTTATGCAGGAAGGTCGCTCCCAGAATCTTTCCGGTGCTATTGCCGGCGGTGCAGAGACATTTCTCGGCAAGTCAAAGGGAAGAACTATTGAGGCAAAGCTTGAAAGAATTACAAAGTGGTTAATTGTAGTATTTTTTGTTATTGTTCTTGCTGCATTCCTTGTCTTTCTTTTTATAGGCTGATATTTTAAGTGAAAGAGTTGACCTTGCGTAATGCAAGGTTAATTTTTTTATCTCAGGAGAATTATGAACTATATTATATTCGATTTTGAATGGAATAATGTATATAATTACAAAACGCAAAAGGGTATAAATGAAATTATAGAAATTGGTGCCGTTAAGCTGAACGCATCGCTCGACATTGTTGATACATTCAAGCAGCTTATTAAACCGAAGGTTACAAAGAAACTCGGCTCGCGTTTTAAAAACCTCACGCATATCACAAATGAAGAGATTAAGAAAAACGGTATTGATTTTGACCATGCTTTTTCTGATTTTGCGCGCTGGTGCGGTCGGGAGAAGAATGTTTTTTTAAGCTGGTCAAACAGTGATTTATATACCCTCGCAGATAATTTTAAACGCTTTACGGGTTCCGCCTATGTTGCGTTTATGAACTATTACGCAGATGCGCAGAAATATTGTATGCACTTTATTGAAAACAGCACTACCGCCAATCAGATAAGTCTGGCAAACTGCGCACAAATATTTAATATTGAGATTGATACAACAAATCTGCACAGGGCGCTTGAGGATTGCTTTGTTGCGGCATATTGCTTTAAAAAAGTTTTTGATAAAAATATATTTAAAAATTATATTTCCAAATGCGACACAGCTTTTTTTGAAAAGCTTATATTTAAACCGTATTATATTCAAAAGCCGGTTTATAATGAATTTGATGTAGATAAAGTGATCATCCATTGCCCGGACTGCACAGGAACAATAAATACGCTTATTCCTTATGATTTTTCAAATAATAACAATACATTCAAGAGTGCGGGGCAGTGTACCAAATGTAAGAGAAAATATTGGATATTTATTCGCGCGAAGCAGAATTATGATAATATCAGCGTCTCACAGCGGGCTGTTTTAATTAATAAAAAAAGAGCAAAGTATATAGTATAATAATTTTATTACAAAAGTTTACAAATTACCCCTTTATTTATTATCTGTATTGTAATATAATAACTTATATTTTTATGGAGGTATGAAAATGGCTTCTAAAGATTATGATGATTTGCTTGAATCGTTTATGAATAATTCCCCTAAAGTTTATAATGAAGATAAAACATCCCGTGAAAAAAATGAGGGCAATCTTCCGTCTTCATACAATATTTCCTCCTCTGAAAAAAGAGTAAAGAAAACGCAGAGGGGAAGGAATATTGATAAACAGCTTTCGCAGAAAAAACGCAAAATAAGCAAAAATAAAACGCCGAAGAAAAAAACGCCGGCTCAAAATGCCGCTTCAACCTTTGCAAAGGTTATACTCGGAATCATAATGGTTGTCGGTGTTGTAGGAGTTGTCTGTTTTTCCGTGCTTGCCATTTATGGTTACAGTGTAGTATACGGTGATCCTGTTTTTGATTTGGCTGAAGAGGCGTCATCACAGAATCAAACCTCATTTATATACGGCTATGAGGGAGATAATGTGGTTGAAATAACACGGCTTCACGGTGAGGAAAACCGTATTTGGGTAAATCTTGATGAAATGAGCAAATATATGCCCGGTGCTTTTATTGCAGGTGAGGACAAGCGCTATTATGATCATAAAGGTGTTGACTGGATAAGAACAATCGGCGTGTTCATCAAGCAGAATGATCAGGGTGGTTCCACAATTACTCAGCAGCTTATCAAGAATCTGACTGATGAAAATAAAGCAACCTATGTAAGAAAATTCAATGAAATACTGAAAGCGTTGAACCTTGAGAGAAATTATAAAAAGAAACAGATAATTGAGGCATATCTCAATACCATTTCTCTTTCAAACGGTTGCTATGGAGTAAAGACTGCCGCAGAAACATATTTCGGAAAGGAAGTATCGGACCTCAATGCTGCGGAGTGTGCGTGTCTTGCCGCTATTACAAAGGCACCGTCAACCTATGATCCTTTTATGAATCCCGAGGAGAACAGAACAAGACAGCTTTGGTTTTTAGAGGCCATGTACAAAGAGGGATTTCTCACAAAAGAGGAATATGATGATGCCGTTGCTTACAAAATGGTTTTTACCAACAGTAAAGACTATAAGGGTTCACAATTAAAAGATGAAAATAAAAAGAAAAATGAAAATATTATTACCAGCTATTATGTTGACTATGTGATTACTTCCGTTCAGGAGGATTTACAGAAGACAGGATACACAAGTAAAAAGGCGCATGATCTTGTTTACGGCGGCGGATTGAAAATATATACGGCAATTGATTTTGACATACAGGATTCACTCGAGGATGTTTATGAGAATTACCGACGCATGCCTGATGAAACCGTTCAGGGTGCAATGTGCATTATGGACTATAAAGG
>CANQZA010000031.1 GCA_947628175.1 uncultured Clostridia bacterium | reverse complement strand
TTGTCTTATCTCTTCTCATAATATCCATCTCCCGTATATTTATTATTCATCATCCGACGACAGCTTGAGAACGGCAGAAAAGCCTCCTGGGGTACCTCAACCTGACCGAACTGCCGCATTCTTTTTTTACCTTCTTTTTGCTTTTCAAGCAGTTTTTTCTTTCTTGTGACATCACCGCCGTAGCATTTTGCAAGCACATCCTTGCGCAGTGCTTTAACAGTTTCACGGGCAATGACCTTGCCCCCGATTGCCACCTGAATCGGAATCTCAAACAAATGGCGCGGTATATGTTTTTTAAGCTGCTCCGCTATTTTTCTTGCGCGGGCATAGGCTTTTTCCCTGTGAATAATAAAGGACAATGCGTCTATAATATCCCCGTTTAAAAGAACATCAACCTTACACAGCTCGCTTTTGCGGTAATCGGATATTTCATAGTCAAACGAAGCATATCCTCTTGTTCTTGATTTGAGCGCGTCAAAAAAATCATAAATAATTTCGTTAAGAGGAAGCTCATAACGAATATCAACTCGATCCGGGGTGATATAATTCATATCCCGGAATACACCCCTGCGTTCCTGGCACATATCCATAACGGTACCGACAAATTCGCTCGGAACATATATATTCGCGTCGGCAAACGGCTCCTCGCAGTAGTCGATATAGGCCGGATCGGGGTAATTGGTAGGATTATCAATTTCCACCATAGAGCCGTCTGAAAGGTATATTTTATAAACAACGCTCGGAACTGTTGTAATAAGCTCAAGATTATATTCCCGTTCAAGACGCTCCTCAATGATTTCAAGGTGAAGCAGACCGAGAAAGCCGCACCGGAAGCCGAAACCGAGCGCTCCCGAGGTTTCCGGTTCATAGGACAGTGAGGCGTCATTGAGCTGTAGTTTTTCAAGAGCGTCACGCAGCGCCTCATAATCGGCGCCGTCTGCCGGGTAAATACCGCAGAACACCATTGGATTTGCTTTTCTGTAACCGGGAAGCGCCTGCGAAGCAGGATTCTCAGCCGTTGTAACAGTATCGCCCACTCTCGCGTCGCTTACCGTCTTGATAGAGGCGGTGATATATCCTACCTCTCCTGCACAAAGCTCCTGCGCCTTTTCAAGTGAGGTTGCTCGCATATATCCGACCTCAACAACCGTAAATTCGGCACCTGTTGCCATCATTCTCATGGTGTCGCCCGCTTTTATTTTTCCGTCCATAATTCTCACATAAACTATAACACCTCTGTAGGAATCATAAACCGAATCAAATATAAGCGCTTTTAAAGGTTTGCTGTCATCACCGGTCGGCGGAGAAATCTCATTTACGATATATTCGAGAACAGAATCCATATTCTCACCTGTTTTGGCACTGACTCTCGGCGCGTCAAGACAGGGTATTCCTATTACTTCTTCAACCTCCTCAGCCACTCTTTGCGGATCAGCAGCCGGGAGATCAATCTTGTTTATAACGGGAAGAATATCAAGATTATGGTCAAGCGCAAGATAAGTGTTCGCAAGCGTCTGTGCTTCTACACCCTGAGATGCGTCAACAATAAGTATTGCGCCCTCACACGCCGCAAGGGAACGCGACACCTCGTAGTTGAAATCAACATGACCGGGCGTGTCAATAAGATTGAAATGGTATACTTCGCCGTTTTTTGCAGTATAATCCAGCTTTACGGCATGTGCCTTTATTGTTATGCCTCTTTCTCTTTCAAGATCCATATCATCCAGTATCTGATCCTGCATATCCCTGCCTGCAACAGAGCTTGTAAGCTCCAGCAGCCTGTCTGCAAGAGTAGATTTACCGTGATCAATATGAGCTATAATGGAAAAGTTGCGGATATGTGTTTTATCTGTTGCCAAAGGAATAAACCTCCGAAAATTATGATTTCATTATTCTTCTGAGTTCGTCTTTCATCAGCTTTTTATGATATGTTAATTTTTCTAACAGGCGTTTAATATAAAAAAGAGGCAGAAAATACGGTTTTTTGCTCAGTTCGGGATAATTGCCGAACATCTGTTTTTTTGAAGGAAAAATACGGTGAAGAATATACCTCAGCTTAGAGCCGCCATAATGATTATCAATTTCCTTTTTTAAATCTATTCCTCTTCCGTAAACTCCGCCGCTCATGATAAAATCAAAAAGCTCCTGCTGCTCAGGCGTTGACTTTTCATCGTCAAAAAGTGCTTTTGCCAGACCTATAGCTGTATCACAAAACGGTTTGAATCCAAAATCTTCAAAGGTTGAATTAATATAATGCCAATCAAGATTGTCAGACGCCGTGAGCATTACATATATATCGCACACAAATCTGATTCCGCACCCCGTTATGCAGTAGTGGTCATACATATGACACAGTGTATAAATAAAAATATCCTCTGTACACATATGATATTCATATGGATTTTTGCTGTCCCGTTCTGCGCGTTTCCACAAATCAAACGGAGGATGAAATTCATCTGCCTCATCAAAAATTTCCCTATGAAATTCAAACAGATAAAAAGGATTTTTATAAAAATCATCTGAATTAGCCTGCGCCGTTGAGAGATAAAATCCCCTTGATCTCATTATTTTGATAAGCTTTTCCCTGTCAGAGCTGTCATACAGAATGTCAATATCGGACATCTGTCTCATTTTTTCCTGCGGGTAATATTTTCTGATAACGCTTCCTTTTAAAAGCATAAATTTAATCTTGCTTTTTTCGAGCTCACCCTTTATTTCTTCAAGTTCATTTCTGACCGCAAGAATTCTCACAAGCTCGCTTTGGGTATGATTTTTAAAGTCAGCAGCCTGCTCGCTTGTAAGGCATGATAAATCAAGAACAGGCGCAATCATGGAATAGACCTGCTGGCTTTTTGACAATGCAATGAGTTTGTCCCAATTGATAGTATCAGGCGCTTTTGCAAGAGGCGCACCTTTTAAAGCAGCCCTGAGCATTTCAGCAAGATATTTGATTTCAACAGATGAATAATTCATTATCAATCCTCAACAAGATTTTTACTTTTTAATAATGCCAAAAGCTCTCTTACATCTGCTCTTGCAGTCGCCTCGTCCACCTCATACTTCTCAAGTATGGCATGCACAATACTATTCTCCGTCTGTTCCTTTTTGAGCAGTTCAAAAATAAACGCTGCCGTCGGATTATTCTTGACAAGGCCGTTAAAATGCTTTGCCGCTTTGCCCGTTGCAATTGCAAAACTTTCACCGTCTATTGAATTTGTAACTATACCTTCTTTAAGCTTCATACCTATTTATCTCCAAACTCTATCAGAGCAACTGACTCGACATGCGGTGTTCCGGGAAACATATCTATAGCCGCCACTCTTTTAGTAACATAATTTTTTGATTTCAGTATCGCAAGATCTCTTGCAAGGGTTGCGCTGTCGCAAGAAATATAAATCATTTTTTTGGGTGACATCTGCTCAATAGTATCAAAAAGATTACTGTCGCAGCCTTTTCTCGGCGGGTCAAGCACCACAAGATCCGGTCTTATCCCCTGTGCCTTTAAAATTTCCGCCCCTTTTGGCGCATCTGCACATATAAACTGTGCATTATGTATGTTATTGAGCCGTGCATTGTTTCTTGCATTTTCAACCGCCTGCTCAATAATCTCTATTCCTATGAGCTGTTTCACCCTGTCTGCCATTATAATTCCTATTGTTCCGACACCGCAGTACAAATCAAGCAGCGTTTCTCCGCCTTTAAGCGAGGCAAACTCCATCGCCTTTTTATATAGCTTTTCGCACTGGCTGTGATTCACCTGATAAAAGGAATCCGGTGAAATTTCAAACTTTTTTGAAAGCAGAACATCCGTTATATTATCACTGCCCCAGAGCGTTATAAATTCATTGCCTAAAATGACATTTGTATTCTTTTTGTTAATATTGAGCACAACCGATTTCAGACCGTCAACATTTTCTCTCAGCAGTGATATAAGTGTATCCGCACCCGGCAGAGTATTTCCGTTAATCACGGCACATGCCATCAGCTCACCCGTTGCAAAAGCTTTTCTGAAATAAATATGCCTCAAAAGCCCCTTGCCTGTACGCTCATCATATGAGGTTATGCCGAATTTTTTAACCCATTTTGAAAATGCGTTCAGCCCGCTTTTAAACTCCCGGGGCTGAAGCAGGCAGTCTGTACATGGTACAATACGATGGCTCTTATAGGCATAAAAGCCCGCATACATTATTCCGTCTTTTATTTCAACAGGATACTGAGCCTTGTTGCGGTAATTTGTTATGCTGTCCGCCGCGACAATATCTTCAACATGAACATCCATGTGACCTATTCTGACAAGCGCGTCCCGAACTCTGTTTCTTTTATAATTAAGCTCCTCATCATATGCCATATGACGAAAGGAGCACCCTCCGCATTTTTGTGAGTAAGGGCAGTCGCTTTCCGTTCGTTTGGGACTTGGGATGATGATTTTTGAGAGAATGCCCACGGCGTAATTTTTTGACACTTTAATAATATGCGCCTCTATCTCGTCACCGGGAACGGTTGAGCGGACAAATACCGCCATATTGTCATATCTTCCCAGGCCGCTTCCTTCAGAGGTGAGTGATTCAATTTTAAGACGGATATTATCGTTTTTTTGCACCTTCACCCAAATCACCAGTTTATATCATAACACAACAAATAAAAAAGATAAAGAGGTAAAATAAACAATTTAAAACATTCATAATAAAATATTAACCGCCCGAAAACAATAAGTTTCCGAGCGGTTAAGTAATCTTTTTTATGCGTTTGCGCCCTCGTCAGCAGGCTTTTTTTCTTTGAGAAGAACAAATTTTTCCATAGGGAACAGAATCACCATCTGAACAAAGCCGCAGGCAAGAGAGGCAATTGTCCTTGCAAGTCCCTGGATGAAAGCAATGTTCACCTTGCTCAGCCAGCCTACAATAGCGCCCTGAAGCCAGGTTGAGAAAAGAATCAAGGCGATCAGAAGAATGATGTAAATAACAAAGCAAATTTTAGGCGCGTCGGATTTAAAGGTAGTCTTCTTATTCTGGATATAGCCGTAAATATTGGCAATACCGTTTGAGAGGAAGAACGGGAGAATATATCCCCAGGTTACCACACCGCCAACAACATACTTTGAAATCTGCTCTGCACCCTTCGCAGTCGAAGCGTCAAAAATCACATCAGGAACAAATATTCCCTGAAGGAAAGCAGGAATTGTAGCCGTAACGCTGTCAAAAATCAGAGGAAGAACATTTGCAAGTACCAACTGAATAATCGTTACAAGACCACTGACAACAAGAAATTTTACAAGCTGCCAAAGGGTTTTGATGAATGAGCCTTTTTCCTCTGCCGCATTATCAATACCGCCGAGACTTATCTTTTTCTTTTCATCTGCCATAAATTTTACTCCTTACAAGTTAAAAATATTTTGTGAGTTTATTATATCAAGTTTCTCTGTCCATTGCAATAACTAATTATAAAAGACCTAAAACCGCAAATCCCGTTATCGCATGAATGATGGAAATGACTGCCCATACAATAAGCGCAATCAGTCCCGCGGCTATCGCCAGCAGCAAAATAACGGCAAGAACAATAATGAGAAGAATGAGAGGACCTTTGTTGCTTTTCTTAACCGGATCTTTAAATGTCTCTTCTTCCTTTTTAGGAGGAGCGGGGTTTTCGTCGTCATAAACAGGATAAATAGGCAAAGTCGCACGGGCGTCACAATATCCCGAATTCCAGAGCAAAGGCTCTACAAGACTTCTGACACTTGTTGCTCCCTTAAGGAATTTGCCAATACTCAGATGAATTGTATTGAGGAAAGAATCAATCACATTTAAAAATCCGCAGGTAATCTTATATTCTCTGGTCTCAGGGTTGTAAGGCGAGTCACCGCAATAGAGATTTTGAACAAGCTCAAGAATAAAATCAACAACTCTGTTGTCAGCTATGTCTGCTATATCGGATTTTTTCAGTCCGCTTTCTTTTTTACAGAGTCTCCAGATTTTCTTGAAGGTCAGCTTATTCAGCAGCTTGCCGACGGGTTTTATTATCCACGCAAGCTTTTTAACTTTTTCTCCCGGAATTGAGAAGGACGGAGTCATTTCTGCAAGGCGGTCAATATCATTGCCCATGGCCCAGATTACTTCCGCAATCATACCGAAGAAAAAGCCCTTCATATACTCATCAAAAGGTTTTCCCTTTGTATCCAGTCCCGGAACATTTGTGATTTTAACGGTTTCTACATCTATTTTTGCGTTTTTGGGGTCAAATATAACATTCCTCATAACCGGCGGACAACCTATCATGGCGCCGCAGGCAATATCATAAAATACATTTCCTTTTTCAGAAGTTATGTAGCTGATATTGTGAACATGTGTGTGCCCCGTCAGCATACAGTGCAAGCCTGCGTCGGCAAAAATTTCTCTTGTTACCGCATGGTTTCTCTGCATATCCCCTTTGCCTATAATTGCATAGAAAGGTGACGGTGCAATCATAGGGTGATGCGTCATTGCTATAACATACTGGTCGTTTTCCTGCGCGTCCTTAAGCTGCTCAAGAATCCACTTCATACAATCGTCCGAATAGCCTGAGCCTCTTTCCCCCTCAGGCTTAAAGTTTGTATCATCATTAAGAGCAAAGAGCCTGTAACCCGGAGCGAGCTGAACTACATAGCTCAGTGATTCCCTATGTGTCGAAATTGCTTCGCTCGGTCCGAATTCATAGTAAAGATCCCACAAATCCTGCCTGTCTTCAACAGCGGGAACATCAATTTTTTTGTCACCGTCATAGCCTTCCGTCACACCGCCCGGTCTGAAATCATGTGTGGCTGTAATAACATAAACCCTTTTCCCTCTTTTTTTAAGATCACGCAGCATTTCGATAAATTCTTTATGAGAGTCTATTTCCCCGTTTCTTGTGGTATCTCCCGAAAGAACGACAATATCCGTAGATGTGTCCTCACAAAGCATATCAAAGCCCGCCTTGATAACAAGGTCGCTATCCTTAATAACCATCTGTGATTTGGACTCGGCATTTTCATATGCCTTACCCTGTGTTCCTGATTTTCTTGAGTAATAATGCACATCTGTAATAAACTGAATTTTCAAAGGTTCATTATTACTGCCGTAAATTTTGTTTGCCATTTTTATCCCCTCGCTTTTATATTTAGAACACCCAGCTTTATGTCCCCGCTGAATGTAAATTCCAAAGAGCCCTTGTTTCTCTCAAAAAATTCGATTTCCGTACCGTCAAGATATGCCTGATACTCCGCCTTGTCTGAAAGCGTTACAATGATTGTATATTTGTCATTATTTCCGTAATACTTAAAAGAAATTTCGGCATCTGTATCCGTAGTATTCTGATAATCGGTCCATATATCAAAACCTGTTGTAACCGTCTGAGGTCTGAAATAGCAGTCCGCCCATATACATATAGGAGCGGAAAGACCACCAAAATTATGAAACCAGCCGCCGCGTTTTGTTGCAATGCCGAAGCATTCATATGTATTGTAGGTGAAATCCGTTTCCTCTTTCCACATATCAAGCGCGACTCTTGCAATGTCATATGCAAAATCAGCCTCGCCGTTGTCGAGCATGGTTTTCCAGATAAACCACTGATGGCTCATCCACACATTGCCGTTCCAATATCCGTCATTCATATAGTAGGAAGCTGACATATCAACCGCGGAAATGCCTGCCTGAGACCACATTTCATCGGGATTTTTTATATGCTCAATCAGCCTTTTTTTTCTTTCACCCTCAACTGCACCCGCAACAATAGGATAAACACCGTCCATACCCTTGTTCCAGTTTTCGCCGTCTTTTGTCTTCATCAATCCGATATAATTGCCGGCATCATCATAAAGTGTATAAGAAAAATATCCGCTTTCCTCATCCCATGCAAGCTCATTTAATGCTTTCTGCGAAGACGCAATATCACGGTCATATGTCTTTATATCGCCATATCTTCCAAGCGAGTCGGCAATCATTTTCATTATCTTTCCCACTCTGATAACCTGGCTTGTCGTAAGACACGGACAGGTGTATTTTTCAGCGCCGTTTCTTATCATTTCCATCTGTGCGGGATAATCGTCCATGCCGCAGTGCGAATACCAGTAATCGTAGGCAGTCAATAAACCATTTTTAAATTTTGCACAGGTAGACGCGTGAGTTCTGCCCCTTAAAAATTCATAATATATTTTTGCCTTGTCATAAAGAAATTCCAGCTTTTTTTTATCCGGTGTCCTCTTGAGAAGCTCCAGATAGGCAAAAAACTGAGTAGGCACAAGCGAGCCGTGATGAAGAAATGCAAAATCCTGATTTGTATCATCACAAAGATACATATCCAGCGCATAAAGGCACATCTCCTTTGAATATTCGAGAAGTCCCATACCTATAAATCCGCTGTCCCATGTATAAAAGCTATCCCAGCGCTTACCCGGTGTGTGATGAATCACATTTTCACCGTGAAGATAAACGGGATAAACCACATTCGTAAAAAGTGTTGATTTGAGGATTTCCGTTGAAAGCGTATATTTTTTGCCCGCATCATTATACTCTATATTATCATAAGACAATTTTGCTTTTTTGTAAATATCCTCGTACTGATCTGTTGTCAAGGGCTCGAATACATCCTTTGAAAGAACAACATATTCAATATGAGAGGAATCGGGTTCAATGAAAATCGATTTAATAAGCGTATTGTGAAAAAATCCGTCATCGCTTTTCTTGCGCGCAAAAGAGCCGGAAAATGTTTCCGTCAAATCATCATATGTGCAGTCCCCGTTTGAGAGGCGGTTTATGAGAGCGTCCTCAAGACATCCGGAATCAAGTGTTCTTTCCCTCGTGTTTTCATTATGTGTAAGAACACAGAATTTTCCTGCGTCTTCAAATTCCAGAGTGGTTCTGTGACCGACGCCGACATTCTGCGTACTGATTTTCGGAATATACCGATATGGCACCTGCTCGGTTGAGAGCCATTCTTTTTCTTCGTTTTCCACAACAGCGAGAAAATCAAACTCAACCCCCGCTTTTCCAAGACTTCTGAGCATAAAGTCGTCATAATAAGGCAAATACGCAAAGGTTAAATCATCGCTGTGCGGGAGCGTAATTTTACGGTCGTTCATAAAAAACTGAGCGTCTCCATCAGTAACCGTTCTATACCTCAGCACAATGATTGGATGAACAAATCCCTCTGCACTTAGGCTGTAAGAAACACAATCCCCCTCCTCACAGCCGAAGGGTTTAAGATGAAGGTAATTTACATGGGTGTTTGAGCAACGGTCCCCCAGTCCCTTTCCGAGATAGAATTCTTTATCCAAAAACATACCCTTGAACATACCGTCCGGATTTTCCTCATCCCACGGGCGTGAAACCGCGTAAATATATTGCTCATAATCATTTGCACTTTTAATCACACATTTTTGCGGAGCAATCACTTTGCAATATGAGGAATACGGATACTCGAGGGAACCGAAAACATTTAAAATACAATTTTGAGTAAGCGGTGTATTATTTATAAACGCACATCTCATCAGGTATGCTTCATCATTTATTTTGCAAAATGAAATATCGGCATAAACCTGATCTTTCCACATAAGCTCATATCTGTAAGAATAATAGGTATAATCCCTTTTGCAATTGAACAGATGATACCCTGACGGAACGGTAACATTCGGAACAGGAGTTGAACTGTTCCATAAAGTCGGATGAATTGAAAAATCAAATCTTGCCCCCGCATCGGCAAGTTCCTCAATTATCCTTGTTATGCCCATATACTTTTTTGAATAGGGTCCCCATACGGGCATTTTAATCTGATGTTCAGCTTTTCTTTCCATAGTTTTCCTTTACATAACAGCAGAAATTTATTTTTAATTTATAAAGTATTATCTAACATTCGTAATATTTTGTCAATAGAATAAATGTCATTGACAAAAGTGTTTTTATGAAGTAATATATTGTTTAGTTTTAAGCATGCGCCCTTCTCTGAAAATCCGGGTGCGGGCTTTAAACAGGAGGATGAATATATGGATATTGATGCTAATGTAAAAAAAATAGTAACACTGCTTTTAAAAAAGTGGAAAATTATAGTACTCTTTGCTTTAATCGGAACACTTGCAGCATATTTTTATACTGCTAATTTTACAACTCTGACATACTCTTCCAGTGTTGAATTTCTTGCAACTGCTTATGATGCCACGCAGGAATTTTCCGATTCCACAACTCAGTCTGTAAGCAATACAAGCAAAATGAATTATGCAATGAAAATGCTTGATACCTATCTTGAGATTTTTAAAACAAATGAATTCAATCAAAGTGTTGCGGAAGAGCTGAATAAAAAATACAGTACGAATTACAGCGGCTCAACTGTTAAAGGCGCTGTTTCCATTTCAAAAATTGAAAATACCGCAATGTTCAGAATAACCGTTACCACAACGGACGCAAACCTTTCTTATGATATAGCCCGTCAGCTTGAAAAGAGTATACCTGATGTTATGGATATATCAAACAGCGGACTCGTCACCGCTGAGGTAAAGGACAAGGCAATAAAGCCCACTGCGTCCGAGAGCCTGAATTACCCGAAAAAATGCCTTGTAGGATTTATTATAGGCGCGGCTCTTGCCGCCGTGTATGTTGTTCTTCGTGATCTGCTTGATGTAAGAATCAGAAGCAGTGAGGAACTTGTTGAAAGGTATGAAATTCCTGTTCTCGGTTCTATTCCGGAATTTGAAATAAAGAATCCGGCACCTTCCAAAACACAAGAAACGAGAGGAGATGTAAAATAATGGCTAAAAAAAGAAAATCAGACAAAAAAACATCCACAATAAATTCTTCACGAATTCTGCTTGACGCGGCACAAATTCAGCCTGACCTTAAATTCAAAATAGAAGAGGCGTACAAAACAATACGAGCAAATATAATGTTTTCTGTAATGAAAAAGGGCTGTAAAACGATTGTTGTTACCTCCTCAGTACCCAACGAGGGTAAAACCACCACGGCAATAAACCTTGCTATTACAATATCCCAGGCAGACCAGCGCGTTCTCCTTGTTGACGGAGACCTCAGAAAGCCTAAAATACACCATTATTTTTCAGTTCCGAATTCACCCGGACTCACGAATTATCTCGGCGATACAATATCAGGAAAAAGACATACAGACATATTCAGCGTCGTACACCCGACCGAGTACGAAAATCTTTCCGTTTTATGCTCCGGCTCGATTCCGCCAAACCCGGCGGAGCTTCTCGGCTCTGAGCCCATGTCAGATTTTTTAAAGGATGTAAGCAATGATTTCGACTACATTATCATTGATACTCCGCCTGTAAATGTTGTATCAGACGCATTGCCGCTTGTAAGAGAGTCTGACGGTGTTGTATTGATTGTCCGCTCAAACCAGTCCACACACCCTGAGCTTCAGAAGGCTCTTTCCTCACTTGAGTTTATCGATGCAAAAATATTGGGATTTGTTGTAAACTATGTAGAATCAAGAAGCGCAAGATACGGCTACGGATATGGCAAGTACGGACGATACGGACGCTACGGAAGATATGGAAGATACGGAAAATACAGTTCTTACAGATACGGAAGCGATTATTATTCCTACTCTTCTTACTACAGAACTTATGACAGCCAGGCAGGCAACCGCCGTTATAAAGATCCCCGAAATTAGGTGTAAATCATGATGATTGAAAATCTTGTTGAAACTCACTGTCACATTTTGCCGGGAATTGATGACGGCGCCGCGGATGTTCAAACAAGTCTTAAAATGATTGAATCCCTAAAAAAGCAGGGCGCAAAAACAATAATACTTACTCCGCACTATTATTCCGATTCCATTTCTCTTGAGGATTTTTTAAAAAGGCGCAGTAAAGCATTTGATGCACTTAAAGAGGCACTGTCTGATGATGATAGACCAAGGCTTATCCCCGCTGCCGAAGTCTATATAAGCAAGTATCTTTTTAATAACACAAATATTAATGATATCTGCATTGGCGACAGCGGATATATTTTAATTGAACATCCGTTTTCATCTGATTTTTCGCAGGAAAGTTATGACAGATTAATGAATCTTTACTGCGACTACGGCAAAAGACCGGTGCTTGCACATATTGAAAGATATGCATCTCTTATGGATAATCCCGATCTGCTTGATGAATATATAGCAATGGGCTGTCTGACACAGGTTAATATCAGTTCATTTGTCTCATCATCACGCAGCATCAAAAAGAAGCTTATAAAATATATGAAAGCAGGCAGAATACATCTGATTGGATCAGATTGCCATAATCTCACTTCAAGACCTCCGGAATACGAAAAGGGGGTTAAAGAGATTATCGCAAAGGTCGGCGCAGACAAAATAGCCGAACTTGAAAACAATGCACGGCTTTTAACCGGTGAATGAACCGTTCGGGATACCGCAAAAAGCAGTTGAGAAAATGTTTCCTTTTCACTACTAATAATTAAGTAATAAGGTGCGTGAGCCGCTGAGCGACTTACGCACCTTATTATTTAATGGGTTGGTCTGATGAGGAAAATATAAATTCATTTGATGTTTTTTCAATTAAAGGTGTACTGCTTACAAGCCGAGAATCCAGCATATCCGCCCTTTGTTTATGTAAATGAAGAAATGAACAAGGTTAGAGTAATTGGAAAGGCTGTTGGATTTACCAGTAAATTGTGATTATGGAAAATTTACAATATTTAGTTAAAAAAAGATTAATTTCCAAATATACAAATATAAAAGATATGCCTATACTGCTACTGTCTTAGATATATCAGAATATGATGATTTTAAAATGTGGTTACACAAGAATAATGAAATTTGTAAAAATACAAATTACTATTTTGAAACACAAGAAGATTTTGGCGGTTATGCAATAAAAAATAATTAATTTTTGTAAGTATTAAGCATTATGATGTTCTCTTTGTGTTATGTGATTGTTTATAATTATTGCATGTTTTCTAACAACTAATCTTGTTATCGCAATTGAAAAACAAATGCATTTATGAATGAATTTAAAAACTTGCAGAAAAATGGACACAAAATAATAAAGAATATGAATCTTTCCCTCTTGGATACTTTAAGCAAAACGGCAGATTCAACAGTGATTTGATTTCTTTTCAGTATAAATTATCTTTTTACTATGTGCTTTTTTGTATAATATTCGAGCAATCTTGCAATTTCAGTTGACAAAATACGACCATTTTTATTATTTATAAAGTGAGTACTTATTTTTAAGTGATTAAAATATTTTTTGAAGGAGAACAATAATATGATATGTCCAAAATGTGGTAGCGCAAATGTTACCGTTCAAGTAATCAACGAAATCAAGCTTAAGAACAAACATCATGGTTTCTTTTGGTGGTTTTTTATAGGCTTTTGGTGGGTACCGATTAAATGGATTCTTTTTACACTACCAGCACTAATTTTTAAAATTTTCGGTCATAAGAAACAAAAATTTGTTAATAAACAAAAAGCGATGTGCGCTTGTCAGCAATGTGGTAACACTTGGAATGTATAAATAAAAAACGCCCTACTTTGCTGGGACAGGATAAAGCGAATAAATAGCAGAGTGCTATGCACCCTACACACAAATAGATTTTGAAAATGCAAGCAGGGTCTTTTTACGCCCTTTTGCAACCGACTGTAAAAAATATAAAAAGTGATACAATGAAATTAGCAAATGGTTATGGCAGTATTTCAAAACTGCAAGGCAAACGGTGCAATAGAATTATTAAAATTATGTAATAATTTTTGAAATATAATTAAATATATTAGATGATAAGTACTCTTTATACAAAAAATAGATATATTGCTCCATTTTTTTAATGAATTTCACTTCTGATAAAAAGCAGTAAAAGAAAAAGGATAAGGACTTTTTGTCCCTATCCTTTTCTGAAATCATTTCTTTATCTTACTTTTTCTAATTTTTCCAACAAATTTATTGCTAATTCCTAATTTCCTCGTCAAGCAAGTTTCATAATTTTAGGATATGCCTTTCTGATTCTGTAAGATTTAATCGTTTTTCATTGTTGCTTAAAAATGTCAAACTCATTCCAAAGCTATTACAAATGGCAATTAAGGTATCAAGTTGAGGCGCGCTTTTCTTGTTAAATATATTAGCGACTGTGGTCGGCGGCAAATTACTTTTCTTTGCAATCTGATAATTAGTTAAATTCTTAATACTTTTAATTTCTATTAATTCATCAATAATATCAGAATTGTTCATAAAGAATCACCACTTTCACTTATTCATCTAATCTATTTTTCTTAGCAAGCGTTATAGATATTATAAGTTTATTATATCAATAATAAGTTGTGACAAATCTTTTTTTATTCAATTATTTAATTAAAATAGTATAAAAATTTTTACCGTTTCGTCAAGTTTTACCGCTGATTGAAATTGTTAAAACATTGCCGGCAACCTCTTCATGTCTTATAATCTCATTACCATTTAAAGCATCGTTTTTTGATAATACAGATAACGAACAATGATAAGCAAATTTTACTTCAGGCGAATATATAAGCAATTTGACCGGGTACAAATATATAAGCAAAACAAACAAAGAATAAAACAAAAAATCCGAAAGTATCACCTACGATGGTGAGTTTCGGATTTTTATTTTTGGTGGAGATGGCGGTAATCGAAACCGCGTCCAAAATTATCTTGCCGAGGGTTCTACGAGTGTAGTCTGTTTTTTAGGTTATCCCCTCATCTGCCGGCAACAGACAACCTGCAGATTACGGTAGCTTCTGATACCTGATGAAAGCCGAAGCGCTCTTTCATTCATGTCCGCCACTAAATCGACGCCCTATCCGCAGCCGTGGCACTCTGCGGCAGAACGCAAGCTGCTAATTAAGCAGCAAGAGCAACTGATTTATTGTTGTCAGTTAATTTTAAGCTGTTACTTTTTAAGCGGTGCAACTCCGCTACTCGCTGACCAAGGTTCAACAACCCTGTCGAAATCCTTTCATCCCCATATTTATCTGTAATGTTCTTTAAGAGTTCTTTCAATTGCTCTGTCTGAATCCTTTTTAGCCTGCACAGCCCTTTTATCATAGAGCTTTTTACCCTTGCACAATCCGATTTCCAACTTTGCTCTTCCATTTTTTATATAAAGACTCAACGGAATGATTGAAAGACCCTGCTGCTGGCTTTCGCCAAAAAGCCTCATTATTTCTCTTTTATGAAGCAAAAGCCTTTTTTTTCGCATAGGATCACGGTTAAAGCGGTTGCCCTGTTCATAGGGGGAAATATGCATACCTATTGCATACATCTGTCCGTCATCCACGGAGCAGAAGCTGTCTTTCAGATTAACTCTGCCGTTTCTGATAGATTTAATCTCCGTACCGAAAAGCTCTATACCTGCCTCATATGTGTCAATAACAAAATAATCGTGATAGGCTTTTTTATTATTTGCAATTATTTGTTTTTCATTACTGCTCAAGCCTGTCATGCCTCACTTTTATTATATAAGACTTCTTCCTTCAATCGCTCTTGAAAGTGTAACCTCGTCTGCGTATTCAAGATCTGCTCCCACGGGAACGCCGTACGCAAGCCTGCTTACCGTTATGCCCATAGGCTTAAGAAGCCTGCTTATATACATAGCAGTCGCCTCGCCCTCCACTGTCGGATTGGTTGCCATAATAACCTCTTCAACAGTATCATCATTGAGCCTTGCGACAAGCTCTTTAATTCTAATCTGATCAGGACCTATATTGTCCATAGGGGAAATAACGCCGTGCAGAACATGGTATGTCCCGTTAAATTCATTTGTGCGCTCGATTGCAGCAACATCCCGCGGATCTTCAACAACACATATAACGCTTTTATCTCTTGTGTTGCTTTTGCATATGGGACAAAGGTCATCATCTGCAAGGTCGCAGCAGATTCTGCACTGCTTTATTTTGGTATGTGCGTCTGTAATCGCCTGCGCAAATTCTCTTGCCTGTTCATCGGAAAGACCAAGAACATAAAATGCCATTCTCTGCGCAGTTTTATGACCTATTCCCTGCATTCTTTCAAACTGATCTATCAAATTCTGAAGCGGTGCAAGATTAAAACTCATATCTACCTCTGAAAATCAAAAATTAAAGTCCGGGAATATTCAATCCGCCTGTAACCTTTTCAAGCTCTCTTTCAGATTCCTCATCAATCTGACGCATAGCCTCATTTAAAGCCGCAACAAGCATATCCTCAAGCATTTCAACATCCTCGGGATCAACAACCTCAGGATTTATATTAACTGCTTTCACCTCGTGCCTGCCTGTCACTGTTATTTCCACCATTCCGCCGCCGGAGGTAATGGTGTACTCCTTTTCCTCAAGCTCTGCCTTTTTTGCCTCAATGCTTTCCTGCATTTTCTGAGCCTGGCGGAGCATACTCTGCATATTCTGCGGCCCTGAACCCATTCCCTGTGGAAGTCTTGCTTTCATAATCCAATCTCCTGTTTATTCAAAATTTATTTTAACATTATTTTGTGCCTGATTTATCAAATCCTCCAGCAAATCCCTTTTAGGCTGCCGTGAAGCATTTTTTTGCTTATATAACCCCAATTTGTAATGGATTCCCGTCACATCAAAAAGAGCCTGTTTGATTGCCTTTGCGTGAGTGGGAATTTTTATAAATTCCCTTACCGTGGGATTGGGACTGTCAATCAGAAAGAACTCATCTTTTATAAATCCCTTTGCACCGTTAAGTACACCGAAAAGAGCAATATCACTTGCATAAATCATATCCATAAATTCTGCCCATTGCTCAAATTCCCTGCGCTCACCTGTTTTTTCATCCTGTGAACCATCTGATTGTAAAGTAGACATATGCCCGGTGCGTTGCTCATCCTCGTGCGGATTAGGATTATCTGAAAGAGCTGTCCGGATGTCCGCCGCATCCTCAGATTCATGATTTGTATTTGCGGATTTTTTGTTTTCAGGGGCATTTTCTGCCGAAACACCCTGCCTGTCCGCAAAGCCTGCACTCTCCTTGGTTTTGGCCTGTGGAGCGGCATATCCCTGAACTTTCCTCTCAAGCTTTGACAATCTGTCAAGTATTGCATCTGAACAAGTGTCAAGCCCGGGCTCACACAGCTTTATAAAGGTCATTTCCATTTCTATTCTTGCCGAGGCACCTGTTTTAATTTTGGCCAGTGTGTTTTGAAACAAATCAAGCGCATAAATTATACTTTCAAGAGAAAAATCCGCAGCGCATTTTACTATGCTTTCAAATTCGCTGTCACTGCAAATAACGAGTCCTCTGCTTTTTTTCACCGTTTTAACCACAAGAAAATTTCTGAAGTGGTTTATCATTTCCGTGCAAAGGCGCTCCATATCATAGCTGTTCTGATAAAGCTGCGATACAATATCAATTGCCTGTGAACTGTCACGGTTACAAATACAGTCTGAAAGCTGATACAGCATTTCTCTTCCCGCAAGTCCTGCAATCTCCGACACAAGTTTTGAGTCAATATGAGCGCTTGTACCCGCGCATTGATCAAGTATTGACAATCCGTCACGAAGCGCTCCGTCCGCAAGCCTTGCAATAAGAACTGCCGCATCATCATCAAGGCTCATATTTTCCGCCTGCGCAACCTGTTTAAGCCTCACAGCCATTGTTTCAGGCTGAATTCGTTTGAAATCAAAACGCTGGCAACGCGAGAGAATGGTTGCAGGGAGCTTATGCACCTCAGTTGTTGCAAGAATAAAAATCACATGGGCAGGAGGCTCTTCCAGCGTTTTTAACAGGGCGTTAAAAGCTCCTGTTGAGAGCATATGGACCTCGTCTATAATATAAACTCTGTACCTTCCCCGTGTGGGAGTATAATTTGCCTCCTCACGCAGATCGCGGATATTATCAACACCGTTATTTGACGCGGCGTCAATCTCAACAACATCATAAATTGCACCGCTGTCAAGCCCTGTGCAAACTTCACAGGCATTGCACGGTTCTCCGTCATGGCGGTTCTCACAGTTTACTGCCTTTGCAAGAATTTTTGCACAGGTAGTTTTTCCCGTACCTCTTGAGCCGGTAAAAAGATAGGCATGGGCTATTCTGTTTTCCTTAATTTCATTTTTTAAGGTGGATGTAACATGATCCTGACCGCAAACATCCGCAAAGACTTTAGGTCTGTATTTTCTGTATAAAACCTGATACATGATTACCCCTCCTTAAAAATTACACAACAGAAAAACAAAGGCAGAAGTTTCTTATTTCATAATGTAACGCACAGACTTGTCTGCGGCGCACAGAATAATCCACTTATTGCTGCTCGGTTCCCCGCCTGACAAGGTTCGTAGCATCCTGTCGCACAGGGCCCATACGCTACATTATGAAATAAGGACAATACCCCTGCCTTTTCGCACATTATTATACAATATAATTATTCAGAAATCAAGACCTTTTCAACAGCACCCTGATAAATGTAATGAAAATCCTTTATTTCATAGAAACGGTCAATAACAGATTTGTCAATAATTTCATCGGGGTTAAATCTGCTTTTTGCAACTTTGCGGCAAAGGATAACAATTTCAGCTTCTTTAAAATAAGGCGCCGCCTCGTCAAAGCAGGGAGTAAGATTACAAGCTTTGACCTTGTCAATATCCCTTCCGCTTTTTGAGCCACAGATTTTATGGATACCTTTTTTATCCTCCGGATAGAAAGTGATTGTAAAATAATCCTCCCTGTCCAGAAATTCCTCCGTATATCTCTGCGGACGGATATAAATGGTTGCCATATCCATACCCCAGAGCTCACCCACAGCGCCCCATGAAACAGTCATTGTGTTGAGTTTCTCACTGTTTCCGGCAGTGACAAGAGCCCATTGCTCTTTAAAAAGAGCCACGGGGTTTTCCTTCATTTCAGATAACTTTATTTCTTTGAACATAATGAATCACCTCAAAAAACAGTATATTCAGTCACCGCAACAAAATCAACCCAATCTGCTAATTCTTATCCGATTTATTTTCCTCATTATCGGACGATATACTGTGTTTTCGCTTATTGAAACAGCCTGTCAGTACAAGAGAAATTCCTAATACTGCTGCACAAGTCGCCGCTGCGGCACAAATTTTTGCAGAATCCGACATAGATAAAACCGACGAAACGGAATTGTTTTCCGCATTATCCGAAACGGTATCACTCACCGAAACGCTTGGTTCGCCTGAATTTTCACGGGCGGATGTGGTTGCGGCTGAATATGTATCCATATTATTGTTTCTATTTACTGTACGCTCTGCATAATTATTTACATCAAATTTTTTCGTTTGCGTTTGTTCAGATTGGGAACTGTTTTGATTCTTTTGACTCACCGTTGTATAAGACGAGGGAGTGAACTTTGTAGCCGTTGTACCGGCGTCATGATTATCTGAATAAACACCATTTTGTGTGTCAGAACTTTTTTGAGTCGTTTTGACGGTTCTGTCGGCAGTACTTTTATTTGACAGGGATGAAGTGGGCTTTGAGGTCTTGCTTTGCGTGGTATTATTTTTAGTCAGATCAAAAGGTATGTCCGTAAAAAGAACCTTTGTACTGCTCAGACCGCAACTGAATTCACACGATATTTTATTTTTAAGAGATGTATCGTTTTTATCGGTAAGCTCAAAGCCCGCAAGAATTTCACCGCCGGACTTTGAACAGCTCACATTGTCAAAATTGCAGTAGACATGAACTCTGTCCCGTGAAATTTCGTCAGATTCAGCCGTAATGCCGTTTTTATTCACACAGAATCTGTAGGTTATTTCATCATTGCTGACTACAAAACTCAAAGTGATATTGTTGTCATTTTCATAAGCTATTCTGCTGTCATAAAAGTAAAGGTAAGTATAAAAACAGGCATTTTCGGGATCCTTCTCATACTTCATAAAGCCCGAAAAATCACTGTCCTCATAATGAATGATGCTGCCCGTACCATTCCATTTTTGCGCGTCATCTATATAATCTGAATGAAACGAAAATGCCGAAAAAGGCGTTAAAATATAAAAACATAGCAAAAAAGCAAATGTAACAATCAACAAAAATATACTTTTTATGAGCTTATGAAACATAATATCCTTATCTTTTAGATTCTATTACTTCTTTTCCGTCTTTTTTGCAGAAGATTTTTTTGCCGTTTTTTTCTCATAAACACTTACAACATCAAGAACATCACCGCTTGCGATAATCTCTCCGTGTTCAAGAAGAATTGCCTTATCACATATTGCCTTAATTTGCTCAACGCTGTGCGATACGAATAAGACGGTAACCCCTTTTGAAAAAAGGGATTTAACCTTTGCAAGACTTTTTTTCTTAAAGCCGGCATCACCGACTGAGAGAACTTCATCAAGAATTAAGACATCAGGCTCAACCGCGGTAGCTATTGAAAAGCCGAGCCTTGCCCGCATACCGCTTGAATAGTTTTTTACAGGCACCTCGATAAAATCACCAAGCTCAGAAAATTCCACGATTTCATCATATTTTTTCTGTATATATTCCCTGTTATATCCGAGAATTGCTCCGTAAAGAAAAATATTTTCTCTGCCTGTATAGTTAGGGTCAAAGCCTGCGCCGAGCTCAAGCAACGGAGCAATGACACCGCATTTTTCAACAGTACCCTCCGTCGGCTTATAAACACCCACTATTGTTTTTAAAAGCGTGCTTTTACCTGCGCCGTTGATGCCCATTATTGCAAGATGCTCACCCTTTTTTACTTCAAAAGAAATATTCTTTAAAGCGTAGAACTTGTTATATTCTAACTTTCGTGTAAGCAATTTAATAATATATTCCTTTAAATTGTCAACTTTTTCCTTGCTAAGGGTAAACGCCATTGAAACATTATTAACGCAAACAGCTACATCCTTATCCATAATAACTCCTTTACTTATCCTTCTTTTTGAGCCTCCACACGACTGTGATGATAACAAATGAAATCACCAACAGCATGGAACCGACAACAGCCACACTGCCGATACACAGATTCACAAAATGATGAAAAGTGTTCTGCAAATATAAAGGATAAACATCAACATGCTTAATCTGCATTATGATAAATGCCATAAGGGATACAAGCATATCAAATAATCCTGCCGACATAAAACCGAGTGCAACAGATCTTAATGCACGATATCTCTTTCTGCCGACAAAAAATGTTATGGCGCAAACAGCAACGGTAAAAACAGCACTGAGCACCGTAAGAACAATGGAAACAACCGAGCCTAAATTTGTAACGGTCTTTACATACTGAATATATGGTATTTTGATTTCCGATACAAAATAGTCATTGACAACTTTTATCGCTTTATCCACATCTTTACCGTCATATTTAATTTTCATTTCATCAAGATGGGAGCGGATATCGTCCTCAAGCTTTGAGCATATTTTCTCAATTTCCGTGAGATAAATTTCTTCGGAATAACCTGCTCTGTGACTGATATTTGTGCCGATATATACATCTGATATAGTCTCAACAGCGGAATATTCAAAAATCTTTTCCAGATTCTCGCAGGAAATTCCGTTTTTCATATAAACATCACGGGCATATTCCATAACATTATTTCTTAATCCTGACACATATTCATAACCTGTAAAAGCCTCTTTAACGCTCTGCGTATTTGTAAAAACCGCACTTGAGCACGCAGAAAAGCTAAGAGCAACAAGGAGAAAATATATTACAAACGATAAAAATTTTCTCAAGCCGGCACTGGACTTTTTGCGGGTATCATTTGCCATTATCCGTTTTCCTCCCCGCCGTTTATTCTGTCTGCATAAACATAAAATTTTTTATCCTTGTTCTCTGAAAAATCGGAAAAAACGGAATATAGCACAAGCCGTTCTCCCTTTGAATTTTGAGTCGCGTCAGCACCTTTATCGGTAAGACCTGTTTCACTTACTCTGTATTTATAGGTCTGCGCGTTAAATGAAACTGTAATCACATCGCCCTTTTCCGTATCGTTGAGCGGCGAAAAATATGTGCTGTCATATCCGGATATAACGATGGGCTTGCCTTGCGCAAAGAGTGAATAGTCAGAGGACAGTCCTGCACCGCCGCGAAATGAAATGCGGTTTGCACCGTAATAAACCTTGCAGTTGAGACCTGTGTTTTCACACGATATATCGGCAATATAATCGCCGAACTCTATTTCTCTGCCGTCTCTGTTTTGATTGAGTGTTACATCTCTGACAGCTCTCGGCGCACCATTTTCCACCTTATGGACAAGCTCTGTCACCGGATTCATTGCAATACATACTGCCGCAACAGACAAAATCAAAAACGCCGCCGTAAAAATAAGTGGTAATACGATATATTTGGACAGGACACTCTCCCTTTTGCTGTGCCTGTGCTTACTGCTTTTTCCATCACTCATAAGGAAAACAACTCCTAATCCTCAAAAACTGCGCCCTTAGCACCGCTTGTTACATGCTGCGCATATCTTTTGAGATAACCTGTAAGCTCCTGAACAGGAGGCTTCCAGTTTGACCTTCTCTGCGCAAGCACCTCATCTGAAACATTTACTTTGAGTACTCTTGCAGGAATATCAATTTCAATCTCATCTCCGTCTTCAACAAGGGCAATCGTACCGCCCATTGCGGCCTCGGGACTTACATGACCTATGGATGCTCCCCTTGTAGCACCTGAAAATCTTCCGTCTGTAAGAAGCGCAACAGAGGAACCAAGTCCCATTCCGATAATTGCAGAGGTCGGGGAAAGCATTTCCCGCATACCGGGACCGCCCTTGGGTCCCTCATATCTTATAACAACAACATCACCTGCAACTACCTTGCCGCCGTTAATTGCGGCAATGGCATCCTCTTCGGAGTCATAGCATTTTGCAGGCCCTTTGTGCTGCATCATTTCAGGGGCAACAGCGCCTTTTTTAACAACTGCACCGTCTTGTGCAAGATTGCCTGTGAGAACAGCTATTCCGCCGTCGGCAGAAAACGGATTTTCAATCTTGCGTATGATTTCTCCGTCTGCATCGGGAGCAGCGGCAATTCTGTCAGCAACTCTGCCGCTTACCGTGAGGGCGTCTGTATTTATCATGCCGCCTCTTGCAAGTTCCTTCATAACAGCCTGAATACCGCCCACATCGTTCAAATCTGTGATAAATACCGATGATGCGGGATTGAGTTTGCATATCTGCGGAGTCTTTCTGCCGTAAGCATCCAAGACGGACAGGTCAATATCATGCCCTGCTGCATGGGCTATCGCGGTGAGATGAAGAATTGTATTTGTGGAACAGCCTATTGCCATATCTGTTCTCATGGCATTTTCAATGGCTTCTTCCGTAATAATATCTGACGGCTTTATGTCCTTTTCAAGAAGTTCCATAACTCTTTCACCCGCCATTTTTGCAAGGCGGAGTCTCATAACGGCGGGAATAGTGCCTGAACCCGGAAGGGACATACCGATTGTCTCGGTAAGACAGTTCATGGAATTTGCCGTATACATTCCGGAGCATGAACCGCAGGTAGGACAAGCAGTAAATGCGCAGGACTCAAGATTTTCGTCACTCATTTTTCCGATTGCATTTGCGCCTACATATTCAAACTGCTCCGAAAGACCGATACGATTTTCTGTTTCAGTGCTTTTTCCCGGAAGCATGGGACCGCCGCTTATAAAAATGCACGGCAGATTGAGCCTGCACGCAGCAAGGAGCATACCCGGAACAATTTTGTCGCAATTGGGAATAAAGACAACCGCATCCAGCGGATGTGCTGTGAGCATAACCTCGATTGAGTCTGCAATAAGCTCTCTTGAGCAAAGAGAATATTTCATTCCCCTGTGATTCATTGCTATGCCGTCACAGACGCCTATTGTGTTGAATTCAAACGGAACACCGCCGGCGTTGCGTATTCCGGCCTTTACCTGCTCGGCAATTTTATCAAGGTGCATATGACCCGGAATATAATCGCTTTTTGAGTTGACCACTGCAACAAACGGTCTTTTCATCTCAAGCTCGTCAATG